>NZ_JBTYZO010000030.1:0-73296 GCF_057808495.1 Hymenobacter sp. M1-2
TTCTCAATGTGTACCAAAGCGCAAATAGGCAGGATGGAAAGTCTGCAAAAGTAAGTTAGATAGCTCAGTATTGACCTGCCAACTAGCTGAATGATGAATTGCTGACAGCAAAAGTGTAATGCAGTCAATTAGCTCATTCAAAGTGTATACAGTCCTAATTAAAACAAGCTCAACAGCAACGGAAGGTCTTATAAGCTGCTTGTGCGCCCGCCATCGACGGGCACGTTGATGCCCGTGATGTAGGCCGCCGCGCCAGAGGCTAGAAACGCTACGGCCGCTGCTACCTCTTCGGCCTGCCCAAAGCGGCCAGTTGGAATTAGCATCCGCATGGTAGCTTCTATTTCAGAAGTGGCTTGCCCAGTCTGCGCTGCTTTCTTTTCGATGAGGGAGGTGTGGCGTTGGGTAACGGTGGCGCCCGGTAGCACGTTGTTTACAGTAATACCGTATGGGCCTAGCTCGTTGGCTAAAGTTTTGGCCCAGCTGGCTACGGCACCCCGAATGGTATTAGAAACTCCTAGGCCTGGCAGCGGCTGTTTCACCGAAGTGCTGATAATGTTGATGATACGCCCGCGCTTGCGTTGTTGCATGGCGGGCACCACAGCCTGGGCCAGCAGATGGTTGCAGATAAGATGCTGCTCGAAGGCGGCTCGGAAAGCCTCGATGGATGCCTCGAGAATGGGGCCACCCGCGGGGCCACCGGTGTTATTAACGAGTATATCAAAGCCTACTGGATGCGCAGACAGATATTCTTGCAGGCGTTGTGCTAGGATAGCAGGTTTGGAGAAGTCGGCGACTAAATAGTCGTGGGCTTGACCCCGGGGCGTAGGTAGAGCAGTCGCAACCTCGCGCAGGCGGATTTCGTCGCGGGCTAGCAGCGTAACGGTGACTCCCAGGCGAGCTAACTCTACAGCTACGGCCCGGCCAATGCCTTGGGTACTACCGCCGACTAGGGCACGTTGGGAAAAAAGGTTGAAATCCACAAGATTGATAGCTGAGTGAAAGGTCAAAACTAAGTAAAATACCTGCCTGAGAACTGTACAAGCTTGGCTCACCTGCTTATTGTCAAAACCTGCGCACTAGAGATTCGTGCAGCTTTTGCGTAAGTTCGGCCACGCTGCCTTGCATTTGGCTAGCCTATTTTTTCTCACCCAACTACCCTTCGTTATGGCTGTTGCCCGTCCTTTCAACTTCCAAAAGTGGATTGATGAACACCGGCACTTGCTCAAGCCGCCCGTTGGTAATCAGCAAGTTTTCAAAGACAACCAGGATTTTATTGTAATGGTAGTTGGCGGACCTAATGCTCGCAAAGATTATCACTTCGATGAGGGCGAAGAATTGTTTTTACAGATCGAGGGCGACATCGTAGTGAAGATCATTGAGGACGGCAAGCCAGTGGACATCGAAATAAAAGCCGGGGAAATGTTCCTGCTACCACCGCGGGTACCACACTCACCCCGTCGCCCAGCGGGTTCGGTGGGGCTGGTCCTAGAGCGCTACCGCACAGCTGGCGAGTTGGATGGCTTCCAATGGTACTGCGAAAACTGTGGCAACAAGCTGCATGAAGAATTTGCTGAAATCACGGACATCGTGAGTCAACTGCCGCCCATCATGAACGCTTTTTGGCAAGATGAGCAGAAACGCACGTGCCAGGTATGTGGTACCGTAATGCCGCCGCCCGCACCGGTAACCTCATAATCAATGCGGGTATATTACCTGCTGCTACTCATTGTTGGGCTGGCAGCACTGCTCATGTTTCAGGATCGGCGCTGGAAGCCGCTAGAGGTTTTTGGTTCAGACCCTGGCGGTTATTATGTGTACCTCCCGTCTGTTTTCGTGTACCACAATTTAGCCCGCGCCGACTCTCTCGTAGCTCTACAGCAGAAATACAAACCGGGCTCGGAAGTAAATATTGGGCTAGTTGCACTGCCACATGGCGGTTACATTACAAAGTATCCGCTAGGAGTGGCCTTGGCCGATGTGCCGTGGTTTCTGGGGGCGCACTTTTATGCCGGCCAAGCTGGGTACCCGCAGGATGGTTTTGCGCGCCCCTACCAGCAAATTATTATGGTAGCTGGTTTAGCGCACGCCCTGCTCGGATTACTGGTGCTGGCCCAGCTGCTGCGCCGCTACTTCGACGACCGTACCACCACGTGGACCCTAGCCGCCGTGGGGCTGGGCACCAACCTATTCTGTTATGCTAGTTTGGAGGCAGCTATGGCTCATGCACCACTATTTTTGTGGCAAGCTGCGCTACTTTATTGCACCGCCCGTTGGTTCGAAACGTTTCGGCTACGCTTTATAATGGGCATCGGTCTGTTCCTGGGACTGGCCGTTCTTACGCGCCCTACCGAAATCCTCTATGTACTGGTGCCATTGCTTTGGGGCATCAGTTCCAGCGTAGAGCTTCGGCGCCGGCCGGCGTTGTGGTGGAGCTACAGAGGACAGTTACTGCTGGCTGGGTTGCTGTTTGGCGCGGTGGTAGGATTGCAATTGCTGTTTTGGCATGAGGCCACCGGGCACTGGCTGCTCTACACGTACCAGCACGAACAATTTGACTTCGCGCATCCGCATCTGTTAGAGGGACTGTTCAGTTTCCGCAAGGGGTGGCTGTTGTATACGCCTCTGGCGGGTGTGGCGCTGTTAGGAATCGGGTTGGGACTGCGCCGGCAACTTGTGGTAGCGTGGCTACCCGTTTTGACGACGGTAATACTGGTCGTATACGTTACCTTTAGCTGGGAGCAATGGTGGTACGGCGGCGGCTTCAGTGCGCGGCCGCTCATCAGCCTCTACCCACTACTGGCCCTGGCCCTGGCGAGCCTATTGGTACAAGCAAGAGTACACAGCCCTACTCGCTACGGGCTTTTGCGCGGGGTGCTAATACTAGGTATTCTGTTGAACCTGTGGCAAACGTGGCAATACGGTGCCGGTACTTTGCAATGGGATAATACCACGGCCAAAAGCTACTTTGGCAATTTCTTCACGCTCAAATACTAACTAGCCTTACCAGGCCGCTTTTCACCTGTGCTTAGCGTCGATATTCACACCCACATTCTGCCGGAGCGGTGGCCTGACCTGCGCGAACGGTACGGCTATGGCGGCTTTATCCGGCTGGAGCACCACAAGCCTTGTTGCGCCCGCATGATGCAGGACGACAAGTTTTTCCGCGAGATTCAAGACAATTGCTGGGACCCGCAGGTGCGCATGCGGGAGTACGACCAGTTTGGAGTGCAGGTGCAAGTGCTGAGCACCGTGCCCGTGATGTTCAGCTACTGGGCTAAACCGTTGGATGTGCTGGATCTGAGCCAGTTGCTTAATGACCATATCGCCGATGTGGTGCGGCGTTATCCTACGCGCTTTGTAGGCCTGGGCACCCTACCGATGCAGGCCCCTAATATGGCCGTGCGAGAGTTGGAACGCTGCATGAAAATTGGGTTGGCCGGCATTCAGATAGGCTCTCACATCAACGATTGGAACCTCGATGCGCCGGAACTCTTCGAGGTGTTTGCGGCCGCTGAGGAGCTGGGCGCTTGCGTATTCATTCATCCCTGGGACATGATGGCCCAGCAGAAAATGCCCAAGTATTGGCTGCCCTGGCTGGTGGGTATGCCGGCCGAAAGCACCTTGGCTCTCTGCTCTTTGGTGTTTGGCGGCGTATTAGAACGGCTGCCTAAGCTACGTGTAGCTGTGGCTCATGGCGGCGGTACCTTCGCCAGCACCATTGGCCGCATCGAGCACGGTTTCCAGGTGCGCCCCGATCTATGCGCCGTCGATAACAACGTGAACCCGCGCGAGTATCTGGGCCGGTTTTGGGTTGACTCGCTGGTTCACGATCCGCTGATGCTCGACTACCTGGTAAAGACCCTAGGCGCCGATAAAATTACGCTGGGCACTGATTATCCTTTTCCGCTAGGAGAGATGACACCCGGAGAATTGATTAAATCTATGCCTTTTAGCGACGACGTGAAAGCCCAAATGCTGGGGCAAAATGCCTTGGATTGGTTGGGCCTGCACAAGCCAGAAGTGGCCCAAATTCTGGCGGGTCGATAGCCATTGGGCCATCTATCTTTGCCTTTGATGAGCACTACCACTTTTGAGCCCACTTCGGATTTCGCTGCCCAGCTTGATGCGCAAGACTCGTTGCGCTGCTTCCGCTCCCGTTTCCACATTCCACTGGGCCCCGATGGTCGAGAGAGTGTGTATTTGTGCGGTAATTCGCTGGGGTTGCTGCCGAAAGCAGCCCGTGCAGCCGTTGAGCAGGAATTTGAAGGCTGGGAACGGCTAGGAGTGGAAGGGCATTTTCATGGTACTTCGCCCTGGATGCATTACCACGAAACCCTAACCGATGCTACGGCCCGCCTAGTGGGTGCCAAACCGGTGGAAGTGGTGGTGATGAACAACCTGACCACCAACCTGCACTTGCTCCTAATTTCGTTCTACCGTCCTACGGCTAGCCGCTATAAAGTGCTGATGGAAGGCGGCGCGTTTCCGTCGGACCAGTACGCGCTGGAAAGCCAGGTGAAATTGCACGGCTACACTCCCGAAGATGCTATTGTAGAATTAGTGCCTCGGCCGGGCGAGCATACCCTACGTACAGAAGATATTGAGGCTAAAATCGAGGAGCTAGGCGATTCACTGGCGACCATTATTATAGGTGGCGTGAATTACTATACAGGTCAGGCTTTTGATATGGCGGCTATTACCCAGGCGGGGCACGCCGTAGGCGCTACCGTGGGCTTCGATTTAGCTCATGCCGCCGGCAACCTGGAATTGCACCTGCACGAGTGGGACGTGGATTTTGCTTGCTGGTGCACTTATAAATATCTCAATTCTGGCCCCGGCGGCACGAGCGGAGTGTACGTACACGAGCGGTTCGCCAACCGGCCCGACTTGCCGCGCCTGGCGGGGTGGTGGGGCCACGACCCGTCCGACCGGTTTCAGATGAAAAAAGGCTTTCGACCCATGCATGGTGCGGCGGGCTGGCAGCTTTCCAACGCCCAAATCTTTCCAATGGCCATTCACCGAGCTGCCTTGGCCTTGGTAGAAGAAGCTGGAGGTATGGCCGTGCTACGCCGCAAAAGTGAGCAGCTCACGGCCTACCTGGAGTTCTTAATTCGGGGACTGGACCTGCCTGCCACGACGCTCGAAATCATTACGCCGCCGGACCCGGCGGCGCGTGGCTGCCAGTTGTCGGTGCTGGTGCACCAAAAGGGGCGGGAGCTATTCGACTTTTTGGCGGTGCAAGGCATTGTTGCCGACTGGCGTGAGCCCAACGTTATTCGGCTGGCGCCGGTGCCGCTCTACAACTCGTTTCAGGATGTACAGCGTGTAGGAGCAGCGCTGGCAGAATCGGCCCGTCAGTAGGCAGGTAATAAGTTTGATCTGTTTCCGGTCTTTCCATTACCTCAGGCTAAATAAACTACAATACTTAAGTTAACGTGAGGTGCTAAGTAGGGATTCCGGCCGTTGGATATCGTGTAACATTTCGGGCATCATTTCTTAGATGGCGCTGTTTTCCGTTGTACTACCGACCTTCGATGGTTTACTTTTTGATTTCAGCGCCATGCCTGAAGAGTACGCGGAGAAAATGAGCCGCAAAACCCTGCCTGAACTGCTCCTCTACGTGCGCAACCGCGCCGAGTACCGGGAGGATGCCGTGCTGGCCGCTCTCGACGAGCTAGATCGGCGGGGGCAGCAGCAGCCCGAAGCCGCCAGCATTCGGGCGGAGTTGCAGCCCTTAGTGGAGCAGCAGCGGCAAGCGCAGCAGACTCGAGCAGCCGATACTGTGCAGCCGGTAGCAACGGATGGCGTGCCCCTATTGCCGACGGCAGCCGAAGGGCCCGCACTTTACTCTCCGGGAACCATCGTGCTGTTTTCGATGCTGTTTTCCTTTCTGGCTGGTGGCATCCTGATGGTGCTCAATATGTTCCGGCTAAAGGAGTCAGGCAAAGCCATCCGGCTTGTGCTATTTATTGTGGGGTTTTTGCTGGCTGCCAAGTATGGCTTGGAGTGGCTAATGACATCGTACGGCCAGCAAATGCAAATTTTCAGCGTGGCCGTTAACCTGATAGCCATATTGGCTTATTTGCTTTACTTCTGGCCCCGCTACGTTGGCCCGCGGCCTTACGTGAGTCGGCAATGGTTGCCGGCTATGCTCATTTGCCTTGTCATTATGTTGGTGATCTGGCGGTTAGCGGCAACCCATCTCCCTGGTATGGTTCAATAATTCAGCCTGCCTCGTGCCTCTAACGTTGCTTGATTTGCCTGATGCGGAGGTGTTGCTCGACCCGCAGTTTCTTGCGCCTTCCGTTGCCGTTTCTCTGCTAGCCGAACTCACCGAAACGATTGCCTGGCAGCAAGAGCCCGTTATTCTTTTCGGTAAGGAAGTAATGCAGCCGCGTCTCACGGCCTGGCACGGCGACCCTGCGGCGCGTTATCAGTATTCTGGCCTTGCATTAGAGCCGCAACCTTGGGTGCCGGCATTGCAGCAGTTGCGGCAGCAGGTAGAAGCGGCTACCGGCACCACATTCAATAGCGTCCTGCTCAATCTCTACCGCACTGGCCAAGACAGCATGGGTTGGCACGCCGACAACGAGCCGGAGCTAGGCCCCACACCTAGTATTGCGTCCGTGAGCCTCGGGCACACCCGTCGGTTTCGGCTGCGCCCCCGCGACCCGCACCGCACGCCGCACGAGCCGGTTTCGTTGGATCTGACGGGCGGGAGCCTGCTCGTAATGCGCGGCCCTACGCAGCAGCGCTGGCTGCACGCCGTGCCTAAAACCGCACGTCCCGTTGGGCCGCGCCTCAACCTGACGTTCCGCTACATTGTGCCTCGCTAGGTTCCAGTGGCTTTACAGCAGAAGCACATCAATGCGGTGGGCGTGCACCATGCTCAACTCTTCGCACCAAGAAAATACCGTGAAGTAACCATCCTGCGATGCTACCAGGGCCAACGAGTCGTGCTGGTCGTGCACAAACTGGGCGGCGGCTAAGTGCCGGGTGCCACCATTCTGGGCCGGGTGTATTTTCTGCGCCTCATTGCCCACCACTGGTTCCGTTACGACGAGCTGCTCTACCGGCGCGCCGTCGGCGGCGCGGGTTACTTTCGCGCCAAAAGCCAGTAAATGATACTCCTGCGTGATAACGGTGGCTCCATCTACGGCCGTAAAGCCACCCACAATGTCAATGGCGTGCAATAAAGCTTGTTGCCATTCGAGGCTGTTTTTGTTCTGGTTCTTTTGGCGCAGTAAGTCCGCGATGTTCGTGTAAGAGGGTACTACCTCGTAGCTCATGGGCTGCACAATGGATGCCTGCCACTGCTCGGAATCTGGAGGCACTACCAGGACCAAGCCACCACGGCCGTGGGCGCGCATGGCGGCGGCCAACTCCACCAAGATGTTGTCAGCGTCATCGTCGGGCGGAAGCAGCAATTCCAGCAACGAGCTGCGAAGCGGAGGCTGGTCAGCGGCGCCTAGGTTGTCCTCGTCTACCACCTGGATTTGGTCGCCCCGCAAGATGGCCACGTTGATGAACTTACCGAACCCATCGGCCCGGCGGTGCTTGATTACCAGCAAGCCGGGTTCCACGACTTCCAGCACGAAGCACAACGGCGGCACGTTTGTGATGGAGCCCCATACGTACAAGCCTTCCTGATCGTGCCACACACCTAAGTGAGTGCCCGGCTGCTCTACGGCCGGAGCCAACTTGATGAGATTCTGCGGCGTGAGTCGCCGCCGATGCCCAAATACCAGGGGCTGAGCGGTATGGCTGGGCGGCAGCAGAACCAGGGATATTTTGGGTGGTCGCCCTTCTTCCCGGCGCAGGCTAGCCCAGAAAGCAGCATCAATAATAGCTTCAGTAACGGCCGTTGCCGGTAGCGGCGCCAGCAGCGGGTCGTCGCCGCGCTGGCTGGCTGCCATCTGGTGCTGCGCAAAGTGCGCTTCAATGGCGGGAGCCACCATGCGGGCCGCTAAGTAGGTGGGTTCGGAGAGCATAGATCGAGGGGCCATTAGTAGGCGGCGCAAATTACATCTACCTAGCTGGTAAGCCGTGCTTCCCCAAAAACAACAAAGGCCAGCTTCGTGAAGAAGCTGGCCTTTATTGTTAGCACAGAGCGTTGTTGCTCAACTAGCGAGCAAGATCTACTTAACGTCAATCAGCAAGCCCAAATAGCCAATACGGCCAATACTAGGGCCACCGTACACTTGCACGTTGGTGCTGTTGAAGAGGTTGGAAACGCCCGCCTGCACCGTCGCAAACGCCTTGGGCAGTGCGTATCCTAGGTAGGCATCAACGGTGCGGTAGTCATTGATGCGGCCGGTGGCGAACTGCGTTTCTTGCAAGTGGCCCTGCACCCAGCGGTAATTCACGCTGTAGCGGAAGGCAGAGCCCACAAGACCTTCGGCGCCTACGTTGTACTTGTGCTTAGGCGTGTTGAAGAACGTTTGGAAGCCCTTGGGCAAATCCGAATCGTCGAGCACGTTCAGCGTGTAGTTGCCCGTCAGGTGTAGGGCCCGCGTGGCGTAGTAGGTGAGGCCGGCGGCAGTGCCTTGGGTGCGGAGCGTACGGTTGTTGTTGTAGAACACGTACATGAGGCGCGTAGATTGGCCGGGGCCAAAGTTGGCCAACTGGCCTGCGCCTAATTGCAGCGGGGTAGGCCGGCTGCCATCCACGTTGCCGATGAAGGGCGAACCGCCGATGAAATCTTGGTAGTAGTTGAGGTAGTAATTGACGTCGAGGTAAAGCTTGGGGGCCACGAGGCCTTTGTAGCCTACTTCAAACGTGTTTACGCGCTCCAGCTTGAGCCGCTCGGCATTGAATTCAAACGACGAGAGCGGCACGCCCGGTGCGCCAAGCGGCACCCCGTCGGGGTTGGAAACGGTGTAGCCCTGGTAGCCGCTGCCGAGGTTGCCGCGCAGAAAAATGGAGGCGCCATCTACCTGCGAGTACTGCTCTACCTGCGAGGGGCTGCGGAAGGCGCTGCCGTAGCTGGCGCGGAAGTTATGCTGCTTGTCGGCGCCCAGCGTGAACACGGCCGACGCGCGCGGCGACACGGCGGGGTCGAAGTTCTTGAAATTGTCGACCCGAGCGGCTAGCGCCAGCTTTAGGTGGTCGTCGAGGAGCTGTTGGGTGAGCTGTGCATAGCCGCCGTACTCGTAGTTGTGGATGCGCTGGCCGTCGGCTTCAGGCACGAAGAACCGCCCGCTGTTGTCGAGGCGATATTCGCGGTAGGCGGCGCCGGCCGTCAGTTCCATGCCTGTCAACAGCCGGAAGCTATACTGGCCGCTCACGTCGTTCAGAAACGAATTAAACCCTATGCGCGCACCCTGCGTGAGGTCGTTACTGCCTTGCAACTGCTTGCGCAGAGTGGCGAAACGTGGGTCGGAAGGCTTGAGTTGGAAGTTGCCCGCCGCCGCCTGCGCCAAGGCCAATGCCTGGTCGGGGTTGGCGCCAGCGCCTCGGGCTTGCTTGTAGGCTTCGTTATACGCCACGAAATACGTTTGCGCGTAGCTGGCTTGGCTGCCTTCGGCAGTAGGCGACAATTGCAGGTTGTTGCCCAGGAAGATTAAGTCGTAGGAGTCTTTGCTGAAATCTTCGGTGGAGTAGGCCCGCAAAAAGCCGCGGGTGTTTTTCAGCTCGGCGCGGTACTGGTTCACACCCAGACCCTTCGCCCGAATGCGCGACAAGTTCTGGTAGATAGAAGAGCCTTCCGCGCGCTTTACTTCTACGGTGGCCTTCAGGTCGTTTTTGATGAGGTACGACAAGCTGCCCTGCACTCGGTAGCCCCGCGTATGGTCGTCATTGCCTAGCATCTCGGTTTCCGTAAAGCCAGGCATGTACACCGTTTTGCCGTAGAGCTCCGGGCTTACTTCGAAGACACCGGGCACGTTCTGGGCCGGCGAGTACGTATTAGGGACCTCACCGTAGCGGTTCACGGCATCGTAGCCGAGCGGCGAACCGGCGGTATTGCGCGAGAAGGGGCCGGTGTCATAGTTGCGCGCCAGCCATTCTTTGGCCGTGAAATAGCTGCCATTAACCTTGATGGCCCACTTGTCGCCCAGCTTTTTGGCGTAGCGCAACTGGCCGTCCAGGAAGCTTCGCTCGCCGCCCCGCAAGCGCGCGCTCAGGCCCTCGTACACGTAAGGGTCTTTGGAATTGAAGAGCACTACGCCGCTCAACGCGTTGGAACCGTACAGAGCCGAAGCCGGCCCGTGAATGATTTCTACGCTCTCCAAGTCCAGCTCCGGAATACCTACCAGGTTGCCAGGGCTGAAATTGAGCGTGGGCAGCTGCATATCGGCATAGTCGATGAGCTGAATGAGGCGCTCCGACTTGGCCGTATTAAAGCCGCGGGTACTTACGCTCGTAAACAACAAAGCGGCCGAGCTTACGTCCACGCCCTTGTAGTGGCTTAGACCGTTGAGAACCTCCGGCGTCGAAATCTTCTCTATCTGGCGCGTCGAGAGCTTTTCCACCGTTACGGGGGCGCGCAAGATGTTTTCTTCCACCCGCGACGCCGATACGACGGTTTCGTTCAGCAGCGTGGCGCTCTGCGTCAAGCCAACGCTCAGCGCATTGTCGGCTTGCGGCACTACCACTTCGCGGGTATCGTAGCCCACGTAGGAGACGACCAGCGTGACGGGCCCGTTCGTGAAGTCCAGCGCCAGGCTGAATCGGCCTTGGGCGTCGGTGCTCGTGCCAATAAAGCTGCCTTTGATGAAGACCGTGGCGCCGGGTAGGCTTTCGCCGTTATCGGTTAGAATGGTGCCAGCAACAGATTTTTCGGGCGTGTCTGGGGTGGTGAGAGTTGCGGCAGCGTGAGTCGCTTTTCGCGGTTGTCTGCCCCCTAGCGGAGCGGCGTTGGCCGGCGTTAGTTGGTGAGCTAGTAGGGCCGCCAGTAGAGGCGGGTAAACGTGTTTCATTGGGCAATAGGTGAGAAGTAGCAGGTCGGAAGGCTACAAACCTAGGCTCAACAAAAGGAAAGCTTGGCACTATTCGTTGAAAGTCATATAACAGCGGGTATAAGGTGTGAAAGATGCGACGAAAGGTTTACTGAAAATGTCATATGTTGTTTGCGGCGTCTACTTACAGGATGCTTTCCGAAAGTAGCAGAAGGGTATTCTCACTGCTTTTGCACGGGTTGTCCGTTGGTAGAAGCGGCCACGAAAAACGCCGCCCCCCAATTCAGGGAGGCGGCGTCAGGCCGAGCGGCAGGCAGTATGATTTATGATTACTTGATATCCACTAGCAAGCCGACGAATACCAGCCGACCAATGCTAGGGCCGCCGTACACTTGGGTGTTGTTGGAGTCGAGCAGGTTGGAGCCCCCAGCCTGCACGGTGGTAGACAGATTGGAAATGGCATAACCAACGTAGGCGTCCAATGAGCTGTAGTCGGCGAGTTGGCCCACCGCGAAAGGCGTTTCGTAGAGGTGGCCCTCGGCCCAGCGGTAGTTTACGGCGTAGTTCAGATTGCGCGCCACTACGCCGTTGGCGCCCACGTTGTATTTGTGCTTGGGCGTGTTGAAAAACGTTTGGAAACCTTCGGGAAGGTTGCCACGGTCCAGCACGTTAAGTGAATAATTCGCCGTGAGCGTAAGGGGCAGCACCGCGTTGTAGCTCGCACCGATTGCGGCACCTTGCGTACGCACTTTCTGGCTGGCATTGGTCCACACCTGCAATACGCGGGTCGAGGAGGTCGGCTCCTGGAAGGGTGGGCGGGAAGTGGGCACCTGAGCCCGCGCCAATTCCGCGCCGAGTTGCTGGGCCGTGGGACGACTACCGTCGCGGTTGCCAATGAAGCGTTGAGCGCCAATAAAATCATCGTAGAAAGAGCGGAAGTAGTTGACGTCGACGACCAGCTTTCCGCCCAGCGTGCCTTTATAACCGACCTCGTAGGTACTCAAACGCTCCAGCTTCAGGGCGGCGGCGTTGTATTCAAAGGGCTCTAATACAGCCGGATTCGTTTGCGCGCCCACAATGGTAGCCGGTGTCGCTACATCGGTGCGGTAGCCCTGAAACCCGTTGTCTACGTTACCCAGCAAAACTATTTGACCCACATCGAGGCGGATGAATTGGTCGAGCTGAGTGGGCGAGCGGAAGGCCCGGCCGTAGGAAGCACGGAAGTTGTGCTGCTTGCTGGCACCCGCCGAGTATACCACCGAGGCGCGAGGCGAGAAAGCAGGGTCGAAGTTCTTGAACTCGTCGACGCGGCCAGCTACGGCTAGCTTCAGACGCTCCTCAAACAGCTTCTGCGTGAGCTGCGCGTAGCCACCCAGTTCGTGGTTTTGGATTCGGGCATCATCGTCGGCAAACAAATTGCCTTTCGAGCCGAGCCGGAATTTGCGGTACGCGGCCCCCACAATGAGGTCGGTGCTTTCCGTGAGCAAAAAGTTGTACTGCGCGTTGCCTTCATTGAGCAGTGAGCTAGGATTCACGCGCGCCCCGCGGCCCGGAGTAGCATCGGTCGCAATGCGGCTGCGCAGTTCCTTAAAACGCTCATCGGAAGGGCGCAGCTGAGTGGCGTTAGCGGCCTGCTGGGCTTGCTCGTAGGAACCAGTAGAGGCGTACGTAAGAAGATAAGTGCGGAAATAGGTCTGCGCGTACGTTAGGCCCGTGCCATCAGATGCAACGGGTGAGTTCTGGATGAAAGCACCCAGGAAGTTCATATCGTACGTGTCGGCGCCGTAGTCCTGCACCGATTGGCCCCGTAGGAACCAGCGCGTCCCTTTGATTTCGCCGTGGTATTGGTTGACACCAAAGTTCTTGAACCGGTAACGGTCGCTGCTCTGGTAGGTGGCCGTGCCGCGCGAGTAATTACCACTCACCGTCATCTTGACGTTGTCGGTAAGCAGATACGATATTGTGGGCTGAATACGGATGGTACGCGCTTTATCGTCGTCGGCCACCACTTCCTGCTCCGTGAAACCGGGCATGAATACCGTGCGGCCCCGCAGGCCTTCTGGTACAGTCGCGCCCGTGCCAAACGTGTTGCCTACATCGCCGTAACGGTTCACGGCATCGTAGCCAAACGGTACGCCTTCGGGATTGTTGCGGCGCTCGATTAGCGTGCTGGTAGCGTCGTAGTTGCTAGCCAGCCAGTCGTCGGCCGTCAGGTAGGAACCCACCACTTTGAAGGCAAACCTATCTCCCAGCTTTTTGGCGTAGCGCAACTGGCCATCGAAATAGCTCCGCTGCCCGCCGCGTACGCGCACGCTCAGGCCCTCACTCACGAAAGGGTCTTTGGAGTTGATGAGCAATACGCCGTTGAAAGCGTTGGCACCGTAGAGAGCCGAGGCCGGGCCGTGGATCACCTCTATACTTTCCACATCCAACTCTGGAATACCCAGTAGGTTGCCCGAGTTCACGTTTAGGCTCGGCGACTGCGTGTCGAAATAGTCGTTGAGTTGGATCAGGCGCTCCGACTTGCCGGAGTTGAAGCCGCGCGTACTCAGCGAATTCATCAGCAAGCTGCTGCTGTTCACGTCAATGCCCTTGTAGTGGCTTAGGGCTACTTGCAGGTCGGGAGTTGGCACACGTTCCACTTGTTGGGTATTGAGCTTTTCCACCGTCACGGGGACTTGCTGAATACCTTCTTCCACGCGGGAAGCCGAGGCAACTACCTCGTTGGTGAGCGTAGCGTTGAGCTTCAGTGTCACCTGTACCGCGTTGTCGGGCTGCCGCAGGGCTACTTCCCGCGTTTCATAGCCCACAAACGACACCGACAACACTACCGGAGGGGCAGAAAAGTCGGCCCGCAGCTCAAATTTGCCTTCCCGGTCGGTGCTGCTCCCAATGAAGGTGCCTTTGATAAAAACCGTGGCGCCGGGTAGTGGCTCGCCCGTATCGGTTTGCACCACGCCGCTCACGTTCAAGGCCTCTTGTGCTCGTGCCGACCCAGCGCTCAGCAGTAAAAGCAGCAAGGAAAGAAACAGGGAGTAAGGTATTCTCATATCAAAGCAAAAAGTGAGGTAATAAAATGACGGTGTGCAGAGCAGAACATCCTGCAAAAGTATCAGGTGTGAAGCACAACAAAAAGGCTGCACAAGCTTTTGAGTATCATAAGTTTATTAATAACAATAAGAAAAGGAGCATTTTTAATATTGAAAAGGGGGCAACACTCAGGTTGTAACCTTCTGCGGTAGTGAGCTGTTAAAGGCTGCCGCGCACAAAAAAACCGCCCGTAGGCGGTCTGTTAGCAACGCAAAAAGTCTAGCTTAGCGGCTAGAATGAATTAGTAGCGGATGTCGGGGTGGCCGTACAGTTGTTGGCAGTCACCATCGCCGAGCACGAAGTCGCCAACGCGAAAAAGGTAGGGGAACTGAGGTTTCAGCGCCAGCACTACAACTGGCGGTAGCACCGCGACTGGTGGCTTGGCCAAGCTAGCTTCGGGAGTAGAAAGAGGCATAGAAAAGGGGTTCTGGTGGAAGCAGTAAGGAACCAGAGAGTAAGCCGAGAAAGAGAGTGAAGTTGTCAGCATATGCATTCTGTCTCTTTTTGAATTCAGGTACGAAACTTCTGCCTCAATCGGATTCACCGTTCAATATATCTAGTGAAAAATTCAAATTTATTTCATCGGCGTTGTACTTGTCTTGATTTTAGTTGAACTGATGAATTTACCCCGACTAACGGGTGCGTATACCAGACGGAACCTTACCACGGTATCTTCCGGATAATCTATTGTCAACCCTTAGCTTCGCCGTAGTTCTCCCTCTGTCCTCCCACCATGTCTGTCCCTGCCGCCCGATTTCCCTCACCCACCGAATCAGTAACACTCATGGGAGCCGGACTGGTTGGCTCGCTGCTGGCCTTGTACCTGGCCCGGCGCGGCCACGTGGTCGACGTTTTCGAGCGTCGTTCTGACCCGCGGCTGGTGGGTCCGGTAGAAGGAAGGTCTATCAATCTGGCGCTATCGGACAGGGGCTGGCGGGCGCTGGAAGGAGTGGGCATCGGCGACGAAATCCGGCGCGTGGCTATTCCCATGTATCAGCGCATCATGCACGATGTGCACGGGCAGCTCACCTACCAGCCCTACGGCCAAGACAACCAAGCCATTTACTCCGTGTCGCGGGCGGGCCTGAACCGTACATTGCTAGAGTTGGCCGAAGCTGAGCCGGGTGTAACGCTGCACTTCAACCAGCAATGTCTGCACGTGGGCTTGCGCGAGCGGGAACTGCACCTGCGCGACGCGGCCACTGGTGAGGAGCAAGTGCAGTCTTTCCAGCGGTTGTTCGGCACCGACGGAGCCTTTTCGGCGGTGCGCGGCGCCATGCAAAAAACCGACCGTTTCAACTACTCGCAAAGCTATTTGGAGTACGGCTATAAGGAGCTGAACATCGCGCCCGGTGCTGATGGCACGTGGCAGCTGGAGAAACACGCGCTGCACATCTGGCCCCGTGGCCAATACATGATGATTGCGCTGCCCAACCTCGACGGCTCCTTCACTTGCACGCTCTTCTTTCCTTATGAAGGTTCACACTCCTTTGCGGCGTTGCAAACGCCAGCGCAAGTGGAGCAGTTCTTCGCCGAAGTATTCCCGGATGCCGCGCCCCTCATGCCCGAACTCACGGACGACTTCTTCCAAAACCCCACCGGCTCGCTCGTAACGGTACGCTGCTTCCCTTGGGCTTTTGACGATGACGTGCTGCTGCTCGGCGACGCCTCGCACGCCATCGTGCCTTTCTACGGACAAGGCATGAATGCTGGCTTCGAAGACTGCACCGTGCTCAGCCAGCTTCTCGACCAACACGGCCCCGATTGGCATACCATCTTCCAGGAGTTTCAGCGGCAGCGCAAGCCCAACGCGGACGCCATGGCCGACCTCGCCATCTACAACTTCGAGGAGATGCGCGACCGGGTAGCCGACCCGCGCTTCCTGCTCCAAAAGAAAATCGAAAGCAAAATCTCGGCCCAGTACCCCGACCAGTGGCTGCCGCTCTACTCGCAAGTCACCTTCTCCCCGGACACGCCCTACGCCGATGCCTGGGCCAATGGACAACGGCAGGAACGTATCATGCGCCGCTTGATGAAGCATATCCAGTCCGAAGCCGACTACGACCAGCCAGCCGTGCAGGAACTAGTGCGCAAGGAGATGAGTGAAGAAAGTTGCTAGTGCGTAGTGTGGCGAGTAGCGTGGAACAGGATGCCTTCCACCTCCCTTAATAAACTGTGGCGAGTAGTTAAAAACGAAAACTGCCGACTCCTAAAGCTACAGCCGCGCCTAATGCCAAGCCAGCTGCTACTTGGGCGCGAGTGTGAGCTTGTAGCTTCAAACGCGCCCATGCCACGGCTCCAGCCAGCGCCAGCACAGCTAGCAACCACACCCAGCCAGTAGTGCCCCAGAGCCGTTCGGTCAGCAGTAGCCAGCCCAAAAGGCCCACTGCGCCGCCCATTCCTGCGCCGTGCGCGCTGATTTTCCACCACAACGTGATAAGCGCCGTCAGCAGCGCCGCCGCAGTCATGCCAAAAAATAGCTGGCCTAGCAAGCCACCGTGCGGCGTCTGGCATACCAGCACCGTAGCGCCTGCAAAACAGGCAGCCGCCAGCAGTAGCGGCACGGGGCGCTGCCGTCGCTCGGCCAATTCTACCGACGTCACAACACCCGCCCACGACAATAGCCCAATGACGGCGGCCGGCAGCACAAAGGTGAGGGCCCAGACTTGCAGCAGCAGAGTTGGGCGCAGCATGGCGCCAATGGGCAAGCCCATACCCGGCGGCAGGCCATAACCCAGCAGCACCAGCAGGTAAGACGGTACCAGCAGCGGGTGGAACAGCACCGATAGCAGCGTGGCCAGTTGCTTACTCAATGAGTGAATGTTGGAATGAGTGGATGAGTGAATAGTTGGAGGCCGTAAAAAATCGTTGCACGACATTCACTCATCCACTCATTCCAACATTCACTCATTGTTTATAACTCCTTGCGCAGGCGGGCTACCGGAATGTTGAGCTGCTCGCGGTACTTGGCCACCGTGCGGCGGGCAATGTTGTAGCCACGGGCATTGAGCATTTTTTCCAGCTTGTCGTCGCTCAGGGGCCGGTCTTTCTTTTCGCCTTCGATGATTTCCTTTAGAATGTGCTTCACCTCGCGGCTGCTGGCATCTTCGCCCGAGTCGGTGGCAATGCCTTCGGAGAAGAAGTACTTGAGCGGATAGATGCCGAACTCGGTCTGCACCGATTTGGAATTGGCCACCCGGCTCACGGTACTGATGTCCATGCCGATTTCTTGGGCTATGTCCTTCAGAATCATGGGGCGAAGCTTGCTTTCGTCACCCTCGGCGAAGAACTCGCGCTGGTAGCGCACAATGGCGTCCATGGTGCGCAGCAGCGTGTTCTGGCGCTGCCGGATGGCATCGATGAACCACTTGGCCGAATCCAGCTTCTGCTTCACGAACGTTACGGCTTCCTTCAGCTTCTTGTCCTTCTTGGCGCCCTTGTCGTAAGCCCGGAACATTTCCGTGTAGGCCGGCGACACGCGCAGATCTGGGGCGTTGCGCGAGTTCAGCGTGAGGTTGAACACGCCGTTGTCGTTAGTCAGGATGAAGTCGGGGATGATGTACTGCACCTTACCCATACCCACCGGGCCGGTGCCGCCGGGTTTGGGATTGAGCTTTAGAATCAGCGCAATGGCTTCCTTCAGCTCCTCATCTTCCAGGTCGAGACGCTGCTGAATGCGCGGATAGTGCTTCTTAGTAAACTCGTCGAAGGTCTCGTTCAGAATCCGTTCCGCGTGCTCCGTTACGTCGTCCTGCGGGCGGCGCTCAAGTTGGAGCAGCAGGCATTCTTGCAAGTCGCGGGCCGCGATGCCGGGCGGATCGAAGCTTTGAATTACGTGCAGCACCGCCTCAATTTCGGGCACCGTCGCTTCAATATTCTGCGCGAAAGCCAGGTCGTTGGCAATGGCCGACAAGTCGCGGCGAATGTAGCCGTCGCCATCAATGGAGCCGATGAGCTGGCGGCCAATGGCTTCTTGCTTCTCGTCGAGGTTGGCAAAGCCGAGCTGGTCGAGCAAGTTGTCGATGAGCGAGCCGCTGGTATCGGCCAGGGGCATTTCCCGGTCGTCTTCGTCCTCACCGGGACCGTCGCCCTGCATTTTGTAGCCGGCTATCTCGTCGTCGTTGAGGTAGTCGCTCAAGTCCAGATCATCGGCGCTTTCCGATTCTTTCTGGTCCGTTGGCTCTTCTTTGGTGGGCAGTTCTATTTCCGGTTGCTCCTCGCCGCGCTCGTCGAAATCCTCTTCCAGCGTATTATCTGGGTTATCGAATTCCGAATCGGGGTCATCGAAATCATCGGCCTCGTCCGAGTCGTCGCGCTCTTGGTCCTCGTATTCTTCGTCGGCGTCGTCGCCTTCTTCCAATGCCGGATTTGCCTCCAACTCCTCTTTGATGCGAGCTTCGAGCTCCACCGTCGGGATTTGCAGCAGCTTAATAAATTGTATCTGTTGGGGTGACAGCTTCTGCGAGAGAAGCTGCTTCATGTCCAGTCGTTGCATACTCTCAGAAACGCAGCGGCCCCGCCGAAAAGGAGCGGGGCGTTTAAGCCAAAGGTAGGGCTTTCTCTACTCCGGGAGAAGGCAAAATGTTGGCAAAGCTTCGGCCCCGATTATCTTGCCTCAGTCATTGGTATTTGAGGCTGGACTTGTCCGGACCCCAACGTTAGCGAAGAGTAACCAACTGTTATTTTACCTCTCTTTTTACCACACGCTATGTACAGCGAACTATCTGCCCTTCGCATCTGGGCCTTGCTGCCCACTACGCTGCCACCAGTTCAGTTGGTTGGTGAACCGGAAGTGCAGGATTTTATGGCCTGGACCAGTGAGCTACCAGTTGAGGCGGCTCATGAAGTTCTGACGGAGCTAGCCGACTTCCTGCCAACGGTGGAAGTAGCACAGGCTTCGGTGCTGGCGCTCTGCTGCGGGGCGTTGGTAGAGCAGAGTGGCGGCCCGGAGGTAGCTTTTCCGGCGCTACTGCTGCATTTCCTGCGCCTCAAGGAGCTTTTCGACACTGAGACGGACGAGACAGAAGTACCGGAGGGCGCGTGGCGGTTCACTATCATGGGCTTAATGGCCATGCTGTGCCGTTCGGCAGCCAATCGGCGGCAGCTTCAGCAGCAGCCGGGCTTGGCGGAGTGGCTGGAAGAGTACAATGACGTTTCTGGCCACTTCTACTACCTCAGCGGCATGTTGCAAGTGAGCGACGAGGAAAGCCTATACGTCCTCTTCCCGGAATATGGAACGGGGCTGGAAGTAAGCATCAGCCAGGTAAATAACGGATTCCACTTGCTCACGCTGCTTCAGCCATTGGTGCTTCAGCAAGCCGCCGCCCTAGGTCTGCAACATACCTACGAGCCTGTTGATGAGGAGTTGATAAAACTGGCTTCCGGCGACACTACGGCTGTTCCAGAAAAAGACGGCCTAGATGCCGCTCTATTCGGGTGGCTGAACGCCTTGGCCTACCAAGGTGGACCGCTGGACTCGTTGCAGTTGGTGTGGGGCGAGATGCCCGTCCGAAACCTGCCCCGCGTGCACAACCGGGTGGTGCTCCTAGCCACCGAAGACGAAGCCAAGATCAACCGCAGCTGGGATGGCGGTTTTTTCACCATCCTGCACGATGCCCACCGCCCAAAGGTGCAGTTCCGGCGCGTGCTGGCTCCTGCCGAAGTAGCCGACGTCCTAGCCGCCATTCACCCATCCGTAGCGCCGCCACTGCCAGCACCTCCAGTTCCTTCGGCTCCACGGTCGTGGTGGCAGCGGCTGCTGGGCGCTAAATGAGGGAATGGCCGCGTTTCTCTCCCTAGCCAAAAGCTCTACCTTTGCGAACAGTACTTGCTTATCTACAAGAAGAACACAATCTCTCTGATGTCTGACCTCCGAAAAACCAGCGTGCAGGACTTGCTCCGCAGCACTGAGCTGGACCGCGAAGTGCTAGTGAAAGGCTGGGTGCGCACCCGCCGCGGCAACAAATACGTGCAGTTCATTGCCCTCAACGATGGCTCAGGCTTCAACTCCATTCAGGTAGTAGCCGATGCCGAGAAGTTTCCGGAGGAAAAGCTGAAAGCCGATGGCGTCGAAAACGGTGCCGCTATTGCCGTGCGCGGCAAGCTGGTTGCCTCGCAGGGTAAAGGCCAGACGGTAGAAATTCAAGCCGAGCACATTGAGGTGTATGGCTCCGCCGACCCTACTACCTATCCGCTTCAGAAGAAAGGCCACTCGCTGGAATTTCTGCGCGAAATAGCCCACCTACGTCCCCGCACCAACACGTTTGGGGCGGTACTGCGCATCCGGCACGCCATGTCATTTGCCATCCACCAATATTTCAACGACCACGGCTTCTTCTACGTCCACACGCCCATCATCACGGGTTCCGATGCTGAAGGAGCCGGCCAGATGTTCCGCGTAACCACGCTGCCCGAGCAAAACCCACCGCTCGACGAAGCCGGCAAGGTCGATTACAAGCAGGATTTCTTCGGTAAAGCCACCAACCTCACCGTATCGGGGCAGCTCGAAGGCGAGGTGGCGGCTATGGCGCTGGGCAAGATTTACACTTTCGGCCCCACGTTCCGGGCCGAGAATTCCAACACCGCCCGCCACTTAGCCGAGTTCTGGATGATAGAGCCCGAAATGGCTTTCTATGACTTGCAGGACAACATGGACCTGGCCGAGGATTTCCTCCGCAGCCTCGTCCGCTACGCCCTGCAGCACTGCCCCGACGACCTACAATTCCTCAACGACCAGTACGATAAGGAACTGCTGAATCGTCTGCGTTTCGTGGTTGACAACGAGTTCCAGCGCCTCACCTACACGGAGGCGGTTGAAATCCTGAAATCGGCCAAGCAGAAGTTCGAGTTTCCGGTAGACTGGGGCACCGACTTGCAATCGGAGCACGAGCGGTACTTGGTGGAGAAGCACTTCAAAAAGCCCGTCATCCTCACCAACTACCCCAAGGAAATCAAGGCTTTCTACATGAAGCTGGACGAGGATGGCCGCACCGTACGCGCCATGGACGTGCTCTTCCCCGGCATCGGCGAAATCATCGGAGGCTCGCAGCGCGAAGAGGACTTACAGAAGCTCACCACTCGCATGGCTGAAATGCACGTGCCCGAAGAAGACCTCTGGTGGTACCTGGAGCTTCGCAAATTCGGTACGGCCCCGCACGCCGGCTTCGGCCTGGGCTTCGAGCGCCTCATCCTCTTCATCACCGGCATGAGCAACATCCGGGACGTAATTCCTTTCCCCCGCTTCCCCAAAAGCGCAGAGTTCTAGACCACGGATTCTCGCTGATTCCACGGATGATTATCAATACAACACAATACAACAGGCGGCCCTATAAGGCCGCCTGTTGTATTGATAACATATTGCTTAGCAGTAGTTCCGTAATTCCTTGTCATCCACGGCATCTAGCGCGTCGAGCCGCAGTTCGAACCCATCGGCAAGGCGGAGGTATTCCACTTTTTCCTTGATGAACAAGTCCTGAATGACGCCGTGGTAGGTGCTCGGCGGCGTGTCGAGCTCGGTACGGTAGGTGAGCGTGCAGGATTGGCCGGTGGTGGCGCGAGCCTCTAGTTCATCCTAGAAGCTACAGCTGATAGGTTGGGAAGAAGAATCTGGCATGGCGCAAGCGGAGTGGTATAGGCCTGGTACGCTATTTAAACTCAACTAGGTTGTGCTTTTGTACTCACGCATGAAGGCTATGCTTAAAAGAAACCGTGCAATAACAGTAGTAATTTATCGCTCTCGGTCAGACAGGTACAGTGCATCATCGTGGACGGCCTGTAGTAAATCCCGGTTTTGCGCGGCGGCTTTGCGAGCTATCTGCTCAACCCATTCAGGTGTGGCGAGTATCTGCTTCTCAATTCTTTGGGTGCGGAGGCTGTCTTCGGCTGTGCGAGGGACATAGAGATTAAATGCATCATCAAGAAAGCCAAAGCCAAGCTGATACAAATTTTGCTCCGTAGCCAGCAGAATCACGATGTCCCGGGCCGCATACTGTTCTCGTAAGTTTAACTCATGAACAGTCCGGCTCTCAGGCGTCTTTTCAGGCCAGAATATGTACTGGTTATAGCTCCAGTAACGCGAACGAGGATCTAGCAGCTTGTCATAATACGGGTAGAATCCGTACAGGCTCTGTGCAAAACTATCACCTATGATAAGTACATTGGGTTTATACTTGTTTCTGATATGATTGGTGGCAAACAAGACCTTGGGGTAATACATCGGATAAGGAGGGATATCCCACACCAGATTGGTTACTCCACCTAGGTCATTATCGGTGAAACGTAACTCTTCTGCTCTTTTGCAAACAGTGCCTCGACGCTGCTCGAAATCTGGCAAATCATACCCCGTAAGCGTCTCAACACGCCGGAAGAGTGTATCAGCCAACAATGCCACTGAGTAACCACTCCAGTGGGTTCCTGTACGAGGAAATAGAGGGTACTGCACAGTGTCTTTCCAGCGTAGCATCAGGTGAGCAGCATCCAACACCTCTACGCCTCCTTCCGACAGCCGCTGCGCTAGTACATCTAGGTTAGAAGAGCGAAGTGGCAGCACATTTGCGCAAGAGTCAGGTAAATGCTCTGGCAATATTCGGGCCTTGCCGGGAGCTAGCACCAATAGTAGTTGCGTGCCATGCGCCCGCAAAGTGTCCTGCATTCGTCGGACTCGCCGAACCCGAAAATTGATTTCATCATCTCCAATAAAGTCTCTTGCCAAATAGGAATTAATGGATACCAATTGATAGAGTTGCTGGTCGCGACCAAGCACTACCATCTTGTTCCTAATCATCCCTAAGAGGGAGTAGCTCCATTGATTATAAGTACGAATGAGCCACTCCCGAAACCCTAATCGGTCATCTGTATATTTTTCTATGCCAGCTTGGTAGGTGTTATCAAATAATGATTCTTCGTTCAGGTCAGGAAGTGGAGCTCGATCATCGAAGCCCTCTAATGGGCGCACCGTTGCCAAATGAAATTCTGATTGCAGTGCGGGAAGCACCAGCATAACCAGCAGGCAAAAAAGGAAAACGCGTTTCAACAGCATAGTTGGTACTGATGAGGCAGTGGTAGCAAAGGTGACATCATATGAAGTAGAAGATATTGCTACACGACCCGATCACAGAGTAGTCTAGCGATGGATGATGGAGGCGACGCGTGTGCGTATGGTGGTCCGTCCAACAGGCAAAATAGTGGAAGGATGTGTCTAGAAACGAAAATAGATGAACGGGTTGAATGAGCTACCAATAATGGCGCCGGCACTAAGGATAAGCAGAACTGCCGTTATCAGCGTGAGCCCGAAAGCACGCGGTAAGGCTAGCTTCTCGCCAAATAATAGGCTTACTTCCCAGCGTTCCACACGTGGCAAAGCGGCCATAAACGAGAAGAGAGTAGCTAGGAGTAGCGTGTACCAGAATTCGTTGCTGAAGTAGGGAAGTTGGGTAGGCTCAGTGCTGAACATTCTGCCTATCCACGTCAAGGCAGCCGATAAGCTCTCGGCGCGGAAGAGAACCCAGCCTACTACCGTAATTAAGAAGGTGGGAACGATACTGAATGCCCCAATCTTTTGGTAAATCTTGAGTAGAAACAGCCGGTCCAGAATCAGAAACAAACCGTGGAAGGCGCCCCATACAATGAAGTTCCAGGCGGCTCCGTGCCAAAAGCCTGATAAGATAAACACGGTCCACAGGTTGATGTAGAGCCGGCTAGGTTTCACCCGGTTGCCGCCAAGTGGAATGTAGAGGTAGTCGCGCATCCAGCGGCCTAGCGTAATATGCCAGCGTTGCCAGAACTCGGTGATAGAGCGTGAGATGTAGGGGTTGTTGAAGTTCTCGGGAAACTGAAAGCCCATGATACGGCCCAGGCCGATAGCCATATCGGAGTAGCCGGAGAAGTCGAAGTAGATCTGAAAGGTGTAGGCCACCGCGCCAAGCCAAGCCAGCGGGGCTGATACCTCGGCAGGGTTCATGCCGAAGATACGGTCTGCTTCCAGGCCCAGCACATTGGCGATGAGCACCTTCTTGGCCAAGCCAACACCAAAGCGGAACAAACCAGCTAACTTCTGATCCACCGTATCGAAGGCGCGACGGTCGGTGAGTTGGCTGGCTATTTCGTGGAAGCGCACGATAGGCCCGGCAATCATCTTGGGGAAAAGCATGATGTAGAGCATGAAGTCCCAGAAGGAGCGCAAGGGCTTGTTGACGCCGCGGTAGACGTCGATGGTATAAGTCAGCTTTTCGAAAGTGAAGAAAGAGATACCGATGGGCAGCACCACCTTTTCCCATTCCAGCGGATTATAGCCGCTGGCCGTGCGCACGGCACTCACATTCTCCAGGAAGAAGTTGGCGTACTTGAAGTAGAAGAGCATGGCCACGTTGATGACAATGCTCATAATAAGGTAGATCCGCTTTTGCCAACCCTCGGCCTTATCCATGAAGCGGATGAGCACGAAGTTGACCACGACGGAGGCCAGAAACAGGGCCAGGAAATTGAGGCCACCCCAGGCGTAGAAGGCGATGCTGGCTATCAGCGCTACGGCATTCTTGAAGCGGGTAGGCGTTAGGAAATAGAGCAGCAGGAAACCCGGCAGGAAATAAAACAGGAAGAGCGTACTGCTGAAGACCATGCAGAAGAAATGAACAGGCTGGATAAACGGTCAAAAATAAGGCATTACTTGTTCAGATAACGAAAAAACGCCAGCCCTTTTCAGGACTGGCGTCTCGCATCATACCTCAGCGCAAAACCTAGTGCTTGCCTTTGCCGTGGCCTTTACCGTTGCCGTTGCCGGGGTGGCCGCCGTATAGCTTCTTGGCCTGGCCGGGCGGCAGGCCCTTGCCATTTTCAAGACGCTTCACTTGGCCGGGCGGCAGGCTCGCCGGGTATTTAGTGCGGTGTTGACCAATCAGGGTCCAGGGTTGAGCACCTACGTAGTCGATGGCTACCGGGTGCAGGGAAGCGGGTGAATAGCCGGTGAGCGTAGCAGTGCGCAGCCATTTGCCGTCGCGCTCCACTAGGTAGCGCTGCTCGCGCAGGTCGTAGTAGCCGCCATATTCGGGTACGTAGTAGTACTGGGTGCCAGCCGGCACGGCCGGGCCCCAGCTGGGCGGCGTGACGATAACCTGGGCTTGGGCGGATGTCGCGGCGGACAGGGAGAGGGCGAGCAGGCTGGCGAAGGCGAATGTTGAGAGGCGTTTCATGGGAGTGAGAAAAGGTGAGAAAATGAGGTGCAAGCTCTGGTGGCAAGAACGGGGCCAGAGAAAGATGAGCGTAGTACGTAAGCTGAACGGGTAGTGGATGAGCGGCAGATAAGCGGATTTCTAAACGGTGGGGACAAAACCCCACCCCGCTTTGTTGGTGACGGTCTGCTCTGGCGCGGCTCAGGGAGGTAGCTTGGTTGGTCGGCGCTAAAACTGCTGGCAAATAAGCTATTCCGGCTGGCTAACCGGACGCGTTTTGCGTACTTTTGCAGACTTATCCGCTTCGTTGCCGCATGGCCAAAAAATCAACTACCGCTTCTGTATCTACTTCTTCTGCCGCGGCCAAACCTGGGCCGGCAGCTAAAGCGGGCCGCGCGGCCCAAAAGGCGGCTCCGGTAGCCGATGCGCCGACTCCCAAGGCTCCGAAAGCCAAGAAATCTGCCAGTGCGGCCGTGGCCGATAATGCTACCAGCCATTCCATTGCTGCCGTGCAAGCCATAGCGCGCGCGGAGCAAGTGAGTGAGGCTGTAATAGCCGCCGCTGCATCCATTACCGGCCAGCTTACGGGTCCGGCCGACTTGGAAGCTCCTTACATTGAGGTGTACGGCGCGCGGGAGCACAACCTCAAGAACGTGACGGTACAGATTCCGCGCGGACGGTTGGTGGTATTCACGGGCATTTCCGGCTCGGGCAAGTCGTCTTTGGCGTTCGACACGATTTATGCCGAAGGACAGCGCCGCTACATGGAGACTTTTTCCGCGTATGCCCGCAGCTTTATGGGCGGGCTGGAGCGGCCCGACGTGGACAAGATTGAGGGCTTGTCGCCGGTGATTAGCATTGAGCAGAAGACGACTTCGCGCAACCCGCGCTCTACGGTGGGTACCATTACGGAGATTTACGACTTCCTGCGCCTGCTCTACGCTCGTACTG
Organism: Hymenobacter sp. M1-2; assembly: GCF_057808495.1. NCBI lineage: Bacteria > Pseudomonadati > Bacteroidota > Cytophagia > Cytophagales > Hymenobacteraceae > Hymenobacter > Hymenobacter sp. M1-2. Next base: position 26,105 of record NZ_JBTYZO010000030.1, read on the forward strand.
CCGAGGCGTTCAGCTACGCCACGGGCAAGAAGATGATCCGGCAGTCCGACGACCAGATCATCAACTACATTCTCAAGCACTACGACGCCAAAAAGCTGGTGGTGCTGGCGCCGGTGGTGAAGGGCCGTAAGGGCCACTACCGGGAGCTGTTTCAGCAGGTGGGCAAGCTGGGCTTCACGAAGGTGCGCGTGGATGGGGAGCTGCTCGACATCACGCCCAAGATGCAGGTGGACCGCTACAAGATTCACGACATCGAAATCGTGATTGACCGGCTGGTGGTGAAGGAAGAAGACCGGTTCCGGCTGTCGGGCTCGGTGCAGAACGCGCTGACGCAGGGCAAGGGCACCATGCTCGTGCTCGACCCCGACAAGAAGACCGACAACACGCAGTTCTTCTCGCGCTTCCTCATGGACCCCGTCACGGGCATTGCCTACGATGACCCGGCGCCGAACACTTTCTCCTTCAACTCGCCTTATGGTGCCTGCCCGACGTGCAACGGCCTGGGCGAGGTGCAGGAAATAACCGAGGATTCGGTGATGCCGGACAAGAAACTCAGCATCAGCCGGGGCGGGATTGCGCCGCTGGGGGAGTACCGCGACATCTGGATTTTCCAGCAGCTTGGCCTCATTCTGAAGAAAAACAAAGCCTCCCTTAGTACGCCCATCGAGAAGCTGCCCGCCGACTTGGTGCAGCGGCTGCTGCACGGCATCGCCGAAGACGAAGACGCGGACCCTAAAAAGGCCAATTACACGGAGCCTTTCGAGGGCATCATCCCGTTTCTGCGGCGTCAGATGGAATCCGACTCGGAGAACATCCGGGAGTGGATTCAGCAGTACACGCAGGCCAAGGAGTGCCCGGAGTGCCACGGCTACCGGCTCAAGAAGGAGTCCTTGCACTTCAAGCTGAGCGACAAGCACATTGGTGAGCTGTCGGTGATGGACCTGAACGAGCTGGCGCAGTGGTTTGAGGGCGTGGAAGACCGGCTTTCGGAGCGGCAGAATCTCATTGCGCGGGAGCTGCTCAAGGAAATCCGCAAGCGTATCGGCTTCCTGCTGGAAGTGGGCCTCGACTACCTCAACCTGCACCGCTCGGTGCGTACGCTATCCGGCGGCGAGAGCCAGCGGATTCGTCTCGCTACGCAGATTGGTACGCAGCTCGTAGGCGTGCTCTACATCATGGACGAGCCCAGCATCGGCCTGCACCAGCGCGACAACGAGCGGCTCATCAAGGCCCTGCAACACCTGCGCGACCTGGGTAACTCGGTGATTGTGGTGGAGCACGACAAGGACATGATCATGCACGCCGACCACGTGCTCGACATTGGGCCGGGCGCGGGCATTCACGGGGGGCAGATTGTGGCGGAAGGCTCCCCAACGGCCATTTTCAATTCCGGCTCGCTCACGTCGCAGTATTTGAGTGGGCAGAAGCATATTGAGCTGCGCAAGAAAAAGCGGGCCGGCGAGGGCAATGAGTTGGTGCTGAAAGGAGCCAAGGGCCACAACCTCAAGAACGTGACCGTCAAGTTTCCGCTCGGCAAGCTCATTGCCGTGACGGGCGTTTCGGGCTCGGGCAAGTCCTCGCTCATCCACGACACGCTGTATCCCATCCTCAACCAGCACTTCTTCAACGCCAAGCGCGAGCCGCTGCCCTACGGCAGCATCGACGGGTTGGATTTCATCGATAAGGTGATTGAGGTGGACCAGTCGCCGATTGGGCGCACGCCGCGCTCCAACCCGGCCACCTACACGGGCGTGTTCACGGAGATTCGGCAGTTGTTTTCCTCGTTGCCGGAAGCCAAGATCCGGGGGTACGGGCCGGGGCGCTTCTCCTTCAACGTGAAGGGTGGGCGCTGCGAAACCTGCGAGGGCGCCGGCATGCGCACCATCGAAATGAACTTTCTGCCCGACGTGCACGTGCCCTGCGAAACCTGTAAAGGCCGCCGCTACAACCGCGAAACGCTGGAAGTGCGCTTCAAAGGCAAGTCCATCACCGACGTGCTCGACATGACGGTGGAAAAGGCCGTGGAGTTCTTCGAGTTTCAGCCCCGCATCCTGCGCAAGATTCAGACCCTGAACGAAGTGGGCCTGGGCTACCTCACGCTGGGCCAGCAAGCCACCACCCTGAGCGGGGGCGAAGCGCAGCGCGTGAAGCTGGCCACGGAGCTGAGCAAGAAGGACACCGGCAAGACCTTCTACATCCTCGACGAGCCCACCACCGGCCTGCACTTCGAGGACATCAACCACCTGGCCGTGGTGCTCCACAAGCTCGCCGACAAGGGCAACACCGTCCTCATCATCGAGCACAACCTGGACCTGATTAAAGTGGCCGACCACCTCATCGACATCGGGCCGGAAGGCGGCGCGGGCGGGGGCACCATTGTGGCGCAGGGCACGCCGGAGCAGGTAGCCAAATCCGGCAAAGGCCACACCAGCCGCTTCCTGGCCGAAGAGCTGAAAGTGAGTAAATACGCGGTGGAAGCGTAAGTTGCGGCTTGTACCATCCTTTAGCAAAAGCGCCAGCTACCTGCGAAGTAGCTGGCTCTTTTGCTTCTATAGAAGCAGTGCGCCATGTGGTACATAGAAGCCATTTATTCAAGTTTCAGAATCAACGACAAGTAATTTTTTGATCAGCACGATCTGTCCCAAGTGGTAGTGGCTGTGCTCGATGATTCCGTGGAGGTTTCGGTAGTAGCTGCCGTATTTCTCGTCCACCATGATTTCCCATAGCTTGTGCTCGGGCAACTGCTCAATCAGACTGGCAAAAAGCTCGGCATCTGCCCACGTCTTTTGCAGTAAGTCCTCCCAATCTTCTGGCGAGAGGAGGGGAGGATGATCAAAGCTGTACTTGTCCTTAGCGGTGAGAGGTTCTCCTTGTAATACCTTCAAGCAGGCGTTTACATAATAGTGGATGTGGTAAACGAGGGCTGCAACAGTATTGAAAGAGTGCACCTGAGTTACGGCTTGTTGCCATGTTACATCGGCTAGGGTGTCCTTGAGGTTGGAGCAAGTCCAGTTGCCGCCGAAGTAGACTTCCCGCAAGTGTTTGGCGATTTGCTCAGGCAGCTTCATCTTCTTAGGTTTTAAATTATTGCTGTAGTTGCCGGTAACAAGGGCCTGGTCGGCTCAATTCTCTGTTCAAAGCCCATCAGCTAGGGGCGAAGTAAGAAACGAACGATTACAAAATACTACAACCCCGATGCGGCGAGCTACAACGCGAGCATCGACAAGTATATAGGCCGCGTGAAGATCTTGAAACGGGATATGCACGTCGCGGCGGAATGAACCCGTTGATAGTACACCTAAGACTGAATACCTGAGGACCGCCCCAAGCAGCCACTACATAGCCGCTGAAAATAATTTCTCGCCCCAACCAACCTACCGCGAGCAGCTATTCAATAACGGTACCCTGACGGACGAGTACGGCTTCCGACGCCGCTCGTTTAACCTGCACGCTTCTGGCGGGCTGAGCATGGGCTACGGGATAGGTCGTCGGCGCCGCATCCAGCTTACGCTCGACTATGTTATAACCAAAGACTTGCAGACCGGCTTCCGGGGTTCGAATACCATGCAGTCGGGCGGTGGGCTTGGCCTGCGCTACCGTTTCGGCTACCAATAACGGGCAAGCCGCCTCTGCGGCCCGCCGCGCCGGTAGCGCGGCCTGCGAGGCGGCCGGGACGCGTGCCAACAACTCGTTTCTGGCGCGGGGCCGCTCTCTTCAGTGGGGGAGGGGCCTTGCGCCAGCGTCTTTTAGGGGCTAGAAGGGTTCTACGCCTAATACGCGGTTTCCTGCCGGCACCGCAACGGCCAGGCGCCGGGCCGCGAAGGAAGCTAACGCCTTCGCGAAGGCAACTAACGGCTTCGCGGAGGCATCTTCGCCCAGAACAAATCCTACTTACAGTCGTGCAGAGGCATCTCACGGTCTCGCGGAGGCATCTAACGGCTTCGCGGAGGCATCTAACGGTTTCGCGGAAGCTCTTGCGTATTCCCAAAATCCTAGTGTCAATTCAAAAAATCTAACTAACGGCTTCGCAAACGCCGCTAACGGTAGCGCGAAGGCCACTAACGGCTGCGCGGAAGGTAAGCACAACAATAAAAAGGGCTCTGCGCTTGTTAAAACGCTGTTTTCTTGGCACATTCCCGCCAGAATACAGTTTTCACCTTATTTCTTTTACGCAGATGAATAAACAACAAGCCGCCCGCCTCAAGCGCCACCGTAAAGTGGCCGAAGTGCTGGCCAACCACCCCGCCGATGTGCAAGCCGTGCCGGCTTTCGCCGATGTTGCCGAGGGCTTTCAGGAGCGGCTCGCGCAAGTGAGCGGCGTTCCGGCCCGGCGCACGTCCAAGGGCGCGACGGAGCACAAGGACGCGTTGCGCCAAAGCCTGGAAGCCAAGCTGCTGAAACTGGCTAACGCGCTGTACCTGCTCTATCGCAAGGAAGGCGACATAGAGGCGTCCCGCACGCTGCTGCGTAAGCAGAGCGAATACAACCGCCTCGGTGCGCTGGAGCTAAACAAAATCGGCACCGACCTGAGTGCCATCGCTACGGCCCGCGCCGCCGATCTGGTACGCTACAACCACAACGCGGCGGCTATCCAGGCCCTGGTCGAAGCAGCTGCTGCCTTCGACAAAAGTATTGACAAGCCCAAAACCATTGTGGAAGTTGGTAAGGTAACCACGGCCACTACGGCCCAGCTGCTCACCGAGCTGAACCGCTACCTGAACGACGAGTTCTTCTCGGGCGTGGAGATGCTGATCGATTCTTCCCCCTTGCTCTACGCGCTGCTGCAAGAAGCCATGCGCATCGACGATGCCGGCTCGCGCAAGCAAAAGGACAAGAAGAAAAAGCCGAAACCAAAGCCAAAGCCCGGCTCCGATGAGCCGACTGACGCTACGCCTACCCCCGAAGCCTAGACCCGGCCGGAGCTGCTTCGGCGGCCCCAGCTCTGGGAAAGTAACAGCCCCGTCCGCAGTGCGCGGGCGGGGCTGTGTTTTTGGCGTTCTTTATGTGAGGTGCCAGCAGTATAGGTGAGTAAGTTATTCCCAGCCCTTGCGCTGCTTAATAGCCTGCCACTCCTCATCCGTTGGATTCATGATGAGTTGTCCGTCCACAAATGCGTAGGGAGGTGTCGGCTTGGGCTTTAGTGGCACGGCTTGGTGATAAGCGTCCCACGTCTCGTACACGGTAAAACCTAGGGCGAGCATCTGATCCACGGCAAGCGCGGCTAGGTTGTTGTCCTCAATCAGGACGTACTGCCTGTCATCGCCACGCATAATCATGTATCCAAGAGGATTGCTCTCATCATCTTTAACCAACACGTAGTGGTGCTTATTGTCATGCTCCCAAAAGCGGGAAGCGAAGTCGTAGCTGTTCTTGAGCATGTCCATAATGTAATTGGAGAAGGTACTAGCCTATATAAGGTGTATCCGTGGTGAAAGTGATGCGGGGCTTACCGATAGGTAAGATAACCGACTTCTTTTGAGTTGACCCTAATTCTTGCTGCCGACGCAGGTATTTAATATCCGTAATGCTCGGATGAGGAGTGCCCATTGGGTGCGTGTGTTTGAGTAAGTATTCCTTCGGGTTTTCAGATAGGCTTACTCTGTCTTTCTGGCCCGCGTACAGCGTGTAGTGGCCTTTACGGTTGTTCGAGCCTACGGTATAAATAACGGCAAACTCAATGCCGTGGTCAACCGTTAGCTCGCGCAGCATTTCATCGGAAGGTAGATAGTCAATCGGGATGCCTACTGCTGGTGGTCCTACCTGCCGCATGACAGCCACTAATTGGGCTTCATCTTCCGTTAGCTCAGCTAATGTGTGTATAGGCCCGCCTAGGGTCGGGGTGGCACGACTGGATAAAGCGGGCATAGGTGGCAGCTCTTGCGCCACTTGGCGCAGTTTGGCCGCCAGCATAACCGAAGGAGGCAATTCTATGGCCGGTGTGCGCGCCCGTTCTCGCAGGGCTGCCTCCGCCGCCCAGGGTAAGACACTGAACTGTTCGGCCACGGTACCATTCAGCACCAGCGCGGCCGGTGAGAGGCGCACGCGCAGTACCAAGGCGGGCAGGCGTTCTGGGTTGCCAGGCTGGAAGTGTTCGAGTGTGGCGGTGCAGTAGGCATCTTGCAGCTCGATGCGCCGCAGCACGGCCCCGGTGCCCGGCTGGCGCACTAGTAGCAAGCTGCTGCGCCGGGCGTAGGAGTCGAGCATATAGTCGTAGACGGCACGCCCGGGTTCGCCCGCGACATCAGCCCCGACCAGCAGCAACTCTACGGGCTGAAAGCGTACGTCGCTGCTGGGGCGGCCCACGTAGTCGGTAGACTGGAATAGGCCATAGTGGACTTGCAGCGGGGTATAACAGTGGCCGCGAAAGTGCCACTCCAGGAGCGGCGGTGAGATACCAGACATAAACTATGGGTAAGGCACGAGTAATGAGACGCGGTAAAGAAAACACTTTTCCGTGTCTGGAAAAGCGGGTCCACGAGTTGACTTATTGGTGGCTGCTTCGGCGGCCCCAGCTACGGGAAAGTAACAGCCCCGTCCGCAGTGCGCGGGCGGGGCTTCTTTGTAGGACTGGCAGAAAAATGAGTGACTAAGCTATGTCCTGAACTTTGTGTCGCTACGCCCGAAAGATAGAGGAATTATGGTAGTTCAAGTAGTCAGAAGCTGGCCTGTTTTCAAGCAGTTTAGGTAATATCAATAGCTCCTTGCCATGGTATTGGTAATATTCTTTTCCGTTGTCGAACTCTTCACGAATCCGCTTGCTGACTTCAATTTTAAAATCAGGAGTTACCGTTATGTAGCCATCATCGAAAAGCTTGTGCATATCTGACCGAAGCAATAGGCCATTAGCAACTTTGTTTGGGCCAGCTTCGGCATACGGCTTTATGTGCGCTGCCTCCAATACTGGTAGGGTCTTTTCACCTGTAATAGCGCAGCGCTTTGAATAAGCATCAGTAACAGATAACCGAAACGCGCCTTGTCCAATGCGCACCTTACGCAATACTGTAGCTCCATATTGAGGAGTCTCTTCAGCTACTGCAAAAGAGTCGTTGGAGGCAACAGGAGCATCGACTAAATACTTGGTGACAGTAATTTGCACCCGCTGCCAAAGCTCTGCATCAACGGGGCTCTTCTCAGTGTCGTAGCTTTTCCCTTGTACAATACTGTTGCTCCAATTTGTAGGTAGAGGTATCCAGTCTTCTTTCTTAAAGAAAATTGGATTGGTCAGAGCTATACAGCCAATAATTGGGTTGCGGTCAGCATCTCCACGTATTCGTTGCATGGCTGCCCGAAACTGTTCAAGGGTTTCAAAGCCATTCCGGTTTTGAAAAGTATCCCATGCTAATGACAGGGGGACTTGACTTTGTGCTACGAAGAAACCAATACCGCCAATGGCATTGTGAGGGCTTTTAAGCTTGAACAAAAACGGCCCACTAGGCTCTAATACTCGAAATGCCGCTCGGCCGCCCGGTTGCCAGAAATTGACGTCTTCAGGGCTGCGCTTACTCAAATAGCTGTACCAGTTCCAATCGGTTACCCCTAGATAATATTTCATAGGTGCATAGTAAAATATTCATCAGAGGTGGAGAGGTTACACAAACATATTGAAAAGGGACTGCCCATAAGCTCGCCTACTGTTTTCTCCTGTTGGTGTCTATTTAACGGCGCGAGTACAGCACTGGATACCGCTTACTGGTTTGTCCATTGGAAGGACGTCCCGTTCGATGGCAATACACTTCTGGATAGTCATCATTACCAAACTCCGCCCATTTCTTAAAGGCTGCGTAACTGAACGGCCTGTCTGGATTGTACGGAATATGTGCCCCTGTGCGGATGCAGAATCCTTGTTCAGGCGAATTGGAGCGCGTGTTCAAAATAGGATGAGTGGAAAGCGAGCCGCGGAAGGAAGCCGTAGCGGGCGTCAATTGCGGCGTAGAAGTTACCTCTACTTGCTCACGGGTAGGCCGAACGGTGGCAATAGGCTGGCCGTGCTCTAACTCGGGTGGAAAGTCAGCAAGCCGCTTCGACACGAACTTGCGCCCAGCAAGTAGAGCGTCTGTTTCATCAAATAAAACCTGAGAGCTTATATAGTTTTTGCTACCCAGCAGTCCTCCAAGCATCTTGGAAATACCGCTCTTTTTATACACTGGACGTCTTGCGAAAATTACGTCGTGCTCTTTAGCCACCTGTAGCGCGCCAGCAAAAGCTTCTGAATCTAGCGTTTTCTTGTTGAGCGCTTCTATTAACTTTTCCATTAATACGGAATGCTCTGTGTATACGCCAAACTCAATATTATTCTTGAAAGAATAGTCGTACAGGTTAATTGAAGTCACAACACCTTTCGACTCATTTCCATAATATTTCGCATGCAGGTTCGGCACGTATATTAAGGTCACGTTCAGGAACTGCTGGAAATATTCGATATCAGCTCGGCTAACGCTACGGGTAACGTTACCCTCATTCTTGCCAAATACGAGGAGTATTTTCACCTCTGGATTGGTGCAGTGATTTTCTAGCAGCTTTTTAAAATAAGCGTCTAGTTTTATGTAAGGCGACATCAGTAAAAGATGCGTCTTTGCATGGAAGATGATGTCATAAACAGCATCTTCCAGTTCTTTGCCAGTTATAAATTTGGACATTTCAGGAAGGTAGAAAGTACGTAATGGCTTTTTCGTTAAAGTCGTTGAAACTGTAAATTCTCCTGTCCCGGCCACCACTCTCGTTTCTTGGGTAGCCGCAGTTGCTGGCCTTCGAAGCGTTGGACGCCGTAGTCGCCGCCGGCCAGCTCGCCGAAGCTGGGGGAGAGGCGGACGCGGTAGTCCTCATCCACCCAGAACAAGTGGCGGTCGAAGGCGCGGTGCAGGTTGGGGCATAGGGCCAGGCCGTTAGGCAGCGTGTCGTCGTGGCTCACGGCCCAGGGCACGATGTGGCAGGCGTCGAGCAGGGGCGCATGGGCCGTGGTGGTGCTAAGGAGCTTGAGGCCCGATACGGCGCAGGTGGAATCGTAGGCAGCCAGCACCAGGCGCTTAAACACCCCGCTCCGCACTTCCTTTTCCAGCTCGTCGGCCGTAGCGGGGAGGTGGGTGCGGTAGGTGGCGGCGGTTTCTTCCAGCATCTGGCGCTCAATGGTGGTCAGCGCCTCGGTCCCGGCCGTGAGGCGGTAGCGGCCTTTGGTTTGGGGGAAGTAGCGCGCGAGCAGCGTTTGGCGCAGCACGGCGCGGGAAGCGGGAACGGTCAGCAGCAGCCACAGCGCCTCATCGAGGGTGGCGTACTGCACCACCTCGCGCAGATTGCGGAAGCTCTTCACCGAGCGGGAACTCGTGAGCAGCACTTCCAGGCCGGGCCAGGTGCGCAGGTGCCAGAACGTATCGGACGTGAGGTGGTAAAACGGCAGCGCGAAGTTGTTGGCCGTGAACAGGCCGGAGGTGCTCAGGTCCTGGCAAATGGCTTTGAAGCTGGCAATCAGCTCGGGCGTAATCAGGATGCGGTTGTCTCGGATAGTCCCCGCCTCTATGCCTTCCAGCACCGCGAGCAGTAAAGCCGGCTTGTAGGGCGCTTCGCCGTGCTGCCGGCTGCTGGCCACGCGGAGCTTCTGAAAGCGGACAATGTAGGAATCGAGCACCGAAATAGGGCATTGGATCAACTACAAAGCTAACCAAGCTGAAGCGTTGGAAAAGAGGGTTTAGGAGGGTTCGGGTGCTTTTATTTTGGGATAGTGCTTTCCCATTTTGAGGCGAAGCAACGCCTCGGTTTCGCTCCCTGCGAATAGCCCTCCTAATCCGTAGTACCGCTGCAATGGGCCCCGCTGGACCGCCTAACTGAATCTCGGAGTCAGGATTCAGTTAGGAGGTCCAGCGGCGGCACGGAGGCAGGCGTAGCGGCGGTAAGTAGCGGCAGTTAGGCGAAAGACTGTGCCGGATAGGCAAGCGGGTTTGTAGTGACATTTATGGTGACATTCGACACCTGATGTCACTACAAATGTCACTACAAATACCGGCAGCAGCGTAATTGAGCCCGCTTTTCAATTTACTCTGACATCAAATGTCAGAGTAAATTTCTATGTTGTTACTCGTCTTTATTTAGCAGGATATAGTGACCAGTCTTATTAGACCCTACAAACACAATCTTTTCCGCATCCTGCAAGGCAGCGATATCGCGCTTGGCGGTGCGTTCGGTCACACCAAACCTTTCGCTCAGTGCAACAGGGCGCACATTTATTCCTCGGGCAATCTGCTGCATAAACCATTGCTGACGCTCATTGACAGCGAAGTTTTCAGGAACATTTGCGGTAACATTGAATGTCACTGAAACCTCTTCGCCCACCGGAATCTGTAGCTCCGGGTGCGGCAGCAGCTTCGCGCGTAGTACCGTGCCTTTATCTTCCCATTCCGGCAGCGCGTAGCCGTGCTGCCGGGCATCGGTTTCGATGCGCTCAAAGCCGGAACCCCAATTTTCCATGATGGTAAGCTTGTGCAGCACACCGGCGATGACGGGGTTGCGCGCGCGGCTCACGCCGTTGCGGAAATCGTGGACCCCACCCCCGTCCCCTCCCCTCCGGGAGAGGGGGGCGTCCTAGCGGCTCTTGCGTCTGGCGCCCCCTCTCCCGGAGGGGAGGGGACGGGGGTGGGGTTGTTCTACTTCAGCGCGTTGGCCCGCTCGAACAGCTCGGCGGTTTTGGTTTCGTGGGCCCGGATTTTGGGCAGCATCTCCGTGACGTAGGCCAGCAGCTCGGGGTTGCTGAGCTTGGTGGCCGCTTCGGCGTAACGCTTGGCCGTGCGCTGATGCAGGGCCAGCAAATCGCGCAGATATTTCTTGTCGAAGCCCAGGTATTTGCGGTCGTCCACGTCGTCGTAGATGCGGCGGTCTTCCACGCTCATCGTGGTGGGCACGGCAATGGTGTTGCGCTGGGCGGTAGCCTCCAGCTTTTGGCCGGCCTCGGTGTATTCTTGCTCCGTCGTTCTGCCCCAGTCTTTCACTTCCTGCACGATGGCCTTTTGCTGCGCCAGCTTGCCCAGCGCTACTACGAGCTGGCTGGCACTGGCCGCTGCCACGGCAAACTCAGAGTCGTACTTCCGCTGGGCCTTGGTATAAGACGATTTGGTAGTCTGCGTTTTGCTGCTCTGCGCCTGAACGGGCGCGAAACTACCTAGTATCGAGGCGGCTGCCAGCAGCAGACCCGCGTGGAATGACACGTGCTTTTTCATAAGAGGTCAGAAAGAAAAAGAGGTTGGAGCGGTTGCTCTAAGGGTCCGCAGTGGAGCGTTGCGCACTACTGCCCTGTTCTACGGGTGTTTATACTCCACTAGTCGCTAAGGGTTCTAAACTAAGCAATTAGAATACTGCCGTGGCAGCAAAAGGAGCGTTATGAACTTGAACTGCGTGGCAAACAAAAAGCCGCCACTCAGCAAGAGTGGCGGCTTTTTATTGAATAGGTGTTTTGCTCGCAATACAAGCTAGAGCCTGTACTACATCATGCCCGCGTGTTCTTTCGACATCGTGAGGTGATTGGCAACCACCGGCGTGGTCTTGGTGATGAAGCCTTGCAGGTCAGCATCCTGCGTCATTTTTTGGTGCGCGGCCATGGTGTTCAGCGTCTTCTGGTGGTCGAGCACCATCTGGTCCATGAACTTCTTTTCCAGCTCCTTGCCCGAGAGCTTACCCATTTGCGCGGCAATGGCTTTGTGCTCGGCGTCCATGTCGGTAGGCAAGGTCACCTTCTTCTTCGCCGCAATGGCTTTCAGGTTGGCCGTCGAAGTGGTGTGGTCCTTGATCATCATTTCGGCGTGGGTTTTAGCCATGCCCGTAGCGCCTTTTTCCAGCACCAGCTTGCTCAGCTGAATCTCATTCTGGTCGCTGTGCGCGGCCGACTTCATGAACTCGGGGTCCGAAGAGTGCGGCGCGGTGGGGCCGTTCGGATCAGCCGTGGCCGTAGCTGCCGCCGTGGTGCTGGCCGTGCTGGTAGCACCAGTAGTGGGAGCCGATGACATGGCAGAAGAGTCGCTCGTGGCCGAGCCACTCATATTGTCGCTGCTCATGCTACCGGCCGTAGTGCCCGTGGCTTCGCCGGTGGCGTTGGCGGTATCCGTAGCAGTGGTTCCGGTGCCGCTAGAGCAGGCGGTGGCGCAAAGAAGGGCGGAGGCTGCGGCTAGGTTAAGAAATATGCGTTTCATGGTGGGTAGGTAGTAGATTAAGCAGAAGAAGGGCAAGCCTCTAGGGAGAGAACAGGAGGCTAACTGCTTCGTCTGCTTTGCTTGTGAGAAAGGTTTAGTTTAGCCCTAGTCAACGGGTTGGTTTGAAGAAGGTTGCTAGTGTTCAGCTAGTTGCTTGGCCACAAAAGAAGGCCCGGCTTCGTCCTGAAACGAAATCGGGCCTCCTGTAAAGCCTGTAAGCGGCTGCGTATTACTACTTAGCAGCGCCAGAATCAGCAGCCATTGCCGAGTCGGCATCGGCTGTAACCGTAGGGCCGGCGTCGTTGTCGATAACGGTAGCGTCGGCTTCAACGCCGCCTTTATCAGCGGCCTTGTCCATGTCGCTTATTGCTTCGCCGGCCGTGCCGTCCGTCCGTTTTTCAGCGCCGCCGCAGCTACTTAGAGAGAGGACTGCTGCCAGGGCTAGAAAGGAAAAAAAGCGCGTTTTCATAGGTGGTGTGTCTTAGGTAGAAAGGAATTGCTGGTACGTAATGGAAGAAAGAACGGTGTTATTTGCTGAGTTGGTCGGCCAGCTTGTCGGCGGCTTCGCGGTGGTTCTTGAGCGTGGCCAAGTGGTTGGCCGCAAAGGCCCGAATGTCGCCATCGTACGCCTCGTCGCTCATGTCGTCAAACTCGTCGATGCTGGCTTTGTGGCTGTCTTCGAGCAGCTCCACGTATTTCTGGTCGAAGCCGGGGCCGTTGAGAGCGGCCAGCTCCCCGAGCGGCTCGCCTTGCTTTTCGCCCAGGCTGCTGGGCAGCACAATGTTCTTGCGGCCCGCCAGCTGTTTCAGCGCGGCTTGCATGGTGGCGTGTTCCCCAATGATGGTCTGGGCCAGATACTTCACATCGGGCGAAGTGGCTTTGCGTTGCGCTATCTGGCTCATTTCCACGTCCAGCATACTTTGGCTGGCCGCGCGCACCATAAACTCCGCGTCACGCTCCTGTTTGGCCGTCACGTTCTCATCGCCAATGCGCTTTTCGTTCTGAAATTTAGCCTCGGCGATGGGGTCTTTGTTGGCTTCCGAACCACAGGCCGAAAGTAACACGAGGGCTATGCTAGTGAGCTGCAAGGGAAAAAGCCGCATGGAGTCAGAGGTTTGGCGAAACAGAAAGGACACGCCAACCTATACGGCCGGTAAGACAGAGCAGTTATTTCAATGAACAATTAGCAATGAGTAATGAGCAATTTTCGGAAGCCACCAAGCCGGGTCGGGAGTAAGCCGAAGCTCCGGCTTCGCGCACCAGCGAAGCGAGTAGCTGGTACGGCGCCACCTAGCTCAGCCGCGGAGGAACTCGCCTGCGGCTCGTGCGTGAAGCCGGAGCTTCGCGCTACTGCTCAGCCGCGTAGGAACTCGCCGGTGGCTCGTCGCGGAACGAATTTGCGCGCTAAAGAACGAACAGCGTTGCTCATTGGTAATTAGTTATTGCCTTTCATTATCGCCTCTGCTACCACCAAATCTTCCGGCGTCGTGATTTTGAGGTTGCGGTAGTCGCCTTCCACGATGTGGATGGGGTGCAGGTCTTCCACCACGCTGGCATCGTCGGTGAACGTGCTCAGCTCCGGCAGCTGGTAGGCGCGGCGCAGCAGGTTGATTTCGAAGCATTGGGGCGTCTGCACCAGCCGTAGCCGGGCGCGGTTGAGGGCGTAGGAACCCTGCTGACTGAGGTTGCGCACCGAGTCTTTGGGCACTACCGCCGCCACCGCCGCCCCGTGGTTGTACGCCGCCTGGAACGTGGCTTCTATCACGCTGGCCGGCGTCAGGGGCCGCACCCCATCGTGCACAGCCACCGTGCCGGCCGTTTCCTGCGCCAGCAAGGCCAGTCCCCGCTGCACCGAAGCCCAGCGCGTGGCTCCGCCCGTGGTTAGCTCATGCGCCGGCACGTGTTCGTGGCGGGCGCATAGTTCTTGCCACGTGGCCACCTGGTCGGCGGGCAGCACCACTACCAGCCGCCGCACGCCCAAGGCCGCCTCGGCGAAGCGCCGCAGCGTGTGCAGCAGCACCGGCTCGCCGAGCAGCGGCAGAAACTGCTTGGGCTGGTCGGCCCCCATCCGCAAACCGCTGCCTCCCGCCACGAGAATAGCAAATCGGAGGTGAGTAGGTGAGGAGGTGATTAGGGGATTAGGTGAGGAAGTAGACATGGTAGGCGGGACAGTAGAACACGAAAACGGCAAATAACAAAAGTCCCGGCCATCGAAAGACAGCCGGGACCCCCAAACCTAATTACCTAATACCTTAATCACCTACTCACCTCAAAGAATCAGCATGGCGTCGCCGTAGCTGAAGAACTTGTATTTCTCTTTGATGGCGAGCTTGTAGGCTTCAATCAGGAACTCGTGGCCCGCGAAGGCCGAGGCCATCATCATGAGCGTGCTCTCCGGGGTGTGGAAGTTCGTGATCAGGGAGTTCGCAATCTTGAACTCGTACGGGGGGAAGATGAACCGGTCGGTCCAGCCCTCATTAGCTTTCAGACGCGAGTTGGCCGACACCGACGACTCCATGGCCCGCATCGAGGTGGTACCCACGGCGCACACGCGCTTCTTGGCGTCGAGCGCCCGATTCACCACCGTGGCAGAGGTGCCGGGCACGATGAAATTCTCGGAGTCCATTTTGTGCTTGGTCAGATCTTCCACGTCCACGGGGCGGAAGGTGCCCAGGCCCACGTGCAGCGTTACGGGCACCACTTCCACGCCTCTGATTTCGAGGCGCTTCAGTACTTCCCGCGTGAAGTGCAGGCCCGCCGAAGGGGCCGCTACGGCGCCGGTGTTTTTGGCGTAGATGGTCTGGTACCGCTCTTTGTCGGCCGGCTCGGCGTCGCGGGTGATGGACTCGCGGGGCAGCGGGGTTTCGCCGAGGTTGTGCAAGGCTTTATAGAACTCCTCGTCGGTGCCATCGAAAAGGAACTTGATGGTCCGGCCGCGGGAAGTGGTATTGTCGATAACCTCGGCTACCACTTCGCCTTCGTCGTCGAAATACAGCTTGTTGCCCACCCGAATCTTGCGGGCGGGGTCCACGAGCACGTCCCAGAGGTGAATTTCCTTGTTCAGCTCGCGCAGCAGGAACACTTCAATCTTGGCGCCGGTCTTCTCCTTGTTGCCGTAGAGGCGGGCCGGGAATACTTTTGTGTCGTTGACCACAAATACGTCGCCTTCGCCGAAGTATTCAATGATGTCTTTGAATACGCGGTGCTCGATCTTGCCACTGTCGCGGTGCAATACCATCAGGCGTGACTCGTCGCGGTTTTTGGCCGGGTGCTGGGCAAGCAGGGCTTCGGGCAGGTCGAATTTAAACTCGGTGAGCTTCATAGGGGCGGAAAGGGCAATAGCAGGGCAAGCTAACAAAAATTTGAGCCGGCGAAAGTACATAGTTTCGCTGGATTAATTGTTACTTTTCGCCCGAAAAGTAAGTTAATGGCTGAATTGCTTAATGGCTGCATGGTTGATTGTTCTGCATTGCTTCATCAGAACGGCCAATCATTCAGCCATTAAGCAATTCAGCCATTTAATCGTGCCCTAAATGAAAGCTCTGCGCCTGACCCTGGAAAGCTTCCGCTTCGCGTGGCAAGCCCTCAAATCGAACCTGCTGCGCACGGTGCTTTCTCTACTGGGCGTTACGGTGGGCATCTTTGCCATCATCGCTGTCCTGACCGTCGTTGATTCGCTCGAAGCCAACGTGCGCCAGAGCATGAGCTTCGTCGGCGACAAGGTCATCTACGTCATGAAGATGCCCTGGACCTTCGACCAGCCCGACTACCCATGGTGGCGCTACTTCCAGCGGCCCGCGCCCACGGTGCGCGAGTTTCGGGAGCTACAGCGGACACTCTCCGACAACCAGAAGGGCGTGGCTATTTACGCGGCTACGGGCGGCAACACGCTGCGGGCCGGCTCCAACAGCATGGAAGGCTGCGCGCTGCAAGGCGTCACGTTTGACTACCGCAACGTGTCGGATCTGCCCATTGCGGAGGGCCGCTACTTCACCCAGCAGGAAATAGATGCCGCCCGCAACGTGGCCATCGTGGGGGCCGATATTGCCACTAATCTTTTTCCCAACGGTTCTGCGTTGGGCAAGGAGTTCAAGGCCCGCGGCCTTACGTTCACCATTATTGGGGTGGTGAAAAAAGAAGGCAAAAAGATTCTCGACACGCCCAGTAACGACACCAACTGCGTTATTCCGTTCGGCGCTTTCACCAAGATATTCGCGCTGAGCACCAACGGCCTCACTGGCGTCACGCCCACCATTGCCGTGAAAGGCCGCGAAGAAGACGCCGGCCTGCTCGACTTGGAATACGAGATGAAAGGGCTGCTGCGCAACATCCGCACCCTGAAACCGCGCGAGGAAGACAACTTCGCCTTGAACCGGCCCGAAATGCTGTCCAACATGGTCGGCAAGCTGTTTTCGGTGATTGGCTTGGCAGGTTGGGTTATTGGCGGCTTCGCGATGGTTGTCGGGGGCTTTGGTATTGCCAACATCATGTTTGTGTCGGTGAAGGAGCGCACCAATATCATTGGCATTCAGAAATCCTTGGGCGCTAAGAACTACTTCATTCTGTTCCAGTTTCTGTTTGAGGCGGTGTTTTTATGCTTGTTAGGCGGCTCAACTGGCATTTTCCTGGTGTGGCTCATCACGCTCGTGCCGCAGGATGTGATGCCGCTCAACCTCTCGGCCTGGAATATCACCTTGGGCTTGACCGTGTCGGTGGTGATTGGCATGCTGGCTGGTATCATCCCGGCCGTGCTAGCGGCTAACCTGGACCCTGTTATCGCCATTCGGAGTAAGTGAGATAAATGGCTTAATTGTTTAATGGTTAAATGGTTGGTCGCTCAACGAGCCGCCAGAACATCAACCATTTAACCATTAAACAATTAAGCCATTCAACCATAAAACAACCATACGTTAGTAAATCGTTAACTTGGCCGGCCGTACTTTTGGTCGCCCTGCTTGCGTGGGGCGGCTTTCTTTTTGCCAAATCCCCCCCCATTTTTTCCGCGAATACGTTGCTGCTAGCAATGTGTCGTTTCAGTAAGTAGCATACCTCATGACCAAGCTCAAGAAGACCAGCCGCACCAAGGTGTCGGATGAAGCATTGAACGCCGGGAGCGGCCAAACTATCCACCAGCCCGACGTTAATAACAACAAAGTCAAGACTATCAGCGACATCCGGGAGCAAACCCACGGCGAGCGGACCGTGCAGCTCGATGATGAGCAGCGCATCCGCAAGGCCTTCGTTGACAAGGACTGGAACGAGATTAAGATTGCCGACTCCTGGCAGATCTTCAAGGTGATGGCCGAGTTCGTGGAGGGCTTCGAGAAGATGACCAAAATCGGGCCTTGCGTGAGCATCTTCGGCTCCGCCCGCACCAAACCCGACAATCCGTACTACCAGATGGCCGAGGAAATTGCGGCCAAGTTGGTGCGTCACGGGTACGGCGTTATCACGGGTGGTGGCCCTGGCATCATGGAAGCTGGCAACAAGGGCGCCCGCTCGGAAGGCGGCCGTTCGGTGGGCCTCAACATTGAGCTGCCGTTCGAACAGTTCCACAATATCTACATCGACCCCGACAAAGTCATCAACTTCGACTACTTCTTCGTGCGGAAGGTGATGTTCGTGAAGTACGCGCAGGGCTTCATTGGCATGCCCGGCGGCTTCGGCACCCTTGATGAGTTGTTTGAAGCTATTACGCTTATCCAGACCAAAAAAATCGGGCGCTTTCCCATCGTGCTGGTGGGCTCCGCGTACTGGAACGGTCTGTTTAAGTGGATTGAGGATGTGATGCTGCACGAGGAGCACAACATCTCGCCCGAAGACATGCACCTCATCCAAATCGTAGACGACGCTGCTTCGGCCGTGAAAATCATCGACGACTTCTATTCCAAGTACCTGCTCTCGCCAAACTTCTAATTGACGCCAAAGGACTACGAAACCAGCTTCTCTCGTCTGGGAAGCTGGTTTTTTTATGCTTGCCCGCCAGTTGTTGGCCTGCCAGTTGTTGAAGTGCCAGCGGGTGCCAGGCAGTTAGACCGACGCAGCCCTTAGTTCCCTGGTTTCGTAAGTGCATTAACTTGCGGCGGTGGCTTCTTTCCGGCCGCTGTTGTGTGTGGCCGCAGTCTTCGATTTTGATTATGTGATTGTTGGGGGCGGAGCTGCCGGCCTGAGTCTGGCGTATCATATCAGCCAGGAACCGCGCCTCGCCGACAAGCGGGTACTCATCCTGGAGTCCGAAGCCAAAGACCAAAACGACCGAACCTGGTCGTTCTGGGCCGATGCCCCGTCGCTGTTTGATGGCATCGTGGCGCACGAGTGGGGGCAGATTGCCTTTCGGAGTCCGCAGTTTGAGCGAGTATTCGCCCTCAAGCGCCACCGCTACAAGATGATTCGGGGGCTGGACTACTACAACTTCGTGCGCAAGGCGTTGGCCGCCAATCCGCAGTTTGAGCGGGTCCAGGCCACAGTAACCGCGCTAGAAAACACCCCAACTGGAGTTGCAGCGCAGACCAGCCAGGGCAGCTTCACGGCGCGCTACGCCTTCGATAGTCGTCCGCCGCAGCTCCAACCGCGCCTCAACCGGCACCGCTATCTGCTCCAGCATTTTGTGGGCTGGGAAGTGGAAACGCCGCAGGATGTTTTCGACCCCACGACGGTGGAATTCATGGATTTCCGGGGTGAGCAGGAGCGGGAAGCGCGTTTCATGTACGTGCTGCCGTTCAGCAAGCGGCGGGCCTTGGTGGAGTACACCTTGTTTTCCGCCGAGATGTTGCCCAAGCAGGAGTACGAAGCGGCCATGCGGCAGTACTTGCTTGAGCTGGGCGTCACGGAGTTTCGCACTGCGGCCGAGGAAATCGGAGCCATACCCATGACCGACCACCCATTGCCCGCCACCGTTGGTCCGCACATTATCAACCTAGGCACTCGGGCGGGAAGGGCCAAACCAAGCACGGGCTACGCTTTCAAGCGGATTCAGGCCCATTCTGTCCGGCTAGTAGAGGCTTTGGCCACCACCGGCCACCCACCCACGGACTCCACCGGCGACCAATGGCAGTTTCACCTCTTCGATACGCTGCTGCTCGACATCATGCAGCGCCAAGGCCAACAGACGCGCAACATTTTCGCGGAGCTGTTCAGCCGCAATCCACTCGAAAGAATCTTCGATTTTCTGGATGAGCGTACTTCCTGGAAGGAGAATTTCCAAGTGATGAACTCTGTCACCCCCTGGCCCTTCCTGCGCTCCATCTGGCACGTCCTGCGAGGCAAACCAGGAAATGGAACGAGGAATTAGGAATGAAGAAGAAGGAGGGCCATGCACTCCGGTCTGCCCGCTTTTCGCGAGCTGAACGGTTGCTGCTTGCTAAAGCTGTTTCGTCTGCTCATTTTTTACTCTAGTGGCGCTTTCCGCGACCGTTCAGCTCGCGAAAAGCGAGCAGACCGGAGCTAGCGTAAAAAAATAGACACCCCCTTTCATTGTAAGCCTCGTAGCCATTCCTCAGTCCTAATTCCCAACCGACGCTTCGCTTTCCAGAAACTCCCGGGCGGCTAGGACGGTGGCGGGGGTGAGTGGCTCCAGGTGTGGGCTGGGGTGGGAGAGGTTGAGCAAGTAGCCGCCGTTGAGGGCGGAAAGGTTATCGAGGTCGTGGGTGATGCAGAGCACGGTTTTGCGCTGCTCCGTTACCCAGCCGTGCAGCAGATCGAAGACGCGGCGACGGTAGTATACGTCGAGCTGCTGGGTAGGCTCATCGAGCAGGTAGATGGGAGCATCCTGGAGGCTGAGCTGGGCCAGCCACACTAATTGCTGCTCGCCGCCGGAAAGCAGCGTGAAATCCTGCTCCGCCAAGCGCGCCGCCCCCACGCGGGCCAGCGCGGCATCAGCCAGTGTATAATCGGTAGGAGAGTAGGCGCTGAGCAGCCCGCCGCGGTGTCGGTAGCGGCCCATTACTACCAACTCCCGCACCCGAATGGGAAAGCCGACGGTGGTGCGCTGGGGCAGATAAGCCAAAAAGCCTTCGGCCGCGGGCCGGCGCAGGGCGCGCAGGTCGTGGCCGTTTAGGTAGATGGAGCCTTCGTAGGCCAGCTGTTTAGTTAGAGTGCGGAACAGCGTGGTCTTGCCACAGCCGTTATGCCCCACAATAGCTACGAAACTCGGCTCGGAAATCGTAAAAAAAAGGTTGCGGAGTAGAACACGCTGTTCATACCCCGCAACCAGATTTTCTATATGTAGAGGTGCAATATCAGACATAAGAAGCGAGACGAAAATAAGCCCTTACCTGCGGAGCAGCAGAGCACACAAAAAAGTCTCACTTCTCACCTCTCAGATCTCACTTCTGACCCTTAGTACTCGTCTTCGTTGAACATGAAGTCCTCTTTGGTCGGATAGTCCGGCCATACTTCTTCGATGTTCTCGTAGGGCTGGCCGTCGTCTTCCAGGGCCTGTAGGTTTTCCACTACTTCCATCGGAGCACCCGAGCGGATGGAATAGTCAATTAGTTCATCCTTGGTGGCGGGCCAGGGAGCGTCTTCCAGGTACGAAGCAAGTTCCAGCGTCCAGTACATAGTGGTGTGGGCTACTTAAAAAAGGTGGTCGAATGAAAAGCCGGCTAACAAAAATCCGGCCGGTCCGGAGAGTCTGACAACGTGACCTTAGGCGGTTCTGTTGCGCCTGGCAGGCAATGTAATATAACCGCTTCGGCTGGGCTACGCAACTAGCCGTTGGCGCAATAGCGTAATCAGGTCGTTTTTGGTTCGGATTTTCCGGTCAAATGCCCGGATTTTGCTTTGCAGCATCTGCCGGAAAGCGTCGTTGGCGGGGGCGGAGCTGAGCTTACCCAGGTTTTCTACCAGGGCTTCCTGCTCCTGCTTGTCCGACTTGATAAAGTCGCGCAGGGCTTGTACCCGAATATTGACCTGCTCCTCGCGCGACGCTGTGCTATTCTCAGGCCGCTTGCGGACGTAGTGTTCCAAGGCGCTCATCTCAAACACCTTATCGCAGGCGAGGATGAATTGCTCCCACACTCGGTCCGATTCTTCGCCCCGCACCGGGCCCACCTTTTTCCAGGCGGCTTGCAGCTCTTTGGCGCGGGCTACGGCCTCGTGCATGGGCCGGTTGAGCAGCTCCACGGCTTCGGCAACCAAGGCCCGCTTGCGGCTCAGGTTGTCGTCCATGAAGTTTTCTTTGGAATCGGTGCGCTTGCTCTCGATGTGCTGCTTGAGCCGTTCGAAAAACAGGTTGTGCGCCGCCCGGAACTGGGTCCAGAGTTCGTTGGCTTGCTTGCGCGGCAACGAACCGCCCACTTCCTTCCAGGCCTGCTGCAACTGCTTGAGCTTGGCCGTGGTGTTTTCGAAATCGTCGGAATTCTGTAGCGCCTCCGACTGCCGGATGAGGGCCTTGTACTGGTCGGCGGCGCGGTTGGTCATGGCCTTCTTCTCGTTCTGGAAGGCCTTACGACGCTGGAAGAATATGTCGACTGCAATGCGGAAGCGGTTTTCCAGCTCCTCGGTTTGCTGCTTATCTACGGGCCCGGTCTTGATCCAGGCCTGGCGCAGCTCGTGAATCTGCTCGCCGGCCGTGGTCCAGTCCAGGGTGTGGTGCAGCTCTTCGGCCTGCTGGATAAGGCTGATTTTGGTGGCCAGGTTTTTCTCGCGGTTGCGGGCCACGGTCACCTTGATGGACTCTTCGGCTTCGGTGAGGCGGCGGTGCAGCGTTTCAAAGTCGCCGAGGCCGTCGTAGCTGGTCACTTGCTCCTTGAGGTGCAGGGCCTTCATCAGGAAAGAGCCTTTGTTCTCTGATTCTGCCATCTTCTGCAGCAGCTCCTCTACTTTCCCCTGGAATGTCTGAAAACGATTAGCAAAATACAGTAGCGAAGCATCGGCCGATTCCTTCACCTGGCCTACCTGGCGGGCGGGTAAGTCCATGAAAGGCCGGAGCCACACCTGGTCGCCCTCAACGTAGCCATAACGGCGGGCTTCGGCCAGCAAGTGGTCTTGTTGTTCCATAATCTAGATAACGCGGAAGCGAATAGGTGTGTGGTGAAAATGCCAGAAGGCGGTACTCGGACCGGAAAGATGTGCAAGTTTACGTCTTGTTGCAACATTCCTCGCATATATGCGGGGTAGCAAACGCCATTGGCCCTGCCTACCTTTGGCAATTCCAGTCTGTAGCAGAGTCACTCCTAGGCGGATCTGAGTTTGAACAATGAACTCAGGAATGCTGACAGAGTGGGCGCTTGGACGGAGCAAAATAGCATTTTCAGACAGATAAATTGACGATTTTGTCGGTCTCAGTTCATTCACCCTCTACAACTCCCCACGCATGAGTGACCAGCCCACCATTATTTTCTCGATGGCCGGGGTAAGCAAGATTTACCCGCCGCAGAAACAGGTTCTCAAGAATATTTATCTCTCGTTTTTTTACGGCGCCAAAATTGGCGTACTCGGTCTCAACGGGTCGGGTAAGTCGAGTCTGCTGAAGATTATTGCCGGCGTCGACAAGCAAATTCAGGGCGACGTGGTATGGTCGCCGGGCTACTCGGTAGGCTACCTGGAGCAGGAGCCCCAGCTCGACGCCAGCAAAACGGTGCTGGAAGTGGTGCAGGAAGGCGTAGCCGAAACCGTGGCCCTGCTCAAGGAATTCGACGAAATCAACGAAGCCTTCGGGGCCGAAGACGCCGACTTCGACAAGCTGCTGGAGCGCCAAGGTGCCGTGCAAGAACGCCTCGACCAGCTCGACGCCTGGAATCTCGACAGCAAGCTGGAACGAGCTATGGACGCCCTACGCACGCCCGCGCCGGAAGCCATTACCGGTAACCTGTCCGGGGGCGAAAAGCGCCGGGTGGCGCTGTGCCGTTTGCTGCTGCAAGAGCCCGACGTGCTACTGCTTGACGAACCCACCAACCACCTTGACGCCGAGAGCGTGCTGTGGCTGGAACAGCACTTACAACAGTACAAAGGCACCGTCATTGCCGTAACCCACGACCGGTACTTCCTCGACAACGTAGCCGGCTGGATTCTGGAGCTGGACCGGGGCGAGGGTATTCCGTGGAAAGGCAATTACTCGTCGTGGCTGGAGCAGAAATCGACCCGACTGGCCCAGGAAGAGAAGACCGAGAGCAAGCGCCAAAAAACCTTGCAGCGCGAGCTGGAATGGGTGCGCATGGCCCCCAAAGCCCGCCAAGCCAAGAGCAAGGCCCGTCTCGCCGGCTACGACAAGATGGTGAACGAAGACGTTAAGGAGAAGGAGCAGAAACTGGAGCTGTTCATCCCCGACGGCCCGCGCCTCGGTGCGCAGGTTATTGAAGCAGAAGGGTTGAGCAAGGCCTTCGGCGACAAACTGCTGTTTGAAAACCTGAGCTTCGCGCTGCCGCAGGGCGGTATCGTGGGCATTATCGGACCCAACGGCGCCGGCAAAACCACGCTCTTCCGCCTCATCACCGACCAAATGAAGCCCGACGCGGGCACCTTCGCGGTGGGCCCCACGGTGCAGACGGCCTACGTAGACCAGCAGCACGACACGCTGGACCCCAACAAGTCGGTGTTCGAAACTATTTCGGGGGGCACCGAAACCATGCTGCTGGCCGGCCGGCCGGTGAATGCCCGCGCCTACGTGAGCAACTTCAACTTCCGCGGCGGCGACCAAGAGAAGAAAGTAGGCTCGCTCTCGGGCGGAGAGCGAAACCGCGTGCACCTGGCCACCACGCTCAAGCAAGGCGCCAACCTGCTGCTGCTCGACGAGCCCACCAACGACCTCGACGTGAATGCCATTCGAGCGCTGGAAGACGCGCTGGAAAACTTTGCCGGCTGCGCCGTCATCATCAGCCACGACCGGTGGTTCCTGGACCGCCTGGCTACGCACATCTTAGCTTTCGAGGGCGATTCGCAGGTGGTGTGGTTCGAAGGCAACTTCTCCGACTATGAGGAGGCTAAGAAGAAGCGCCTCGGCGACGTGGAGCCCAAGCGCGTGCGGTACCGGAGCCTGGGATAGAGCGTGAAAATTATTATGGTTTCGATTGCTGTTCGAATATTTCCTTACTTTTGTCTTAACTTTTAAGTGAAGATCAGAGTTGAAATAGTGTGGTTCGCTGAGGGGCTAAAAGCCCGCTTGTACTCGGTACGGCTCCCGCAGCAGGATGCCCCGGAAACAGTTCGTTTCTTCAACCGCATGCTTATTCATCCTCGCTGCCAATCAGATAAGCGCTTTGGTGCCGCTCTACGAACCTTACTCGATTGGCTGGATAGAATTGCCCGGTTGGAAGGTGCTTTGCTGCGCTTCTTCCGACCGGGTGAAGGCCACGGGTACGCACTGCCCATAGACAAAGGTCCGCTACGTTTGTACTGCTACCGGTTTGACGACCAGAATCTGCTGCTTTGTGGTGGCGGTATCAAATCCGGCCAGACGGTACAAGAAAGCCCCGACTGCTTACCCCACTTTCAGTTGATGAATTATGTAGTACAGGCCCTGCGGCGGCGTCACGTAGGGCCGGAGCGCTTACCCGAAAACGCGACGCAAGCCTACTCACTTGAAATCGAAATTCCTGACGATGAATACCCTAGCTGACTTACTCGCGCAAAACCCTCCCAGAGAAGAAGAGAAACGATTCGTAGATAAGTCAATGCAGCTGTCTGGCTTGATTGCCGCGGCCATGAAACGGAAAGGACTAACGCAAAAAGCATTGGCGGATCGGTTGGGAAAGAAAGAATCAGAAGTAAGCCGGTGGCTCAGCGGCTTGCACAACTTCACCCTCAAAAGTCTGACGCGCCTTGAGGCAGTGTTGGAAGAGGATTTGATTCTGACCTTTCGTGACCAAGCGGCAGCCGTTGCGCGTACTGCGCCTGCCAAGTTGCAGTGGGCCGAAACCGGAGCCGATTGGCAGCTACCAGTACGCAACCAGGAGCCCCGGCGTCGGGGCGCTGCCCCAGTAGAAGAAGCATATTCACTTACAGAAGCAGCTTAATGGCTGAAACTCCTGCTACCGCACCGCGTTTTACGGTCGAGGCTTTGACACTATGCCAAGTGCAATTGATGCACTTGACCCTAGATGACACCATGCCGCCCTTGGCTGTTGGCAGGCGTTACGTATTCAAATCGAAGGCCGACATCCTCCTTAGTTCAGAGGCGGATCGGCTGCGGGTAGATATGTACACGGACATCACTATTCCTGCTAAAGCCCGACCAGCTGACGGTATCAAACCGCGCGTGAAAGCCCGTATTGCTGTTGTGTTTGAATACCGAGGACTGGATGAGTTGCGCAAAGATGGAAAGCTGCCCCTGCCGCTGGCTCACACGGCCGTCAGCCTGGCATATTCAACCATGCGGGGGCAATTGCAAGCGCGACTGGCGGGTACCTCGTTTGGCGGGGCCTCCTTGCCAATTATCAGTCCGCAACAACTTTGGCAGCCACCAACGGCTCCAAATGAATAGCAGGCTGCTGGCTGCGCCGTCATCATCAGCCACGACCGGTGGTTCCTGGACCGCCTGGCCACGCACATCTTAGCTTTCGAGGGCGATTCGGAAGTGGTGTGGTTCGAGGGCAACTTCTCCGACTATGAGGAGGCCAAGAAGAAGCGCCTCGGCGATGTAGAGCCCAAGCGTGTGCGGTACAAGAAGCTGAACTAGGCGAGGCTCCTTCTCTCAAGCCTCATCATAGCGGCACTACCTCAATAAGAAGGCCGACGCTCAAGCAGCGTCGGTCTTTATTTTGTCTCGTATCCTTGCTCACCCAGACCAGCCTGGACCATCCACCGCACGGTCGCCGAAAAGCTGGCACTTTTGGGATTGGCAATAAAAAGTGCCAGTCCCAAAAGTGCCAGCTTTTCGGCTTCTGCCTCTGCATTCGCAGGTGCTGCGCTTTCGCCCCCGGCAACGTACATGGCCACTTCAGCCGCAGCTAAGTCGAGTACAAGTGGGGTGGGATGCGCCGCCTTTACCGCCCGTGGCCAGACTGTGGAGGCAGCTGTGCCGGGAGCTGCCCCCGCAGAATATCAGAGTTTAATGCGGGAGCCTACCAAGGAGCTACAGGGCTTGGCGGTTGCAAGAGCGGACGTGAGGAGGGCATCGGAAGACATCGAAACAGAAAAGGCCGACGCTGCTCCAGCGTCGGCCTTTTTGAATAACCGGTTATAAGCCTGTTATTCCACGATTACGCGGCGCACGGCGGGAGCCTGACCAGCTACCTGTACCGTGAGCAGGTAGGTGCCGGAAGCCAGACCCGCAGTAGAAACTTCAGTGGAAGCTCCCGTGAACGTGCGCTGAGTTATTTGCTGACCCAGCACGTTGTGCAGGGTAGCCGTAGCGGCCACGGCCGCGGTGGGCAGCTCTACCCGGAAGGCGGCCTGCGTGCCCACTGGGTTCGGCCACACCTGGAACGCCGCCTGGCCCTTAGCCGACTTGTTCGCCAGTGGACTGCAAGTGGCCAGCAAGCTGAAGTTGCCTACTTCTTCTTCGAAACCCGAGACGAAGACGAGGTAGGTGGCGCCGCTAGTAGAAGGGAAAGAAACGGCAGAAGTCACGCCGCAGCTTAGGGGGCCGTCATCGTTGCCAGTTACGCAGGTGTAGATGCCGCCGCAAGTGCCCTGGTAGACGAACAGCTTACTGTCGTAGTTGGTGGTGGGGCTGCAAGTGGTGAGGCTGATAGTGCCGCCCGTGCCGGTGAGGGTGTAGAATACGCCGCCCTGGTCTACGGAAGTACCACAAGCAGCAGTTGGGTCGCCGGTGGCGGTAGCGCCTTCGGTGGTGCCCGTTACGGCTACGCCGCAGGTCAGGGGCAGCGCAGCAGAGCAAAGGTCATTGGCGGGAGCCGGGGCCAGCGTGCGAAAAGGCAACACGGCCGTAGTAGACGTGGCACCACCCGCGCAGTTGGCTACTATGCGCACCTGGTAGGTGGTACGGGGCGTCAGGCCCGTCAGGGTCACCGGAGAGGCGGTTACCGTCCGACTGGTAGTGGCGGGCACCGTCGTGATGGTGTAGCTGGTAGCGGAGGCCGCGCCCAGAAAGTTGATAGTAGCCGAAGTCAGCGTGATATTGCTCGCACTCAGCTCGGAAGGTGCCAGGCAGGGTGCGGGCGCGGTGGTAGTGAAGCTGGTCGTAGCCGCTACCGAAGTGCTGCCGCTGCCACAATCCGACACGATTTGTACCGTGTAGGTGGTGCCGGGCGTCAGGCCCGTCAAGTTAACTGGGGAGGCAGTTACGTTTTGAGTGGTAGTGGCGGGCGTGGTCGTTACCACATACCGAGTGGCTGTGGTGCTAGCCGTGAAGGCCACGCGGGCGCCGGTGTTGGTGATATTGCTCACGGCCAGCGCTGTGGGCGGCGCGCAGGCCGCAGGACTGGTGATGGTGAAGTCGGCGTTCGAAATGTCGAAGAAATAGTTGCCGGCGGCTTCTACCATGATGCGGGCCGTGGTGGTCGCCACGCTCGGCACCGCAACGGTGGCCGTGCCGGAGTTCGGCACGTTCGAGGCCAGAATGGTGGGGTAGGTGAGGCCGCCGTCGGTGCTGAGGCGGATGTTCACCTGGGCGCAGTTCACGCCGTTGGCGGTGGTGCCGGCCACGTCCCAGGTCACGGGTTGGCTGGAACTGCCCGGCCAGGTTACGGCTGTATTGGGGCTGGTAACCAAGAACGGACCCGCGGTACTCGTGACGAGCAGTTTCACGGAGTCGCTGCTCACAACGCCGCCAATTACGCCGGCTGGGCCCGCGTGTTCGTCGCGGGCAGTGCACTTGAAGGTGAGTTTCCGCGTCACGGTGGGCAGCCGCTCGCCAAGTACTACCGTATTATTTACTAAGTCGCTCAGGCGGGGGAAATAGCGGGTGGGCGAGGCGCTAGGTACGAAAGAGCGAAACAGGGGCACGTTGTCGTTGGCTACCTGCGTGGCCGTGGGCGAGCCGGCAGTGCCCAGGTCCAGTTCTTCCCAGTTGTAGGTGAGCCGGTCGCCTTCCACGTCGACGCCGGTGGCAGTCAGCTTGAAGGGCGTGCCGCTGGGCAGCGTGAGGCCCGAGGCTGGCACACTCACCAGCGGCGGGGTGTTGCCGGTAGCCGTAGCCGTAGCGCAGGTGGTATTCACGATAAAGCCGCGCATCTCCTCGTAGTTGCCCACGTGAAAAAATGCGTCGGAATTCGGTTGTAGGTCTTGGTTGCTGCCGCAAATGCCCGCATAGGCCATGATGGTGCTGCCCGAGCCGGGCTCCCAGGCCGCTTCCGGGCTACGGTTGCCACCGCCGCAGCTACCCGAGTTACCATTGAAGGGGTGACTGCCGCTGAACTGGTGCCCCATCTCGTGGGCTACGTAGTCGATATCGAACGCGTCAGCTACGGGCGAGCTGCTGCCAGTTACTCCTTCGGCCTTGCGGCTGGCGCGGCACACCACCGCGTAGCCGGCGATACCACCGCCTCCGGTGCTGAACACGTGGCCGATGTCGTAGTTGGCGGAGCCAATCAGGGCATCCACGTTGGTTTGGTTTTCATCCAACATAGCTTCCCCGTTGTCGTTGGTATACGGGTCGGTGGCGGCATCCGTGTACACCAGCCGGTCGTTGCTGGGCACCAGCACCAGCCGCACGGCCAGCTCTTTCTCATACACGCCCACCACCCGGTTCACGCTCGTCACGATGGCGGCTTGGGCCAGAGCCACTGTACCACCGTGGAAGGTGGTGTACTCGCCCGTGGCGGCTACGGCTAGCCGGTAAGTACGGAGCAGACCGCCGCTACTCAGCTCAGCTGGGGCGCTAGCACCCTGAGTAATGTGGGGCTGCGCAGCAGTAGAGCGGTCCTTTTTAATTGGCTTGAAAGTACACGTTCCTGCGCCCGAACCCGACCGACGCATGTCGCGCTTGAAGAAGCTGAGGTAGTGCTGTGTGTCGTTGCGGCGGGCGGGATCGATGAAGATGGTGCCCGTGGTAGTAGACAAAATTTGGGCGTGAAAGCCGGCCGGCGTTAAGTCGAGGCGCACGCTGGCCGTGGCGTCGTCGAGGCCGCGGCCGGCGTAGGTGCGGATTTCGGGGTAGCGGGCGGCCAGGGCCGGCGCCATCACGGCCGTTTGCCACACGGCAAAATGGGCGGTGCTGCCATCGGGTAGAGGCAGAGCAAGTACCAGCGGGGCGGCGCCCGCCTGGTTTTCAGCCGGCGCGGCTGCTAGCGTGGCGCGAGCCGCGGCCACGTCGAGCGTGAGCGGGCGGGAGCGTTGCAGGGCCGCTGCCAGAGGCGAGGCAACGGCAGCTTCATCGCGAAGCAAAACGGCCGCGGTCCGTTGCTGGGCCGTGGCCGTCGATAGGGAGCCGGTGAGCAGCGCCAAGCCAAGCAGACGCCGCGTTACGGATGAATAAGTTTGTTTCAATGGAAATGGGGTTAGATGATGAGTTTTGCCAGAAAAGTTGCCAAATGTAATCATATCGTCAGCCCAGACCCATTCATAAGCAATAGATGTGTAATGAGCACCCGCGCCGGGCTCGAATGACTACCTGGCTCCCCGGCGCCCTCAATGCGCTTTTTCAGTAGCCATGTTTCTTATCAACTAGCAGCAAGGTAGGCGCTACACTGCTTATACAGCGCGCGGCATAGGGTAGAGAAGGTGGGTTTTGCCTGGACCTGCTCAAAACGCCGCGCTTCTCGACCGTGCTCTTCATAGCATTCGGCGTAAGCTGCCGAAGAAGATTTTTTCAATAGCCGCTGCGGGCGGGTGTGTTACGGGCGCGCTGGATCGGAAGGCGGCCACCACGATTTGATGAGATTTTGACTCCGCGTAAAAGAAATAATCCTTTCTTTATGCGAGGCTAATGGTTGGTTGACCAGGCCGCAAATCATATCCTATGGCCGCCAAAAAAGATATGTACGCCGACAAAGCGGCGCAGCACCGCCAGTACCTGCGCATTGTGGCAGACACGGAGGCTCGGCTGGCCGCTAACCCGGCCGTGCAGCAGTGGCTCGAGCAATTTGCCAACGATGGGCAAGGCTTGCTCAAAGACTACGCCGAGCAGAAAGCGCGCTACCTGATCCATGGACCCAACTGGCTCAGAAACGAACAGGCTCAGCTGCGTCGGCCCTACGCGCAAGCCTACCGCCGGCTGTGGGAAATTCAGCAAAAGAAGCTGTTCAACCTTCAGTGCCGGTGGCGGGCCGGACAGGTGGAAGTGGCGGGCGTGACGGACGGCCACGAGTTCAGCCAGTGGGGCAAGCACATTCATACCTGCCCGGTGCTTGAGCCTGTTACGCCCGAGGAAGTAGCGCTCTACCAGCGCTACCTGGCCAGCGACGAATGTCAAGACCTGGGCGCCGACGCCCTGGGGCCAACCAGCTGGCAAGACTACCACGAGTTTCGGCTGTGGTGGCGGCTGGAGGATGCTGGTTCTGGCTCCCCCGGCCACGATATGCTGCATCCTGATGTGCCAGACGGCCTTGCCGAACCGCTGGGCGACTTATTCAATATGTTCTACCGGTACCCCGACTGGTATACCTTCTACGACCAGCACCAAGGCACCAGCTTCTTGCTGCAACTCCCCGATGTGCGGGGCCCCAAACCCCGGGGCTACGACGAGGATGACGCCCTAGCGCCCACCGATCCGCTTCCTGAGGTGGAGAGCCCCGAAGCTCCGGCCCAGCCTACGCTGCGCTATCTCAGCCCCTACGACTTAGCGCTCACTGAAACGCTGCTGAAGCGGTTTGAAGCGCCGGAGCTGGTGCAGGCCATGCGGGTAATGGAGCACCGCGAAGAACAGGATTCATTGGCAAACACGGCTCACTCCACCTACAGCTATCTGTCGGAAATCTATGAGCCGGTGCCCATCAAGGCGGGACCCGACTGGCGACAGTGCCTCGACGACGCTTACGTGGCCTACCAGCGCCGCGTACTAAGCGCTGCCCTGGAGGCGGTGTACGACGAGTATTGCCTGCGCGAGCGAGTGGGCATCGCGCACCCTGATCCCAAAGACTAACTTTTTTCGGCTACTACGATGTCTGACTACCATAGCCGAGCTGCGGAAGAACAGGAGCAGCTGGCCCAGCTTGTACGCGATACCGAGCACGAGCTGCGTACGAATCCGGCCTACCAGCCCTACTTCGCCGGCTATACCCCCGCGAGCGTGGAGGCCTTCATTCAGGAGTACGCGCGCCGCAAGGCCAGCTACGTGCAGAACGGTGCCAAGCGCGTGAAGCAGTTTGAAGACAAGCTCACCGGTGCGCGCGACCAGGCCCGGCTGCGGCTGTGGGAAATCCAGCAGAAGAAGCTGTTCGATTTGCAGTGTCGGTGGCGGGCCGGCCTCATCCGTCTGCCCGAAGCGCAAGTAACGCGGCAGTTTGAGTATTGGGGCGCTCACCCTGATGAGTGCCCGTTTCTGCCGCCCATCACGCCCACCGAGTTTGCCTTGTATTGCGACTACGTGAACAGCCCGGCGAGCGTAGCCGGCCGCTGGCTCGACGGCAGCGTACGCTATGAGTCGCGTTGGCAGGACTATTTTGAACTCCGTAGCGAATACTACCCCGACGAACTGCCCGGCTTGCCGCCCGATAGTCACCTGCTGCAAAATGGCGTCGCCGATGAATATGACGACGACGACGATGATGACTTCGACGACGACGACTTTGATGACGACGACGAACGAGGCTTCCCTAAATATCCGCGCTGGTACCGCTTCTACGACGAACACCACGGGACAGGTCAGCTGCGCCACTTGCCCAACGTGCGCGGCATGAAAGAAGATTTTTATACGCGGCTGGACTTCCGCCACCAATTCGCGCAAAAACCATCCGCGCCGGTCTTGCTGGCCGAGGCACCGGCTGTAGCACCCCCGCCAGCTGAAGAGACGCCAGCTGAAGAGACCCTGGACGAAGAGACGCCGGCCGAAGAGACGCCGGCCGAAGCGGCTCCGCAAGCAGCCGAGCTACCCTCTCCCGCTCCGCCGCCCCCGCCCGACTCGCGTCCGTGGTGGTATACCCACAACCAGAAAGCGTTGTTTCGGACCATAGTAGAGTCATTTGACCCTACACCGCAACTGCTGGAGCTGCGCCGCGCAATGGACGAAGGTATCAACCGTGTCCACAGCGAGGAAGCCGATCAAGCGTTGTTCGACTTTTGCGCTCTGGTAGAAGAGCATGATATCATTATGCCGATAGCCGAAGATGCGGACGATTGGCGGCCAGCCTTGCAGCAGGCAGCGCAGGGCCTGCGGTGGCGGCAACTGCTGGCGCTGGTGGTAGCCGAGTACGAAGACTACCAGCATCGGCTGTCCCTGGGCTTGCGTCCCGCCCCCCCAGTCTACAAATGCGGCTGCTCCAACCACGACGCCGAACCCTGGTATATCGACTATGCCCGCCAGCAGGTGCTCAGTGGCCGCGTCCTCAACGGAGAGCCCGCCGACTTCGATTTTTAGTGTTTCTCAAAAGTTGAGGACGGTATCACTGCCGGCTGTTTCCCATCATGATTGGCGGCGCTGATGCTGGGGACTTTCCGGGCGTGTTTGTTGCTGGCTCTCCGCGTGGGCCAGCAGTGCCCGTGCCACGCCCAGGTAATCGGCCAACTCAGGCCAAGACACTTCTGCGTTCGGCACCTATTCTACCCGCATCACGAATACCGCATCTGAGGCGGTGATAAACAGTGTTTTCCGGTCTTTGCCGCCGAAGCAGACGTTGCCGGTCCAGGCGGCAGGAACAGGGATGTGGCGGATTTTCTTGCCGGCGGGGCTGTACACCGTTACGCCGTCGCCGGTGAGGTACACGTTGCCTTTGCGGTCGAGAGTCATGCCGTCGGAGCCCTGCGGGGCGAAGAGCTGGCGGCTAACGAGCCGTCCTTCGGGGCCGATTTGGTAGCGGTAGGTTTTGTTGGCTTGAATGTCAGCCACGTAAAGCTGCTTGCCGTCGGGCGTCCCAACGATGCCGTTGGGCTTTTGCAGCTGGTCGTCCACCACTATGGGCTGGGTCTGGCCTTTGGGCAGCAAATACACTTTCTGGATGCCCTGAAATGGCTCCGGGCTGCGCTGCGTCCAGTAGTCACGCGGGTAGTAAGGATCGGTGAAGTAAATGCCCTGGCTGACGGGGTGCACCCAAAGGTCGTTGGGGCCGTTGAGACGCTGGCCCTGCACGTCGGCCAGCAGCACCGTCACCTTCCCATTCGGCGCGATGGACCAGAGCTGATTGTTCTCGTCGGCGCAGGCCAGCAGGTTGCCGTTGGCATCGAAGTACAGCCCATTGGCCCGGCCGCTTTTCGCCAGAAAGACGCTGAGCTGGCCCTTGGTATCGTACTTCCAGATTTTGTCGTTGGGCTGGTCGGTGAAGAAGATGTTGCCCGCCTTGTCCACCGCCGGCCCTTCCGTGAACTTGAACTGCCGCGCCACCAGCTTCGGCTCCGCCGGTTTCGTTTTGGCTACTTGCCGGCTTGGTTGTGAAGTAGCGGTGGTAGTAGTGAGCGTAGCACCCACCAAAGCCGCCGAGGCAGTCAGCAGTAAAGAAAGGCGGAGAGTAAGCTGGTTCATGAGGGAAGAACTAGTGGAGCCGGCAAGGTGCAGCCAGGCTTGGCGATTGTCTGGTTGAAGTACTTCTAACGCAACGGAAGCAGCAAGGTAGTCCCATCTGTCATTGCGAGCGGAGCGAAGCAATCCTTCCTCCCGATGCGCAAAACTCCCTGAAGCGAAAAGCCCCTGACGTTGGCATACGTCAGGGGCTTTTCTGGGTAGAGAATCAGTCTCAAAGAGAGGAAGGATTGCTTCGCTCCGCTCGCAATGACAACCTGCCTAGCGTTGGTTGCGAAGGGTGAAATGCTCGAAGCTTACCGTCTCCGTCTCCTCTCCCTGTGCGATAAGGCCCACGCGCACACCCCGGTCCCAGGGCGGAAGGTAGGTGCCGTTGACAGTGAAGCCATCGGTGCGGAGCGGCTCCCAGTTCCGGCCACCGTCGAGGCTGAAGCCGAAGCGGTAGCGGCTGCCGCCCCAGCATTCGAGGCGCAGGCCCAGCGTGGCGCAAGGCTCCAGGAGCACGTGCGCGAGGCGCTGCTTCTTGCCCATTTTCACGTGCCAGAGCTGTAGCATGTTGTCGCCGGCTACCAGGGCTAGGGCGTTGTAAGGGTCACCCACCGCGCCGAGGCCGGCAAACGTGCCCTCGCTCAGCTCCGTGGTATTCAGCACGACGCTGGTAGTGTAGGTGGCGGTGTACGTGCGCTGGGCCACCATCGCGCCCAGGCGGGCTGTGCTGGCACCTAGCCGCAGCTGGTTGTCGGCCACTTCCAGGCGCGGAATGTTGCCCACCGGCCACTGCCAGGTCAGGTTCAGCGCCTCGCCTTCGAAGGTATCGGTCACGTTCAGCGCCCGCACATCGGCCAGCGGAGCGGCCTGGGGGCTCTTATTGACAAATTCCGGCCAGCCTTCAGCGTTCCAGGTGAATTCGCTCAGAAGCCCCTGCCGGCCCACAAACTCGTGGCTGTTGGCGTGGTAGGCATGGTGCAGCAGAAACCAGCGGCCATTTTTTTCGGCTACGGTGCCGTGGCCGGGGCACTTCCACACGTTGTTGTCGGTGAGGATGGGGTTCTGCGGGCATTTCTCCCACGGTCCCAGCAAGGTGCGGGAGCGGGCCACGCCCTCCGCGTAGGTGCAGTACTTGCCGCAGCAGGCGTTGCCGGCGTAGAACATGTAGAAGTAGCCGTTGTGGCGCACCATAGCCGAGCCTTCCACCAGCGGGCCTTCCCAGGGCGCATCGTTGCGGAACAGCTCTTTGCGCTTGCCCACCAGCTTCAGCGTCTGCTCATCGAGGCGCTGGGCCCAGATGGGCGTGGCCTTGCCGCGGCTGTTGCCGTCGTTTTTCCAGACCAAGTGCAGCACGCCGTGCTCGTCGCGGATGGGGAAGCCGTCGATGGAGCCGGCCGCTTCGCCCACCAGCGGGCCGTGGTCGGTATAAGGACCCTCGGGACGGTCGGCGCTGGCCACGGCCACACACAGCATACCGCCTTTTTTACGGGCCGTATAATAGAGGTATACTTTGCCGCCCTCGTAGAAAATTTCGGGCGCCCAGAAGTTGGAGTCGCACCACTCGGGCAGGCGGCCGGGGAAAACGTGGCTCACCAGCTCCCAGTGCAGCAAGTCGTCGGACTTGAAGAGCGGGAACACCGCGCCCCACTCTGCCGAGGTAGCACTCACCCAGTAGGTGTCGCCGATCTTGGCAATAGTAGGGTCGGGAAAGTCGCCGGGCAGCACCAGCCGGTCGTAGGTGACACGGGCGGGAGCTACCGGGGCAGCTACGGCGGCGCCAGGGAAGAAAGACTCCAGACGGTCAACCAACAGATCAGCGTCCGGCGTGGGAACCATAGTCCCGGATTCCAATTCGAAAGACAAAGCGAGAGAAGATAGAGGTGGGAAAAGAAAACCTACCCAGCGAGTTGTTCGGTGCGGTTGCCATGACGCGACACCCAGCATGCCGACAAAGCATGTTCGGACAAAATGCGCGCCAAAGGCAACAAAAAATTTGGATGGAAAGGGGAAAGTTTAGATCAGGGAAAGACTTCTTGTAAGCCAGTAAACGATCTGCGTTTCAATATAAAGGCTAGCCACAACGAGAAATGCTCGTCTCGGTACCTTTGATTATTCGAAGTTAATGAAACCCTATTCACACGGCCAATTTGCCGCCGTTTTTTTGTTCAGACGCCCGCATCCGTCGACAGAAAGGCCATACAGCACGATGAAAGGAAGAATAGCCGCAGCGGTTTATAAGGCTATTCGCGCCTAGACTCAGGGGCAGTGGCCTGCTCAGCGGTGTGTAGCGCGGAAATCCGTTCCGCGGCCGAGCAAGGCCAGAATATCCAGCATCACACCACTTGCATTAGTGCGTAAGAACTTGCCTAAGGCTCGCGCGCAGAATAAATTTCCGCGCTACTCTTCTATTTAGCGGTCCGCTAGTTGGTATACATTGAAACCACGCCGCGGAAAAGGAGGGCGGTGCTGCTCTCATCAAAGGAATAGCCAGCAAATGACGCTAGCCGCTTTTCGGAGTGAGATTCTAGGGGTATTTCATGCTTCTAGAAACGAAGCTTTCGACCGGCGAAGCTTATTCTGCGTATTCTCGGGCTAGTATTACTGCCTTCTCTCCGCTTTCTTCGCTATGGTTGCTACTGCTATTGCCTCCGCTTTCCATCGTCACTTCGGCTACGTGGCCCCGTTGCTGGTGCGCGCGCCCGGCCGCGTCAACCTCATTGGGGAGCACACCGACTACAACCAGGGCTTCGTGCTGCCCGCCGCCATCGACAAGGAAATTTACTTCGCCGTAGCCCTCAACGACCGGGAAGAAATTCGGCTGGTGTCGCACGATCTTAAAGAAGCCTATAGTATAGGTGTCGACCAGGTGCACCGCACCGACACGCAGTGGGCCAACTACTTGCTCGGGGTGGTGGCGCAGCTGCAAAAGCGCGGTGTAGCAATGCAGGGTTTCGATTGCGTATTCGGGGGTACGGTGCCGGTTGGTGCGGGCATGTCGTCGTCGGCGGCGGTGGAGTGCGGGCTGGCTTTCGCCCTGGACAAGCTGCTCAACACCCAGCTCGACAAGATGATGCTGGCCCACGCCGCCCAGAAAGCTGAGCACGAGTATGCGGGCGTCATGTGCGGCCTTATGGACCAGTTTGCCAGCCTCTTCGGCCGCCCCGGCCAGGCTGTGCGCCTCGACTGCCGCTCCCTGGCCTACGACTATTTTCCCTTCGACACCCAAGCCTGCCGCATTGTGCTCTGCAACTCTGGTGTGAAGCACAGCCTCGCCGACTCCGAGTACAACAAGCGCCGGCAGGAGTGCGAGAAAGGCGTGGAAATCCTGCGCCGCCACTACCCCGAGATACAAAGCCTCCGCGACGCCACGCTGGAGCAACTCGAAGCCCACCGCGATGAGCTAGGCTCGCTCACGTTCCGCCGTTGCGCCTACGTAGTGCAAGAAAACCAGCGCGTCGTCACGGCCTGCCAGCACCTGGAACAGCACGACCTCGTGGCTTTCGGGCAGGACATGTACGCCTCCCACGCCGGCCTCCGCGACGATTACGAAGTGAGCTGCGAAGAGCTGGACGTGCTGGTAGAAGCCGCGCGCCAGGTGCCTGGGGTGTACGGCGCCCGCATGATGGGCGGTGGCTTCGGTGGCTGCACCATCAACCTCGTCGTTCCTGAACAAGTGGAAAGCTTCATCCAGCAAGTAGGAGCCGCCTACCAGCAGCGGTTTGGCCGGGAACTGGAAACCTACCAGACCAACATCGTCAATGGTGTGTCGGAAATGCAGAGCGTGGAGCTGGAAAGCTAAGCGTACGGCACTTGCTTGAAGGTGCTTCTAGAGACTTGTCGCAACAGCAAGCTGCGGAGAGGTTTCTAGGGCTATTTACTCACCTTTTCAAGGAGAGGAACCAGCGCTACTATCTTTCTGGTCTCCAGAGCCCCGGCGGGGCGGTATATCGGTAGAAACAACGAATATAAAGCCAGGGAGAGCCCCATCGGGGCGACACAAACCGTCCAACGATTTAATGTTTCTCGACGAGACTTCACTCAATTGTGTGGTCATTGCTTCTACCGATATGCCAATATGCCGCCCCGATGTGGGTACTACTGCATAGCTTACGGCCATAGTTCAGTAGGCGCTCAAATTGCGTTATTTGGAGTGGCATCTTCTACAATGCCGTGGACCCTATGGGCAGCATAACAAAAGGTATAGCGAGAACACTGACGGGCATTGCTTTGTGTAGCTCGTTCACGGTGGCAGCACAGCCGGCTGCCACGCCACCCACTTGGGCGCAGGACATGATCTGGTACCAGATATTTGTCGAGCGCTTCCACAACGGCGACAAGGCCAACGACCCCCGGCCGGTGAATTTCGCCGGCTCGTTCAAAGTGCCCGCCAACTGGGCCCCCACGCCCTGGACCCACGACTGGTACGCACCCGATACCTGGGCCAAAGCGGCGGGTCTCAACCACAACGATAATATCAGCCTACGGCGCTACGGCGGCGACTTGCAGGGCGTGCTCGACAAGCTGGATTACCTCCAGGAGCTAGGCGTTACGGCCCTCTACCTCAACCCCATCAACGACGCGCCTTCTCTGCATAAGTACGATGCGCGCAGCTTCCACCACATCGACGTCAACTTTGGGCCCGACCCAGTAGGCGACAACAAGCTGATAGCCGCCGAAAACCCCGCTGACCCCGCGACCTGGCAGTGGACCGCCGCCGACAAGCTCTTTTTAAAGCTGGTGCGGGAAGTGCACCGCCGTCAGATGCGCATCATCGTGGATTACTCCTGGAACCACACGGGCGTGGAGTTCTGGGCCTGGCAGGACGTGGTGAAAAACCAGCAGCAATCCACGTACAAGGACTGGTACAGCATTCTGCGCTTCGACGACCCCGCCACCCCGCAGAACGAGTTCGACTACGACGGCTGGGCGGGACTGCGGAGCCTGCCGGAAATCAAAAAGGTTGACATCGCCACTCCCCGTAAGTCGGGACGTCCGTACGAGGGGCAGCTCAACGAAGGCGCCCGCCGCCACATCGAAGCCGTAACGCGCCGCTGGCTGGCGCCCGATGGCAACGTGCAAAACGGCATCGACGGCTACCGCCTCGACGTGGCCGACCAGATACCAATGGGCTTCTGGCGCGACTACCGCCGGTTCGTGAAGGCCGTGAAGCCGGACGCCTACCTCGTGGGCGAAATCTGGTGGGAGCAGTGGCCCGACCGTCTCATGAACCCCGCGCCCTATCTGAGCGGCGACATATTCGACGCGGTCATGTTCTACCAGCTTTACCGGCCGGCGCGCAGCTTCTTCGCGGCGGTAGACAAGCCGCTTAGTGGCCGGCAGCTACAAGACAGCCTGGAGCGGGAGTGGCAGCGCCTACCCGCTGCCTTCCCAGCCGCGCAAATGAACGTTGCGGTTAGTCACGACTCGCCGCGGCTGCTCACCTGCTTCTACAACCCCGGCAAATACAAGTACAAAGCCACTCCCAACGACGACAAGACCTATAAAACCGGCAAGCCCGATGCCGATGCCGACCGCCGCGTCCGCCTCTACCTGCTGCACCACTTCACCAACGTGGGCGCCCCGCACATCTGGAACGGCGACGAGTTAGGCATGTGGGGCGCCGACGACCCGGACTGCCGCAAGCCGCTCTGGTGGCCCGGTTTCAAGTTTGAGCCCGAAACCCGCACCAACTACCAGCCCGGCCCCAAATTCTTCGACCCCGTGGGTTTCAACAAAGAGCATTTCGCTTATTACAAGCAGCTCACCAAGCTCCGCCGCGACAACCCGGTGCTCCGTCGCGGCCGGCTGGAGTTTTTGCCCACCACGGGCCGCACCTTGGCCTACCGCCGCACCGATGGTAAGGCCGACATCATGGTGCTGTTCAACCTGGAAGCCAACACCCAGCAAATACGCCTGCCCGGCAACGCGAAATACCGCAACCTGCTCGGTGGAGCCCCAGTAGTCGCCGGCACGGTTTCCGTCGCGCCACTCACGGGTCTGGTACTACGGAAGGAATAATGCCCGAACAGTCCGTCCGACGAAGTAGCCGAGCGGCAGTAATAGCGGACCGGAATAGAAGAGCTTCGAGCGTATTTTAATTATTGGCTGGTTGAGGCATCCCGGGGCTTGGCCTCGGCGCGGATATAGTTGCAACAGCTGGCGTCGCGGAAATAACTTAATGTTGGTTTTTGCGCTTGTGGGGCTGTGCATACCAACTTGCCTGTGGGCAAGCTTTGCCACGCACCAGCCGGTTCGTTGCGTATCCGTGTTAAAATGTCCAGCTTACGTGTCCATAAGAGCCGCTCTACCCATACCGCACCATGCCCGACCTCTTCCCGCTATTCCGCCCGTTTGCCGAGCAGAGCCAGCAGCTGTACTTCATTTATCATCTCGAAGCCCGGCGCATGGTGTACGTGAGCCCCGCCTACGAAACCGTGTTGGATTCTGCTCTCGCAACGGTAAACGAAGACCTGCCCGGCCTGCTCGCCCGCGTGCATCCCGATGACCAGGCGTACGCGGAACGGTGCTTTCAACACTTGTTGCGCGGCTCTTTTCTGGAAGATGTGGAACTGCGCCTCCAGCGTCCCGAAGGGGGCGTACGGTGGCTGAATCTGGCTGCCGCCCGCGTAGCCAATACCGAAGGCGAAACCTACCTCAGCGGCACCATTCAGGACCAGACCCGGGCCCGCGAGTACCTCGACAACGTCGACCGTTTCAACAAAAAGAAGAACGCCACGCTCGAAATCCTGTCCCATGACCTGGCCGGTCCCTTCATCATGATGCAGCAGCTGACGGAATACGTGGGTGAAATCGTGACGCCGCTCCAGAACGATAAGCTGAACGAGTTGCTGCAAGTCATGAAAACCACTTGCCAAGATAGCGTGAGCCTCATCCGGGACTTCGTGGACAACGAGTTTTTGGAGTCGGCCAACGTGGAGCTGAAGCGCGAACGGGTGGAGTTGGTAGCCGAGTTGCGCGAAATGCTCCAGGAGTATCAGGGCTCGGAGCAGCACCTAGGCAAGAGCTTCCTTTTCCGCGCGGGCAGCCCCACTATCTA
This sequence comes from Hymenobacter sp. M1-2, assembly GCF_057808495.1. Taxonomy (NCBI): domain Bacteria; kingdom Pseudomonadati; phylum Bacteroidota; class Cytophagia; order Cytophagales; family Hymenobacteraceae; genus Hymenobacter; species Hymenobacter sp. M1-2. The sequence goes on from NZ_JBTYZO010000030.1 coordinate 66,768, forward strand.
CATCGAGCTGGACAACAACAAGTTCATGCAGGTTATCAATAATCTGATTTCCAACGCCATCAAGTTCACGCCCGATGGCGGCCACATCGAGGTAACCGTGACGGAAGAGCCCGGCCGCGTTATAGTCACCGTGGCCGATGACGGAATAGGTATTCCGGAGAATATGCAGCCGGTACTGTTCGAGCGGTTCACGCCGGCCCGCCGCCCCGGCCTACGCGGCGAGAAAACTACCGGCCTAGGCATGTCCATCATCAAAACCATCGTGGAGCTGCACGAAGGCCGCATCAGCTGCCAAAGCACCGAAAACGAAGGCAGCACCTTCACTATCGAGCTGCCCATCTGGGAAAGCAGCTGAGCAGCACCGTTTCTTAGCCTGTCATACCGAGGCAGCTCACTAGTGTAATTAATACAACGGCTTTACCCAGATCCTTCACTGCGTTCAGTATGACAGGACACGGCATTACTACCGCTAGAATCGACGCTAGAGGTACAGAAGGGTTTCTATTGCGAGCGGCAAGCTGCCATGCCCTGGCCGATTAGCGCCTCGTCGTCACAAAAGCTTCTTTAACCGTAGCGTTTCGTCGGCGCTTCCCGTTTAAGCATAGATGAGAAAACTGCTGCTCGTTTGTTACTGCTGTCTGCTGGCTCTGAGTGCGCTGGCTCAGCCCACGCCCCGCCAGCTGTTCCCCGGCTTGTTTGAAGCCGTGCAGCTTGGCCGGGTTTTTCCCGACAACAAGACCTTCGTCGATGCCGTGCCCCGGCAGCCGCCGGCGGTTATTCTGGCCGCTTGGCAACGGCAAAAAGACGCGCCGGGCTTCAACCTGGGCCAGTTTGTGCAACAATATTTCTGGCTGCCCGAAGCAGCCACCACCACCTACCGTAGCAACGTAGCGGCCGGTCTGCGCGCCCACCTCGATACGCTCTGGACTGTACTCAAGCGCCCGCCTACCGACTCCGTGGCGCGTTACGGCTCTTTGCTGCCACTGCCCCGCCCGTACCTGGTGCCGGGCGGGCGCTTTCGAGAGGTATACTACTGGGATTCCTACTTCACGATGCTGGGCTTGCAGGAAGCTCGCCGCCCGGCACTGGTGCGCAGCATGACCGATAATTTCGCCTACCTCATCGACCGGTACGGCTTCATCCCTAATGGCAACCGCACCTACTACCTCACCCGCTCGCAGCCGCCCTTTTTTGCCCTCATGGTGCAGCTGCTGGCCCAAACGTCCGGCGACACGGTGCTGCGTCGCTACCAACCGCAGCTGCTCCGCGAATATGCCTACTGGATGGCCGGCGCCGATTCTTTAGCTCCCGGCGCCGCCACCCGCCGCGTGGTGCGCCTGCCCGGGGGCGAATTGCTCAACCGTTACTGGGACGACGCTACCACGCCCCGCGAGGAGTCGTACGTGGAGGACGTGACGGCTGCCCGTCTGAGCCAACAACCACCCGCGCAGTTCTACCGCAACGTACGGGCGGCGGCCGCTTCGGGCTGGGATTTCAGCACCCGGTGGTTTGGTCCCGCAGGCACTCTTGCCACCATTCGCACCACGGAGCTAGTACCCGTCGATTTGAACTGCTTGCTGCTGACTACTGAGGAAACCCTGGCTCGCTCCTATACCGCGCAGGGCCAGACCGAAGCGGCCCGCCGCTGGCAGCAGAAAGCCCAGCAGCGCCGCCAGGCCATTCAGCGCTATTGCTGGAACGAGTCGGTGGGCTGGTTCACGGATTACGACCTGCCGCAACGCCGGCCAGCTACCGTGCGCACCATGGCCGGCGTATTTCCGCTGGCCTTTGGGGTAGCTACTCAAAAGCAAGCCCGCCGGGTTGCGGCGGGCCTACAAAAGGATTTCTTGAAAGATGGGGGGCTGCTTACCACGCTTAGTGCCAGCGGCCAGCAGTGGGACGCGCCCAATGCCTGGGCACCGTTGCAATACCTAGCTGTGCAGGGCTTAGCCCGTTACCAGCAGCGGGCCTTGGCCGATACGGTGGCGCACCGGTGGGTGCGCCTAAACACCAGCGTATTTCAGCACACCGGCAAGCTGCTTGAGAAGTACAATGTCGTGGATACCCACTTGCCAGCCGGTGGCGGCGAATACCCCTTGCAAGATGGTTTCGGCTGGACCAACGGCGTGCTACTACGCTTCCTGAACCGGGACGCTAAACTTATTAAGTAGTGCTTAGAAAGTAGTGCCTAGTGCTTAGTGTTCGTCATGCGTTAGCAAGACTGTCAACACTAAGCACCAGGCACTACGCACTAATAACTATTTCTTAGCGCGGGCTTTGCTACCGGCAGGTACCAGCGTTACGGTAACGGGCAAGAAGTTGCTGGCCGATATCTCGACGCCTTCGCAGCCTACGTAGTCGTAAAGCAGCGTGTTGATGCCGGGGGGCACTAGCAGGGAATAGTGGCCCGCGGCGTCGGTGCTGGCCGCGGTGGTGCTGCCTTTCACCATGATAGTTGCACCCCGCAAAGGGCGCTTCTTCTCGTCGAAGACAAAGCCAGTGAGCTCCACCGCGGCGGGAGCAGCGGCGGCGGTGGTCGTGGGAGTATCTACTACCGCCGCTACTGGCTCGGCCGCTACGGAATCGGCAGCAGGCAATTCACTAGCAATAACCTCTGGCGTGCTGGCAGGAGTGGCCGGGGCAGAGGGAGCAAAGCGCACGGCCACTTCCAACGACTGAGTGGCCGGAGCTTCTTGGGCAAATGCGGCTGCGGTGGCGGCCAGGCACAGGAGAGAAGTGTAGAAGAGTTTCATACAACAGTCTGGTTGAAGTGTAGGGAGCAGAGCGTTGCAATAGGTGTTGGTAGGGGAGAGCGGCTATAGTTCTAAGGTACGCAAAATTAGATATGTTCAAAAAGAGCGTAAAACAAAGAACTGCCGTATCTGCCTAAATCAACCGTAGCCAAGCGACGCCATCAAGTAACGAAAATCCTGTAAAATGGTTTGTAAAAGCCGTATTTAGGAAACTTTGGACTCTACGTAAGAGGCAAGAAAACGGTTAAATATTTTTATAAAGTGATATGATTTTCATAGAATAGTTAAATGAACGGGTGCCTGAAAACTAAGCACTCGTTATGCACCTAGCGCAAAAAGCCCCGGCCGCATAGCAGCCGGGGCTCGGAAAGCACTCCAGTAGGTTATTACTGCTCAGTTGTCAGGACTGGTATCCTGATCCAGCTTCAGCATAACAACATAAACAAGTACTGCCCACCAGATTTGATTTCTCTTTCTTCAGCAAGAAAAGGCCCTGCCGAACCATTATAGGTTCTTGAGCCAGGCTTGCCGCAGGGCTAGTTGCGTGGGCGTTGGCTTAGGGAGTACGGTTAGCTGGTAGCGCTCCACATCTTCCTTCCCCTGCAGTCGGCAGCGGATTTTCTTTTCCGCCCCGGCCCGGCGCACTGTCAGCTCGTATTCCTGATTGGGCTTGCTGCCTTTTATTTTACTCAGTACGGCCTGCACGGTTTGGGGCTGCACTTCCTGGTCCTGATAGGCTACGAGCTGGTCGCCGGCAACTACGCCACAAGCTTGCAAGGCTGCCCCTACTTCCTGGAACACAAGGCCGCCCGCCGTCATGCTAAAGCTGCTACCCAACGACCCAACCTGGCGGCCGGTACGCAGCACGGGACTGTACTGCACGCCTACTTTGCCATAGTACTCCGCCAAAGGCAGCGGCTGAGCCTGCTGCACGTACCGCGCAAAGAAGTCACCGATTTCGGGGTAGGTAAGCTGGGTGAAGTCCTGGAAGAAAGTCTTTTCCGAGAACGGCTTACTGGTGCCATAGCGCTTGGTCAGCTCCAGAATCACCTCGCGCAGCCCCCGCTTCCCGCCCGATAGCTCCAGCAGGCGCAAGTCGAGCAGGGCGGCCGTGACGGCGCCGCGCTGGTAGATGTTGTTGTATTGGCGCTGGCCTTCATCGGAAAAGGAGTTCAACCCTAGTCGGCTCAGCGAGTAAGTGGTGTCGGCCGCAAGATGGTCGTAGGCAATCTTACCGCTCATCTGCTTGAGGTATTCTTCCAGCGGTAGCAGGCCGCCGCGCAGCTGCATCATGCCGGCCGCCCACTCCGTGGTGCCCTCGTACAGCCACAGATGCTCCGAGCCAGTGGGCTGCACGAAGTTGAACTGCTCGATAATCTCGGAATGCAGGTTGAGGGGCGTCACGATGTGGAAGAACTCATGGGCCGCAATGCTGGTGATGCTGGCGGCAAACTGGGGTGTGAGCGGATCCTCGCGCAGCACGTATTCTGAGCTATAAGAGTGCTCCCAGGCACCGTTGCTCTGGTCGTCGAAGTGGTAGAGGAAGGTGTAGCGCTCCACGGGCAGCTGCACCAGAAACTGCTGCGCCGCGTTCAGCATTTGCTGCATCTCCTTGAGCAGCGGCTGGGCCGGCACTTGGTCGGTGCGGGAGTAGCAGTACAGGTCTACTTTGGTGGGGCCTAGCATGGTGCTGGCTTCCGTGAGCCGGCCCAGCAGAAACGGCGAATCCACGGCGTGGTCGTAGTTGCGGGCGGCGTAGTAGCCCTGCGCGTCGGCCGTGAGTGGGGTGCCTACTTTCCAGCCGGCGGGGTAGTTGAGCTTGATGCGCAAGGGCCGCGCCTGCCAACCCTGCGGGTAGCCCAGCACCGTTTGGCCGTTGAGCAAGGCGTGGTCGGTTTCGAGGGAGGAGCCGCACATGCGGTACACCGAGTGCTCGGTCACGGGCGTGTCCCAGGTTTCGGCAATGGTGTAGCGGATTTCGCGGGTCTTTTCCGGCTGCACCAACTGCCATTGGTTGGTGGAAAGCTGTTTCACTTCCAGCGGCTTGCCTTTCTTGTCAAAGGCCGCAAACTGGCGCACGAAGCGGCCCATGTCCATCACCTGGTAGGTGCCCGGCGCGGTGGCGGCAAACTGGTACACGCCCTGTTCCTTGGTCAGCGTCGGCAACTCTAGCCGCACCTGAAAGACGTTGCTGTCGGTGGCCGGGTCCATGCTGATGGTGTAGGTAAGGGGCTGCTGCGCTAGCGCCGCAAGCGGGAGCGTGAGCAGAGCTGCCACCAGAAAGAAGCGCGTAAGGCGTAGAAGAGCTTTCATGAGCTAAGAAGAAAGAGTAGGCTAAGGGATGGCCAAATCATGGGAAACGTTGCCTCTCGCATCTGCTTAGCTGCAAGAAATACCCTCAGCGACCAAACAGACGACGCGAGGTCAGATACCCTGCTTCGCACCATAAAGGAACTGTCTTCTCACTCCACCCGCACTACGTGCGCGTCTGGCTAACCCAAGCTGCGGGGTAGCCGCGTAGCGGCGCCAGGTTTGTAGCCTCCAGTTGATTCAGCCGATAGCGCCGCGTAGCGGTGCCAGAGACGCCCCCAATCTGGCACCGCTACGCGGCGCTAGAACGTTTTGGGCCTGGTGTTCCACAACCCTGGCGCCGCTACGTGGGGTAGCTTGTAGTTAAGTGCCAGGCGCAGGCCCGGTGCCGGGCCTGCGCCTCCAACACCTGCCGGTTGCGGTTGGGTGGCACGCCCGGCACCGACACGCTGGTGGGCACGGGCAGGCTGCTGGCGTCTACTTGCCGGTTGTCGGCCAGGTACAGTCGCCGTCGGCACGGGTGAGCAACAGTTCGACGGGGGGCGTGGGTGATAGCGATAAAACTGACAAAAGGATTGCGGCAAGCGGCAGCCATCGGTTGCGCTTGTGTCGGTGGGCAGCGTAGGAGAAGCTCTCTCTGATTAAGGTTTGGCCCCATAGAAAAAGTGCGACGCGGCTGGTGGTGGCTTATTCCACCGTCGTGCCGGCCAGGGAAGCGGCCAGCCAAGCGGCTTCGTGCTCCCAGGCACTGCGGCGGGCGGCCAGCAGCACCAGGGCGGTCGGGCCTGCCGGAGCTTCGGGCAGCAGCGCATCGGTGGCGGCTTCTAGCAGGCGGTTCAGCCAGCGGCGGCGCAGCGCCAGGGCGGGCGCTTCGGGGGCGTCGGGGGGAGCGAGGAGTGGCGGCAGGGCTTTCCGCAGCTCGGGCTCGGCCATCAACAGACGTTCGGCGTAGCGTAGAGCGACCCGCCGGGCCGTCAGTTCCTGGGCTAGGCGCTGGGCTTGGTAGCGGCACTCGGCGTGGCGGGCCAGCAGCACGGTCGGGCCGGGAGGTAGCGCGGCCGGTGAGGGAAGGGGCGCGGTCGGGGGCAGTTCGGGCGTCTCGCTGGTGGCCCAAGCGTGTAACCACGGCCGCAGCCACGACTGGGCGGCTTTCGGCAACAGCTTGCGGCCCGCTTCCACGTGGGCCACCATACTCCGGCTCAGACCCAGCCAACGGGACAAATCGGCTTGACTCAGGTTGAAATGAGCCCGCAGGGCCTGTAGGTCGGAAGAGTAGCTCATGTGCGCGGCGGTAGAGAAGAAAAAGGTCACCCATCCAGAACATACCCAAGGAAGTGTGACCTCGGCGTAAGGTCACACTTTTCTGCGCAAGTAAAAAGTGTGTGACCTCGCACTTCAACGCTTGGTGTGGGTTAACAACGGAAGAGGTCCGCAAAAGCCAGGGCTGGCCTTTGCCACTCTACGTT
>NZ_JBTYZO010000031.1:0-67166 GCF_057808495.1 Hymenobacter sp. M1-2
TGAACACGGGCAGGTTGGCCGGGCTCGAACTCAGCGGACCGGTGGGCGTGATGGCTACCGACAGGCCCACGAGCCGCGTCACGGCCGGTCCTACTGTGAGCGTAGCCGACACCTCGTAGCGGGCGCCGCGGTCCTCGTTGGTAATGGCCGCGGTGGTGGTGTAAGCGATGTTCTTGGAGTTGGGAAAGTAGATGGTCGAAAAGCCCGAGTTGAGCGCGTTCTGAATGGCCTGCGTGTCGTCCACGCCGTCGCCAGGCACGGCCCCGAAATCGGCCACGCTCTTCCAGCTCGTGAGCGGATCGAGCGGCACCTCCGGCGTCTCGTTGATGGGCAGGTTCAGCGAAGCCGGCTGTGCAGGCGTCTGCAGCGAAGCCGTGGCCCCGGACACGTACTCGCGGATGCTGCTGCCGGCCACGGGCGTACCGAAAGCGCGCAGCGCCGCTGCGTAGCCGGTAGTGGTGATGTTGCGGGCGAAGAGGAAGCCGTCGGCCAGGTCAATGCCGTAGTTCGCCGCCGCGCCGCCGCGCAGCTCGCTGTCAATCAACGTGATGATGCCTTTGCTTTCGCCGCCGCTGGTCTGGCGCAGGGCCGGCGCCGTGTTTTCGCTGAGCAAGTGGCGGATGCAGAGCGTTTGCGCGTCGTTGAGGATGCCGGCTTGCAGTTGATTGCGCAGCGTAATATTCTCGAACGTGAGGCCGTACTGCAGCAGCCGGGTACGGATGCCCACGTTAAAGCCTTCGATGGTGACGTTTTTGACGAAAGCCGGGCCCGGAATCGGCGCCGCTATTTCCAGGCCGGCGCGGCCCGCGCGAGCCGGGTCGCCGCTCTTGATGAGCACGTTGCGCACGAACCCCTGGTTGCTGGCCAAGTAGTTGATGCCTACCGCGCCGGGGTTGCCAGCCCCGGTGTTAATAGTCAGGTTGGCAATGTTGGTCGAGAACAAGCTGTTGGTGAAGTTCTGCGTACCGCTGGCCGGCTCGAAGCACTTGAGCACCGGCAGGTTGGTGGCCGCCACGGCCAGGTTGTCGTCCAGCTTCAGAATGGTGCCCGTGCGGCTCTGCCCCTGGAAAGTAAGCGTACGGTGCAGAAACTGGTCGGCGGTGAACACGAGCCGGTTGCGGAGGCGGTAGGTGCCGTTGGGCAAATACACCGTCTTGCCCTTGAGGTAACCCCGCGCCGCGTTGATGGCCTGCTGAATGGCGGCCGTGGCGTCGGTGGCGCCAGTGTTGTCGGCGTTGTAGGGCGCCGCCGTCACGTCGATGATGCCCGCATCGGCGGGGCACACAATGTTTTCCGTGGGTGCGGCATCCTGGGCCACAGCGTGGTTGGCTGTTCCACCCAACAAGCTCATAATTAACGAGAAAGCGAATAAAGTTTTCTGCATGAGCAGTGTTGCAAAGGGAGAAAAAGTAACGGAGAGCGAGCTTCAGTTTGGCAATTGTGAGCGGTACTGCCGGCGAGTCTACTGGCCGGGGGCGGGCAGCGTTTGCGGCCACGGCTGCTGCGGCCACTGACCCAGGGACTTGACTTTGCGCGACACCTTGCGGCCGGCGCTTTGGGGCACCAGCAGCACCGTGAGCGCGCGCGTAGCACGGGCTGGTACTGCCACTTCAAAGCCTACCAGCGTAGTGCCGGGGTTGGGCGCATCGTAGTCGCGCGGCGGGTTGGTAGACCAGGTGCGCAGCCGGATACCGGCCGGCTCGGGCACCTCCAGGCGCAGGGTTTTGCCGTCTTTGATCAGCTCGGCCGTGGTGGCGTTGAGCAGCTTTACCGTGGCGCCGGTGAGCATGGCCCAGCGCACCGTCGCGGCTTGGTCGGCGGCCTGGATTTCGTCGCGCACCACCACGTAGCGCCCGTCCACGATGGCCGCGCCGCGCTGGGCGGCCGCCAGCGGGGGGTAAAGCTGGCGCAGGTCGGTGGTGGCACTTAGGAAAGCCGGCGCGGCGGAGTGGCCAGTGAGCGGCGCGTAACCCGCCGCGACTTGCAAGCCGTCGTTGACGGTGAGCGTACTGTGGGCCTGGTTGGTGTAGCGGAATACCTGCCAGCGCTGGCCGTCTTGGCTCGCGTCCCAAATCTTGACGCCCTTCGACTCCAACGACTCGTAGTCCTGGGCGCCGAAATCCGTGCTCCAGCGCACCCCGTCGGCATCGAGCACGAACGAGCCCACGTCCATGTGCCCGTGGCTGACTGCGGGCGAGCCGCACTTGAGCCCAAGGTAAATGGCGTTTGGATCCGTCCAGGACGTGCGCATCAGGGCCACCGGATTAGCGCCGCCGCCTACCCACTGCCGGCTGGTGGGGGGCGGCGGGTCCTGCCCGCCCAGGCGGCCGCTGGCCAGCAGCATGGTGGGCAGCAGGCGGTTCTTGACCATTTTAGCCGGTTCAGCGGCGCGCAGGCGCTTACGCTCCACAAACAGCAGCGACGGGTCCCGGAGCTTGTCGGCAAACCAAAACATGAGCGACTGCACCCCGCCCCCACCACCCGAGTCGGAGTAGTTGAAGGCTTGGCCGAAGGGCCCATCCATGTGCTGGAAGTAGCTGGCGGTTTTCAAAAAGCCCGGTTGCCGGGCCAAGCCGAAATCTTGCCCGAAAGCCTTGTCCAGGCCATTGAGGAGCAGCACGTTGAAACTGGTGCCGTAGTTCCAGTAGCCGTAGCCCTCGGGGTAGGCACCGTCGGGCCCGTAGGCGCGCATGGCGAGCGGTACGGTTTCGATGGCGCGGTTGATGAGCTGCCGGGCCAGCGCGGGCTGGTCTTCGTACACGGCCAGCGCCCCGAACGTCATGCCCGCGTTGCAGACCTGGTTCCAGTTGTTGGTGTTCTTCTGCCAGCCGTTGTTCTTAGCTTCGAGCGAGGGTTCCAGGCCTTTTTTGAGAATGGCCTCGCGGATGATGACGCGGGAGCTTACCGGCAGGTCCTGGTAGAGCCAGTCGTAGCCCAGGCCCACACCGGTGGTCATTTCGGCCACGTCAAGGAAGTGCGAAGGGTTCCAGTCGCTGAACGCGGCCACGGCCAGCAGTTCCTGCTCGGCCCGGCGGCGGTACTTTTCCTGCCGCGTCAGGCGCCAGGCGTAAGCCAGGTAGAACTCGCGCCGCAAACACTCCCGCGACACGTCCAGTAGCCGCTTGCCCACCTGCTTGCGCTCCAGCACCGGCGTGTCCACTAGCTTGTCGCACTCGGCCAGCAGCGCCTGGTGGACTTTCAGCAGGTCCGGGTCGGCCTCGATGGTTTCAAGCAAGCGCGGCTCTTCTCCTTGGAGCAATAGCAGCCGCGGGTGGCCGGGCACGGCGGTGGCCGGCGTAATAGGGCCGGTCGGCCCTGTCGGCTGCGCCAGCACCACCAACGGCGGGCAAAGCAGCAAAACCAGCAGGCGACTGAATAAAGAGAGCAAGGTCATGTAGTGGGAAATGGTTGGGCGGGGCGGAGAGCAGGAGAAAACGACTTTGGCATGGAAGCGGCCTTAGCGGCTGCCTACTGTGGGGTTGAGTGGGAGTTTCGGTTCGTCGAGCAGGCGCAGGGTGTAGCTGTAGCGGTACTGCGGCCCGGTGAGGCGAAACGCGTCGTGGGGCAGGGCACCCCAGCTGTTGTCGCCGCCCAGGCCGCGCTGCTTCAGGTCCACGTGCACGAACACCTGGCCGTGGTGGCGCTGAATGTCGTGGGGGTGCTGGCGCTTTTTGCTCAGGCCGGGGTCCAGGTCCTCGGTGCGGGTGCTCAGGGCGCTGAAACTCAGCGGCTGCCCGCTGCCCTCGATGCGCAGGCCCTGGCCGGCCCGGTTTTGCAGCGTCAGCCAGCGCACGTCGGTGCGGTAGCCGTGCTCCTGGGGGCGCATGTAGTTGGTGTACATGCCCGCCACCGAATCCCGGTAGATGCCCAAGAAAGCGGCCGAGTTGCGGTCATGATAGTTCTCAAACGGGCCGCGGCCGTAGTAGCGTACCTGGTTGTAGGGCCCGGCCAGCGCTAGCCGCATGCCAAAGCGGGGCAGCTCGGGCACTGGCTTGCCTTCCAGGTTCAGGGCCGCCGTGACGTGCAGGGCGCCGTCGGGCTGCACGAGGTAGGTCACGGTGTAGGGCGCCTGCACATCGGGAAGCAGGTACTCCAGCGTGACGGACAAGCCGGCGGCCGTGGCCTCGCCCACGGTGGCGCGCTGCAGCTTACGGTTGGCGTGGGCCGCGCGCCAGATGCCGAGTCGCTGCGGCGCGTCGTTGCCGAAGTCGTTATCGGTGGGGGCCCGCCAGAAGTACGGCTCCGGAAAGCCGGTGAGTACGGCCGGCTGCCCGCGCCGCTGGTAGCTTGTGAGCGCGCCCGCTTTCAGATCAAACGTGCCGCTCACCTCGCCGGCCATAAAGCTGAGCTGGTCGCCGGTACGTGTCGACTGCACGGCGGGAGCCGAGGCGGCAGCGGCGGTAGCCGGGGCCGCCGCGAAATACGAGCCGGTCGGCGTCAGCAGAAACTGCTCGCGGGCTACCTCGTGGCCGGCCGGCACGAGGTCGGTGGCGGTTTTGGTTTGCGCAAACACGGCCAGCGTGTATTCGGTGCCGGGCTCGGGGCGCAGGGCGGGCAGCGGCAGCTTCACTTCCCGCTGCTGGCCGGGCGCGGCCGTCACGTTGAACGCGCCTTCCTTGCTCACCACGCCGTTGCGGGCCAGCTGCCAGCGAAACCGGTAGCCACGCAAATCGAGAAAGCTGAAGCCGTTGGTGACGTTGACGCGGCCCGAGGCGGGCCGGGCGCTGGCGAAACGGATGTCCTGGTAGGCTTTCTTGACTTCGTAGAGGCCGGGGTGCGGCAGGCGGTCGGAGCCGAGCAGGCCATCGCCGGAGTTCTCGTCGTTGTGGCGGTCGTGGCCGCCCAAATCGCCGCCGTAGGCCCAGTAGGAGCGGCCGTAGGCGTCGGTTTGCTTCAAGCCCTGGTCTACCCAGTCCCACACGAAGCCGCCCTGCAGACGCGGGCTGCTGCGGATGATGTCCCAGTACTCCGGAAAGTTGCCGGTGCTGTTGCCCATGGCGTGGCCGTACTCGCACATGATAAAGGGCCGGCTGAGCTTAGAGTCGGCCGCGTGGGCCTTCATGCTGGCCATGCTCGGGTACATCGGGCAGATGATGTCGGTGTTCCAGTCCTCGTTGGCCTGCTCAAACTGCACCGGCCGGCTGGGGTCGCGCTGCTTGACGGCGCGGTACTGCTCGTGGAAGATGGGCCCGTTGCCGCACTCGTTGCCCAGGCTCCAGATAATGATGGACGGGTGGTTTTTGTCGGTTTCCACCAGGCGGCTGAGCCGGTCGCGGTGGGCCGGCTCCCAGCTCGGCAGGTAGGCCACGTGAGTGGTGGTGTCCACCTTGGCGTTCCACGAGGTCGAGCCCATCCCGTGGCTTTCGATGTTAGCTTCGTCCACCACGTAGAGGCCGTACTGGTCGCAGAGGGCGTACCAGGCCGGGTCGTTGGGGTAGTGGCAGGAGCGCACGGCATTCAGGTTGTGCTGCTTCATCAGCTCCAGGTCCCGCAGCATCAGCGCCCGGGTGGTCACGTGGCCGGTCCGCTCGTCATGCTCGTGGCGGTTCACGCCGTGCACCTCAATAGGCCGGCCGTTGACCAGCAGCTGAGCATTCTTGATTTCCACCTTGCGGAAGCCCACGCGGCTGCTGGTCGTGCCGCCGGGCAAGAGCCGGCCGTTGGCGTCGAGCAAAGAAATCAGGCAGGTGTAGAGGGCGGGCGTTTCGGCCGTCCAGCGGCGCACCGTGGGCACGCGCCCCCCGGTGAAGTGCACCGTTGGCTCGGCGCCGGTGCCGGGCAGCGGCTGTTGCTGGGTGAGCACGGTTTTGCCCGCGGCGTCGAGCAGCTGCAGGCGCACGGCAGCAGCGCGGGGCGCCGGGGCGCCGGGGCGGGCAAAGCGGCGTACCGTGACGTCGGCGCCGAGCAGGCCGGTTTGGTAGCCGGCGTCCAGGTCGGCGCGCACGAAAAAGTCCCAGACGGTTTCGGGTGGCAGCGCCTCCAGGTACACATCGCGCTCGATGCCCGAAATGCGCCAGAAGTCCTGGTCTTCGAGGTAGCTACCGTCGTGCCAGCGCACCACCTGCACGGCCAGCTGGTTCTGGCCTGGCTGGAGGTAGCGGGTCACGTCGAACTCGGCTGGCGACTTAGCTACCTTGCTCAGGCCCACGCGCTGGCCGTTCACGAACACGAACGCGCAACCCGTGATGGAGCCGAAGTGCAGCAGCACCTGCTGCCCGGCCCAGCTTTTGGGCACGGTGAACGTGCGCCGGTAGGTGCCCACCGGATTGTCCCGCTCGTCGATAAAGGGCGGGTTTTTCGGGAAGGGATAGATGATATTGGTGAAAATCGGGATGCCGAAGCCGTGCAGCTCCCAGTTGGCGGGCACCGGCAGGCTGGCCCACTTGGCATCATCGAAACCCGGCTGAAAGAAGTCGGTGGGCCGCTCGGCGGGGCGGGCGGCAAAGTGGAACTTCCAGGGGCCGTTCAGCGAGAGGTAGCGGGCGGAGTTGGCCACCGGGCGCGTGGGGTCGAGGCGCTGGGCGTCGCCAAGCTGGTCGAACACCTGAAACGTAGCGCGGGGCGGCAACTGGTTCTGGTTGACCAGCTTTTCGTCCTGCCACTCGGCCGGCATCGGCGCTTGAGCCTGGGCCGCGAAGCTGGCTGCCAGCAGCCCGATGAGCAGAATAGGGTGGGAATAAGACATGGGGTAGGGCAGGGGAAGCGCGGCCGGCCGTTGCTATTCGGCAAACGGCCTGCGGCAGAGCGGGCAAGTAATCGGCGGAAGCGCTCCGGCCCATCCCGCGTCCGGGTGTGGCCCAGGGTGGCTCGTTCTGGCGTGCAGCCGACAAGCGGGAACCCAACCGGCGGAGGTGGCGAAGCAAACACTCGGGATGAAATTTGAAATGTTCAATTTCATGTTTCTCCCAAGTGCATGCTTCCCCAATGTTCCCATAACCAATATAAAGATGAAATAACCATTTAGTAAAGGCATGTGGCTAAAATATTACCGGCAACGCTTGCGGCAACGCTTGCAGCGAAATTTCCACGACTTGAAATGTCACAAATACTTTGGCTGAAGGTCGGCCAGCGCTTTTGGTCCGTTAATCGCCCCAAGTGACTCTACAGTTCTTATCCTGTTTTGCCTAACAGGTGGGGCGCCAACGCTGGGTAATGCCGTCCGCCGCGCCGCAGTCTTGGTCGGCTACACTGCATGTAGGCGCAGCGCGCCTTGCAGGCGAATATCCCGCGCCGCGAAGCGCAGCTCATCAGCACGTTGAGCTGCCCGGAGGACCCAAGCACCTACTGCGGGCGCGCCTCGTCGTGGTGTGGGCAGCTAGTGGTCAGTGGTTAGTGATGGTTACTATCAGCCAATTGCTGTTTGTCCAGTGTCTCACTACTTATGACCTGTTACCTATACCTATAAAGCAACTTCTACAGCCGAAACTGCTGGCTCCGGCTTTGGCCCGCCTCGGGGCCGCCGGGTAGGGCAAAGCGCACCCGACTGAGCTTGGCGCCAGGCACCCGCTCGGCGCCCGGGCCGCGCAGGCGCGCCGACACCTCTACCGTCACGTCAAGAGCTTCGTTGCGCGGGTTGGCCGCCGTGAGGGTAAGCTGGCGGCCCTGGCGGTGCACCAGCAGCAGGCAGGGCTGGTCGACCGAAATGCTAAACCCGTCGGGCAAAGCCAGCTGTCCGGTTTCGTAGAACGCCAGGGCCGTGAGGTTTTGGGCTTGGTGATGCACGGCTTGCAGCGCGGGCGTGTTGCGCAGCACCCGCACTAGCGGCCGGGCTGCGTAGGCCGCAGCTTGGGCCGCCGTTACGCCGGGCAGCACGGCGTACTGGTAGGAGGCGTCGCGGGGCCGGCGGCCGTGGTCGAGCCAGAGGCTGACCACGTTGCGGGTGATGGGCTCGGCGCTGTACTGGTCGTTGATGCTTTTCCACGAGCCGGTTTGGGCAGCATTGCGCAGGGTCACCTGGCCGGGCTGCGCAGGAAAAACGTAGGCCACGTTGTCGTGGTAAGCCCAGTTGGTTTCGGTGGCCGGCAGTTGGTGGTCAACCGTCGGCTGCGCAGCCGTGGGCGGGGCCAGCAGCTGCGCCGCTCGGCCGCTGCCAAACCTTACCGGGCTCGTTTGCAGGCATTGGTTTACATTCGTGTACACCGGCTGGCGGCTGCTGGCCGTGATGCCCACGCCCAGGCAAAAAATGCCTTCGTCGAAGAGAAACCAGCTTTTGCGCGCCGTCAGGCTGTCTTGCCGGCAGTCGAAGGCCGCCAGGCCGCAGCGGCCGTCGGACACGCCGCCCACGAAGGCCGTGCTGCCGTAGCGGTACTCGCCGGGTGCGGGCAAGGGCGGCGGCACGGGCGCGTACGGGCAGGTCACGCCGGGCAGCCGGCTCCAATCCCAGACAGGAAAGATGTCGCGGTACTCGTCGCCGCGCCGGTAGAGAAAATTAGTGCCCTGGGGCAGGTAAAAGCCTTTGATGTTTTCGCGGTTGAAGTTCTCCAGGCCGGCCGTGCGCGTCGACCACAGGCGCACCGAGCTCGAAAAAGCAGCCTGCTGGTGGGCCATGTAGTCGGCGCGCCAAAAGTGGCGGTTGCCACGACGCGGCGCCGGGCCGGCGCCGCGGATGTGGGCGGCCAAGGCCTCGAACTCACGCTGCCGGGGCGTGCGCAGGGCCGCCATTCGGTCGCAGGCGGCGGCCAACTGCAGGGCTTTGCTGCTCACGCCGTGCCGGGAGATTTCGCGGCCCTGGGTGCTGTAGTCGAACACTTCGCCGCGCACCATCCACTGGTCGGCGTCGAGTACCAGGCGCGAAAACAGCTCCACGGCCGGCGCCGCAAACGCGTAAGCCGTGCCCTGGCTCACGCTGATCCAGCCCGACACGTCGCGTACGAAGCCCAGGCCATAGCCGCCGGCGTAAAGCTGGGCCCGGTGCTGCCGAAAGCTCAAATCGGGCTGAATTCCCTCGTCGGCGGTGGTGATGGTGATCGTGCTCTGAATGGCCTGAAAACCCAGCCGCAAATAGGCTGAGTTGTTTTCCAGGCAACCTTTGTAAATGGCCGCCGTGGAGGCCCACACCAAGTTCTGGCCGGTGCACACGTCGCTCAGGCCGCAGCCGCCGCCGTTGGCTTCGAGCAGGGCGCTGCCGGCCTGTACCTGCTCGGCGCTCAGAGCCGGGCGCATGAGCAGCAGGGCCTCGCCCAATTGAATCTGCTCGCCCAGCCGCCCGTACCACCAGTTGCCGGAGTAGATTTCCTTGTCGTGGCGCACCCAGTAGTCCAGGGCGCGGCCATAGCTGGCGCGCAGGGCGGTTGGGTCAGCGGCTGCTTGGTTGGGCGCAGCGGCGGCCACGGCCACGGCCCGCATCCGCAGCACGTGCTGCAAGGGTTTCCAGTCGGCGTGGCTGTGGTCGGCGTAGTCGATGTCGGGCCAGCTGCCGTCGGGGCGCTGCGTGCCCAGCCAGGTGTCGAGGTTGGGGGCCGGCGCCTCGCGCAGCATTTTATCGCGCAGGCGCTGCGCTATCAGCTCAGCGTCGGTGGCGCCTTGCGCCGGCAAGCCGAGCAGCACCAGCCAGCACGCGACCAGCCACGTCCACCGCGGGCAGGCCCACTGGCGGCGCGGCCGGGCACATGGGGCAGAAGCAGGCCAGTGGTAAAGCGAAAGACTCATCGGAACGGGCATGGAAAAATCTGAGCGGCCGAGCGGGTTGGTCGCCGGGGCGTCGTCGGGAAAGCAAGCGGTGAGAAGGCGCGAGGCAAACGGTTACCGCACCACCGACACTTCCACGGGCGAGGCCAGCCGGCGGGCTTCGGCGCTCAGGAAGGCTTCCCACTCGGCCACCGACTTGAAACGGCCGGCTTTGGTCCAGCCGTAGCCAGCGTAGTAAGTCACGTGCGCGGCGGGCCTGAGCTGGGCGAAAACGTGGCTTTGGTCTTTGCGGGCGGTGCGGTAGGTCCAGGTTTTCTGCAACTGCCCGGGCGCCACCAGCACGGCCGTGCCCAGCTCTGAGTCGTCGATGGGCTCCCAGTGCCGTACCCAGCCCTCGGCCGGGCGGCTGGCTACGCTGCCTTTTTTCTCGTGCAGGGTAATGCCCACCGTAAGCGGGGGCGCGGGGCCACGGGCCGTCGTCACGAATACGTCGTAGCGGCTCAGCTGCTGGCCCGCGTCGAGGGTGATGCGCTTGCGCTCGGTGAGTTGCTGGCCGGTGGCGGCCCAGGGCGCGTAAGTCAGCTCGAACACGGTGCGGATGGGCCCGGTGGCCAGGGTTTTGTAGCCGACAAAATTCTTGCTCACGGCCAGCGTGGAGTCCCGCTCGTGCCACACGCCCAAGCCGCCGCAGCCGCGGCTGTCGCCCACGTGGTAGGGGTCGTAGCCTTCGCCGTGGTCCTGGTGGTAAAAGCCCGGCTCCTGCACGTGGCCGGCGTACCACTTGTCGATAACGGGGAAGCTGACGCGCTTGAGCCAGCAGTCCATGCCGCTGGTCAGGGTGCCGTCTTTGCTGCCAGCCTCGGTGAGCTGCTGCGCCTTGGGGCCGTAGGTGCGGAAGGCCACCACGTCGTTTTCCCAGGCGTAATCGTCGATGCGCTCGGGCACCAGGCGCGAAAAGGCTTTGACGGGCGCCGCGGCCGGCGCCGGGCCAGCCGAGGTGGTTTCGATCAGCAAGCGCCGCCGCTCCTTGGCTCCGAGGCTGAGTTGACAGAGCAGCTGGTCGGGCGTCTGGTCGCCGTCTTCATCGAGCAGCTGCGTGACGAGCAGCTGCCCGCTGGTCTGGTCGCGCACTCGCAGGCGCTCGGGCGCGGCCGTCAGCTGTAGCCGGCGCAGGTCCAGCTCCACGGTGGTGGCGGGCCGGGCTTCGCCGAGGCGGTTGAGCACCTGCACGGTGAGCACCTGCACGGTGAGCACCGGTTTGGGCGAGCTTGGTAGCAAGCCCAGCAGCAGCCAGCAGGGAAACAAAGTCGAAATCATGCGTTGTCTGGGTCAGGCTTAAAGGCTCGGCTGGGCTTGTCGAAGTTGCTTGGCCGCTGCGGCAGGTACCTTCCCACGAGCACCCGGCGCAAGCGGCGGCAAGGCTTTGGCAAGCCCAGCCGGGCCCGGAATATTTTGGCGAAATTCTCGTCGAAGCTAGATAGTCTTGCCGGCGCGGCGCTTGTCGTAGCGCAGCAGGCCTTCGAGGTAGTAGTAGTCGGCGTACACCAGGGGCACGTCCACTTCGGTGTTTTCGGGGATGTGGCCCACGCCGTGCCGGAGCACGAAGTGGTTGTTCTGGCCCACCGCCGCCCGGTAGGTCGGTGTCGAGAGGGTTTGCAGCATTTTCTCCGCCGCCCGGAAGTACCGTTGCTGGCCCGCTTTGCTGTACTGGCTCAGCTCCAGCAGGCCCGAGGCGGCAATGGCGCCCGCCGAAGCGTCGCGCAGGGCCTTGGGAATGTCCGGGGCGTTGAAGTCCCAGTAGGGAATCTGGTCGGCGGGCAGGTTGGGGTGCTTCAGGTAGAAGTCGGCAATGCGCTCGGCCTGTTGCAGGTACTTGGCGTCCTTGGTTTCGCGGTACATCACCGTGTAGCCGTACAGCCCCCAGGCCTGCCCCCGCGCCCACGCCGACGAATCCGAATAGCCCTGGGCGGTTTTCTTGCGGGCCACAGTGCCATCAGGGTTGTAGCAGACCACATGGTAGGAGCTGAAGTCGGGCCGGAAGTGGTGCTTGAGGGTGTTGTCGGCGTGGGTGACGGCAATGGTGCGGTAGCGCGCGTCGCCGGTGGCGCGGCTGGCCCAGAACAGCATTTCCAGGTTCATCATGTTGTCGATGATGACCGGGTATTTGTAGCCTTTGTGCTCGTCCCAACTCTTGATCAGGCCCACTTTCGGGTCGAAGCGCGAAGCCAGCGACTTGGCGCCCTGCACGAGCACGGCCTTGTACGCCGGGTTTTTGGTGAGCCGGTAGCCGTTGCCGTAGGAGCAGTAGAGCATGAAGCCCAAATCGTGGGTTTCGGTGTTGAACTGCTCCTGCTCCAGCGCGGCGGTCCACTTTTCAGCCAGCCGGCGGTAGGTTGGGTTTTTCGAGTGCTCGTACAGATACCACAAGCTGCCGGGAAAGAAGCCGCTGGTCCACCAGGCCGGCTCCCGGTCCTTGAGCGTGCCATCGGGCTTCACCGTAAAGGGCTGCCGCTTGGTGTCGGGGCGCGCTTTGTCGGCCAGCTGTAGCTGCTGGCCGGCCAGCTTCAGGGCAGCGGGCACGTCGATGACGGCCGGCGCAGGCGCCCCGGCTGCGGCTAGGGTAAGGGCAAGAACAGAAGCGGCCGTGCGCAGCTTAAAAGCAAGCATGAGTAGCGGGGTAGGGAAAGAATTCGGGTTTATTGCTCCTGGGCCAGGCCGCCCAGCGGGCCGTCGTACTGGTAGCGAAACCAGTCGAAGAGGGCCGTGCCGGCCGCGGCTCTTTCGTTGTAGGAAAACAGGCCCGGCCGCACGCCCTTCCAAAAGTTCACCGGCTCGAACACGCACGGCCCGCCCAGCACCCGGAAGGTCTGGCCGTCGAGGCTGTACTGCAGGGTGGTGGCTTGGTCGAGGTCGGCGGCGATGCGCAGCCACACGGCCGGCGCCGTTACGGCCGGCCCGGCGGTGGCTTGCCCATCGTGGCTGGCAAAAACGGCCACCGCACCCCCGGTCTTCACCACGCCGATTTCGTAGTTTTTCTTGCCCAGCAGGCACAAGCCCGCCCGCTGTCCGTCGGCCAGCTCGCCCAGGTCCAGCTTGGTGGTGATGACGCCGCGCCGGCCCATGAGCTTCTGCGTAGCAGTGTTGCGCGCCTGCTGCAGGCTGCCGGCTTTCAGGGCCAGAATGGCCAGGAACCCGGGTTTGCGGCGCAGCGACCAGTTGGCGGCCACCGGGTTGTGGTTCCATTGCCACTGCAGGCCCAGGGCGGAAGCCGTAAACTCGTCCGAGGTTTGCGGGGCGGCCACCGGGTAGCTTTTGGCCGCTTTGCTGGCTTTGCCCACGTTCGGCTTAACCCCGCCCGCCACCGGTTCGCCGATGCCGTTGCCATCCTGGTCCTGGCCCATCAGCGGCCAGTCGTCCTGCCAACGCACGGGCTGCAGGTGCGCCACCCGCCCGATGGGCCCGGCATCCTGGAAGTGGATAAACCACGACTCGCCCGAGTCCAGGTCCACTAGCCCGCCCTGGTGCGGGCCGTTGACGGCAGTTTTGCCCTGCTCCAGCACGATTTTACGCTCGTACGGGCCGTAGATGTTCCGGCTGCGCAGCACCGTTTGCCAGCCCGTGGCCACGCCGCCCTCCGGAATAACGAGGTAGTAGAAGCTGTGGCGCTTGTAGATTTTGGTGCCCTCGGCCACTGGGCCGGTGTACACCGTGGTGCCCTCGTCGAGCAGCCGGGTACCGTCAGGGCTCATTTTGTGCAGCATGATGGGGCCGGCGCCGAGTACGCTGTGGCCCAGGTAGGCCTGGCCGTCCTCGTCCCAGAACGGGCAGGGGTCTTCCCAGCGCCGCACGCTCTTCACCACCCGCAGCGGGGCCCAGGGACCTTCAGGCTTGGTAGCGGTGCTCATCAGCACGCCCTCGTCGGGAGTGCAGAAGTACACCCAGAACTTGCCGGCGTGGTAGCGCAGGGCCGGGGCCCAGGAGCCGCGCCCGTAGCGCCGCATGGCGTTGTAGGACGTGTCCGCGTCGATGCGGTTGTACACCTGCCCCACGATGGTCCAGTTCACCAAATCCGGCGACTTGAGCACTGGCATGCCCATGAAGTGAAAGTCGGAGCACACCATGTAGAAATCCGCGCCCACCCGAATTACGTCGGGGTCGGAGTAGTCGGCGTTCAGGATGGGGTTGCGGTACGTACCGTTGCCCTGGTCGCCCCAGGTGGCCTGGGGTGCCGCCTGGCCGGTAGCGGCTGGCCGGGCGGCACCGGCCGCGGGCGACTGGGCCCAGGCGCGGCCCCCCGGCCCGGCTTCTCCGGTCAGTATCAGCAGAAGAGCAGCTAAAATCCGGCGCCAAGACCAGCAGAATAGGTTCGTCATGAGGGAGGAGATACAACTGGCCGGCGCCGACGGGCCGTCAACGGCAGGGGCAGGAAACGAGCGGATGACCCCGCGCTCCACGGCAGAAGCCGGCCAAAGCAGCTGCGGCCGGCCTCGGGGCGCCGGGCAGTTTATTCGTAGCCGGGGTTCTGGGTCAGGTTGGGGTTGAGCAGCCGCTCGCGCTGCGGAACCGGGAACAGCCGCCGCTCGGGCTCGGCCTGGATGGCATTGTTGGCGGCATCGATGGCGATGTACCTGGTCTTGAAGGCTTGCATCGTGCTCACATCCTTGCCCCAGCGAATCAGGTCGTGCCAGCGGTGTCCCTCGAAGCACAGCTCGACGCGGCGCTCCTGCTCGATGGCCAGCTGCGTAGCGGCGGCGCTTAAAGTCGTGGCCAGGACCGGCAGCCTGGCCCGCGTTCGGATCTGGTTCACTAGCCCCAGGGCCTGGGCGGTTTTGCCATTATTGTTCAGGGCCTCGGCGTACATGAGCAGCACGTCGGCGTAGCGGATGACGGGCCAGTCGTTGTCGCCCTCGTTGAGCTGGGTGATGTTGTAAATAAACTTGCGGGCCCAGTAATAGGTGTTGTTGACGTTGGTGCCGTTCTGGAACGCGCCCAGGAAGACGGCCTTGCGCGCGTCGTTGGCTTCAAAGGCGTCGTTGAGGTCCTTGGTGCCCACACAGGTGCTGCCGCCATTGACGCTCACAATGCTGGTGCCGGAAGTCTGGGGGGCGAAGTTGTGCACAAAGGAGTTACCCTCGCCGGTGCCAGTGCTGATGTACTGCACGGCAAACACTATCTCCGCGTTGTTGTCCTTGCCTAGCCCGAACACGTTGCTCACTTCGGGCAGCAGCTGGTAGGGGGCGCCCGTCACGACCTGCGCCAGTTTGGTTTCTGCCTTGTTCCAGAGCTTCTGCTGCAGATAAGCCTTGCCCAGCAAAGCTCGCGCCGCGCCCTTCGTGGCCCGGCCCACGTTGGGGCCGGTGTACGAAACGGGCAGCACGTTCTCGGCTTCCAGCAAATCCTGCTCGATCTGGGCGTAAATGTCGGCCTCCGGGGTGCGGGTATAGGTGTAGGCCTGCTGCTCGGTCGTCAGCTCTTCGAGCACCAGCGGCACGCCCCCGAAGAAGCGCACCAGGTTGAAGTACATCAGCGCCCGCAGAAACTTGGCCTCGGCGATGTACTGGGCCTTGGTATCGGCGCTGGCGAAGGGCACGGCCTCGATGCGGGCCAGGATGATGTTGGCGCTGGCGATGGTGCGGTAGGAGTCCGTCCAGCCGTTGGAGATGTTGGTGTTGTTCACCATCCAGCTCAGCTTATCAAACTGGCCCCAGGCCGCTTCGCTCTCGCCGAACGTGCGGGCGTTGTCGGAGGGCAGCTCGGTGAAGGCGTAGTAGGTGTTGTAGATGCCGCGCAGGTTGCCGTAAGTGCCGGTGAGGGCGCCGTGCAGGTCGGCCTCGGTTTGGTAGAAGCCGGGCACCGGAATCACGTCCTGAGGGGTCAGCTCCACAAAATCATCGCAGCTGGCCGCGCCGAGCAGCAAGCCGGCCGCCAGCAGGGTGCGAACTAAAATAGGGTAGCGTTTCATGGGAGGGAGAGGCAGAGGGTTAGAAGCCGATAGCAAGGCCGGCGGTATAAGTGCGCGAGGCAGGGTAAGTGCCCTGGTCGAGGCCGGGCCGGGTCAGCGAGCCGGGGTCGGTGTTGGTTTCGGGGTTGTAGCCAGGGTAGTCGGTGATGGTGAGCAGGTTCTGGCCGGTCACGTACACGCGCACGGTTTGCATCTTGATGGTCGATAGCACGCTTTTGGGCAGGGTGTAGCCCAGGGTCAGGTTGCGCACGCGCAGAAACGAGCCGTTGAAGAGCAGGCGGTCGGTGAGGTTGTTGCTGGGCGTGATGCCGCCGGCGCCGGCGCGGGGGTAGCGCGTCTCCTTGTCGGGGTCGGCCGGGTCCCACATGTTCTGGTAGAAGTCGTGGGTCGTGTTGTTGAGGTTGTTGTTCCAGAACTGCCGGGCATTGCCCTGGATGACGTTGACGCCCTGCACGCCCTGCACAATCAGGCCTAGGTCGAAGCCGCGGAACTGCACTGTCTGCGAGAGGCCGTAGATGAAGTCGGGCACGCCCTTGCCTACCTTGGTGCGGTCCAGCTCGTTGATGTTGCCGTCGCCGTTCTGGTCCTTGATAATCCAGTTGCCCACCAAGTCGCCGGCGTAGGTGCGGGTACCCTCGCTCTTATAGCGGGCCAGCTCCTCGGCGTCGTTGAACACGCCCAGCACCTCGAAGCCGTACATATTGCCCAGCGGCTCGCCCACGCGCACCTGGTACACGTTGTTCCAGCCGAAGACGCCGGGCTCGGCCACCAAAGCATCGACGCCGCCCAGACTCAGCACCTTCGAGCGGTTGCCCGAGATGTTGCCGTTGATGGCCCACTGCACCTCCCCGAATTTCAGGTTGACGCCGGCGGCCAGCTCCAGGCCGCGGTTGCGCAGTCCGCCGATGTTGGTGCGGTAGCGCGTGGCGTACCCAATGATGCCGGGCAGCTCGCGGTTGAGCAGCATGCCCGTGGTTTCGCGGTCGTAGAAATCCAGGCTCAGCGTGTATTTGTCGTCGAAGAAGCCAAAATCGGCGCCGGCGTCAAACTGCTTGTTTTTCTCCCAGGTCAGGTCGGCGTTGGGGAAGCCGTTCTGGCTGTAGCCGAACGTACGCACGCCGCCGAAGCTGTAGTTGCGGTTCACCACGCTGTTGAGGTAGTTGAACGAGCCGATGTTGGCGTTGCCGGTAAAACCGTAGCTGGCGCGCAGCTTGAACTCGTTCACTACGGGCCGGAAGCTTTCCCAGAAGCTTTCCTCGCTCAGGCGCCAGCCCACCGAGGCCGAGGGGAAGTTCGCGTACTTGTTGTTGGGCCCGAAGCGCGAAGAGGCATCGGTGCGGAAGGCGGCCGAGAGCAGGTACTTCTTGCGGAAGTCGTAGGTCAGGCGCCCACCGAACGAGAGGAAGGCGTTTTGGTCGTAGTCCAGCTCGCCGGTGCGGTCGGGCGAGGCCAGGGGGTTGTCGAGCAGGTCGGTGCTGAACGTGCCCGCCCGGCCGGCCGTGGCCGTGGCGTTGGCCCGGAATTTTTGCAGCGAAAACAAGCCTAGCAGGTTGAAGCTGTGCTCGCCTAGTTGCTTGGAGTAGGTGCCGGTGTTTTCCCACAGATAATCGACCTGCTGGCGCTGCGACTCCCGCGAGAAAATGGAGGGAATGACCGGCGTCGAGAGGTTGGCCCGCGGGGCGGCTTCCGTAGCCAGCGTGGCCGGAATGTAGGCCGTCTGGTTGTCGATGTTGAGCGTGGCGCCGCCCGAAGTGCGCAGCACCAGGCCTTCGAGGGGCGCCCACTCTAAGTAGGAGTTGCCAAACACCCGGTAGCTGGTGGTGCGGTTTTGGTTCAACTCCACCACGGCCAGCGGATTGAACACGTTGGCATTGAAGAAGGTACTGCCATTGGCGTTCAGCTGGCTGTTGAAGGGCTGGCCGTAGTCGCCGTTGGGCAGGCGCACCGGAATGGTGGGCGACTGAATCAGGGCCAGCTGGGCGGCGTTGGGCACGCCGCGGGTGCCGCCGTTTTCGCTCGCGTTCGAACCATTAAACTGCCCGGCCGCCGCCTGCCGGTTCTGCTCGGCGTAGGTCGGGGCCAGCGAAATCCCGATTTTCAGCTTCGGGCTGAGGTTGGCATCGAGGTTGAAACGCACGTTGTAGCGGTTGTAGTCCGAGCCGCGCAGAATGCCGTCCTGCTTGAAGTAGCCACCCGATACGGCAAAGCGGGCCTTGTCGGTGCCGCCGGTGGCTGAAATCTGGTAGTTGCTGATGACGGCCGAGCGGTAGATAGCGTCCTGCCAGTCGGTGTCGGGCAAGCTGCCGGGGTCGGTGCTGAAGATATCGAGCAGCGGAAACGGCGTGTTCGGGGGCGTGGTCGGGCCGGTGTAGGCGCGGGCCCGCTGCTGGTAGCTCAAGTTGTCGAGGTACTCGTCGCGGCCCAACACGTCCAGCTTCTTGGAAAGCTGCTGCACGCCGGTGTAGGCCGAGATGTCGAAGCGCGTCACGCCGGCCTTGCCGCGCTTGGTGGTCACAATCACCACGCCGTTGGCGGCCCGCGAGCCGTAGATGGCCGTCGAGGCCGCATCCTTGAGCACCGAAATCGATTCGATGTCGGTCGGGTTTATCAGGTTGAACTGGGCCGGGTCCTGCAAGGGGTAGCCATCCACCACGAACAGCGGGTCGCTGGAAGTGCCCAGCGACGAGCCCCCCCGAATGGTGATGGTGGGCGGCGCGCCCGGCGTACCGCCCCGCTCACTCTGCACCTGTACGCCGGGAGCCAATGCGGCCAGGCTTTCGCCGGGCGTGCCCACGGGCTGCCGGCCGATGGTGGCCCCGTCAATCTGGCTGACTGCTGCCGACAACGTCTTGGCCGACTGCTCGCCGTAGGCAATCACGACCACCTCGTTCATCACCTGGCTGTCGGGCTTGAGAACCACGTTCACCGCGCTTTGCCCGTTGACTGCCAGTTCCTGCGTCAGGTAGCCCACAAACGACACTACCAGCGTTGCATTGTCGGGCACGGTGAGGGTGAAGCTGCCATCGGGTGCCGTTTGGGTGCCGTTAGTGGTGCCCTTTACTATTACGTTCACGCCCGGCATACCCTCGCCTTTTTCGTCGGTAATGCGCCCGCTTACTTTTACGTCGGGCTGTGCCTTAGGGCGCAGGAGGGGAGGAGCGCCGGCGTGGGGGGCAGCGTGCACGGCCAGCGAAAGGCCGCAGAGCAAAGCAGGCAGCACCAGCCACCGCGGCGGGAGTAAAGAATGTGTCATGGGCGTGTGGGAATTAAGGAGGAGGTAATAGACGGCGAAGCAAGCAGAGCAGTGAGGCTTCGTGAGCCAAGGCCCGGCAAGCCTTGATGAAGCGGCAGCGGAGGGCTAGAGTTGGAAAGCCGGTAGTTTGCGCAGGGCCTCGTAGCGCAACAGGGCTTCGAGGTAGTAGTAATCGGCGTAGACCAGCGGCACGTCAATCTCCGAGCCCAGGGACTTGGCGCCCACGCTGTGCTTGAGCAGGAAGTTGTTGTTCTCGCCTAGCTTAGCTCTGTAAGCCGGACTGGCCAGGCTTTGCAGCATCTGCACGGCGGCGCGGTAGTAAGGCTTGCCGGCCGCCCCAGAGTAAGTGCACAGCTCCAGCAGCGCCGAAGCCGTAATGGCACCGGCCGAGGCGTCGCGCTCTTCCTTTGGAATGCCGGGCGCGTTGAAGTCCCAATAAGGAATTTTGTCGGCGGGCAGATTGGGATGGCTCAGGTAGAAGTCCGCAATGCGCCGGGCTTGCGTCAAGTATTTGGGGTCTTTGGTTTCGCGGTACATCACCGTGTAGCCGTACAGCCCCCAGGCCTGCCCCCGCGCCCAGGCCGACTCGTCGGCGTGCCCCTGGTGGGTTTTGCGCTTAAGCACCTTGCCGCCCTTGTCGTAGCACACCACATGGTAGGAGCTGGCATTGGGCCGGAAGTGGTTTTTGAGCGTGCTGTCGGCGTGCGCCACGCAGATGTTATAAAGTCGCTTGTCGCCCGATTCTTTGGCTGCCCAGAACAGGAGCTCCAGGTTCATCATATTGTCGATGATGACCGGGTATTTGTAGCCTTTGTGCTCGTCCCAGCTCTTAATCACCCCGTACTCGGGGTTGAAGCGCGTGGCCAGGGAATTGGCTCCAGTCAGTAGTACCGCCTTATAGTCCGGGTTTTTGGTGAGCCGGTAGCCATTGCCGAAGGGGCAGTACAGCATGAAGCCCAGATCGTGGGTGCTGGTGTTGGTTTGCTCTTTGGCTACGGCCGTGGTCCAGCGTTCTGCCGCGGTTTTCCATTTCGGGTCTTTAGTGCGCTCGTACAAATACCACAGCGAGCCGCCGAAAAAGCCGCTGCACCACCACGAAGAAGGCATGTCGCGCAGCGAGCCGTCGGGGTTGCTGGAGTGCGGTATCCGCTTGGTGTCCGGATGCGCCTGGAGCATGCGCTCGTACTGCTGGGCGGCAAAGACAAACTCTTTGCTTACGTTGAGGGGGGTCTGGGCCAGCGCCGCAGAGGCCAGCAGCAACAGCTGCAACAGGAAGCCCGCTTTTTTGAGCATGTAGGTGAAAATGGAATGGGTGGGGATTCCTGGGCTGAAAGCCAAGGCAGAAGGAAGAGCAGGGGAATAGCCGCAATTACAGAGTGGACCTTGGTAGCTTTTATTTGCAAAGTACAAAAAAGAGCTAAGATCAAGAGGGCCTGTTATGGCAGCAGAGGCAGGAAAAGAAGGCTGTATCAGCTTTACGTTTTCGTTACCAGGTCTCAAAATGTCGTGTGAATCGTGCCTTTAGGCAAGTTTTTAGATGAAAAATTTTCGTTCACACAGAAAATAATTGCCGCAAGCGTTGCCGCAAACGCTTGCGGCAAAGAAATTAAACGCTTTGTTGTGTCCTGATAATTTATAATTGCTTATTTATGTAACAGGCCGGCAACGTTGCCGCCGGGTCCGTTCCTTAAATCCCGGTCCCCGGCCGCGAGCCTCGACTGTTCTTGCCAACGTACATTTCGCTTACTACCAACTACCATGAGAAACACGCCGGTCACGCTCAAGGTCATCGCGCAGGCCTTGAACATCTCGCTCTCAACGGCCTCGCGCGCACTGCGGGGTATGCCCGAGGTGCACCCCGACACGCGCGCGGCCGTGCAGCGGCTGGCCACCGAGCTCGACTACCAGCCCAACCAACTGGCCAAGAACTTGGCCCACTCGCGCACCCGGACCATCGGCGTGATCATGCCCAACCTCAGCTACCATTTCTTTTCCTCCATGCTCAACAGCATCGAGGAAGCGGCCATGCAGGCCGGCTACAGCGTGCTCGTCTGCCAAAGCAACGAGTCGCACCTGCGCGAGATTATCCACATCCAGAACCTGCTGCGCAGCCAGGTGGAGGGCTTTCTCATCTCGCTCTCGCGCGACACCAACAACTACGAGCACATCGAGCGCCTCACCCGCAAGGGCTTTCCGCTGGTGCTCTTCGACCGCTACGCCGAGGGGATTCAGGCTTCAAAAGTAGTCGTGGACAATCACGAAGCGGCTTTTACGGCCGCGGAGCATTTGATTGAGAACGGCTGCCAGCGGATCGGTTTTCTGGCGGGCCCGCCCAGTCTGCTCATCAGCAACCAGCGCCTGGCCGGCTACCGCGCCGCCCTGGCCAAGCACGGCATGAGCGCAAACGAGGAATACATCTTTCACTGCGACTACACGCAGGAAAACGCCATTGCCCAAACCCTCATGCTCATGAGCCTGCCGCTGCCCCCCGACGGCTTGCTGGCCGTCAGCGACCGGATTGCGTTTCCGGCCATGTATGCCCTCAAGCAAAAAGGCGTGCGCATTCCCGAGGACGTAGCCATTGCCAGCTTCAACAACGAGCCCTTTGCCGCCTTGCAGACGCCACCGCTGACCAGCGTAAGCCAGCCCATTCAGGAAATGGGCGTGGAAACCGTGCGGCTGCTGCTCAAGCAGCTGAATGCGGGTGACGAGCAAACCCCACCGGAAACCAAAGTGCTCGACACGCAGCTGGTGGTCCGGAAATCGTCCTTGCGAAAACTACTCGTCTGACGCAGCGGGCGGGCCCCAACGAGTGGAGTTTCGTTTGCCAGGCGGTTTTGCGGGGCAAGCCGAAGAGCTATGTAATTGAACTATGGCAAGGCTATGGATAGCCTTGGAAAGCCGGCTGTCCTGACAAGCCAGCAACTCGCATTGCCATTCTCTCAGAAATGCCGAGCGCATAGCTCCGAATAGCTATTTTTTTGCTGACCGAACTCCGCAAGCGTTTGCGGCAACGCTTGCGGCAATAAAACCGGCAGTATGTTTTTTTTAATCCGCGAAAGGTTCTAACCTTGACGAAGAAGCACCGCCAACTGGCTCCGCGCCACCGGCTGGGATGCTCAAATCACCCACCACTTCAAATTGGAAATGAGCAGTTCCTCGCTGTTTAGCTTGGCTGGCAAGCGCGCCTTGGTGACCGGCTGCAACAAGGGTATCGGCCAAGCTATGGCCCTGGGCTTGGCCGAAGCCGGCGCCGACATCATCGGCGTGTCGGCCTCGTTGGCACTGAGTGGCAGCGAGACCGAGCAGCAGGTGCGGGCCCTGGGCCGGGAGTTTCACGCCTACCAGGCCGATTTCGGCCAGCGCGAGCAAGTTGACGCGTTTCTGGCGCGGGTGCAGCAGGATTTTCCGCGCCTCGACATCCTGATCAACAACGCCGGCACCATCCGGCGCCAGCCCGCCGCCGAGCATTCCGATGAATACTGGGACGAGGTGCTGCGCATCAACCTCGACGCGCCCTTCCGTCTGGCCCGCGCCATTGGGGGCCGCATGTTGCAGCAGGGCTCCGGCAAAATCATCTTCACGGCCTCGCTGCTCTCGTTTCAGGGCGGCGTTACGGTACCGGGCTACGCGGCCAGCAAGGGCGCCATCGGCTCGCTGGTCAAGGCCCTGGCCAACGAGTGGGCCGGCCGCGGGGTGAACGTCAACGCCATTGCGCCGGGCTACATCGCCACCGACAATACCGAAGCCCTGCGCAACGATCCGGACCGCGCCACCAGCATTCTGGCCCGCATCCCGGCCGGCCGCTGGGGCCACCCCGCCGACTTCAAAGGCCCCACGGTCTTCCTCGCCTCCGCCGCTGCCGACTACGTGCACGGCACCATCCTCACCGTCGATGGCGGCTGGATGGGACGTTGATTTCAATTTACAATGAGCAATTACGAATGAGCAATACGACTCACTACCAATTGCTCATTGCTCATTCGTAATTGCTCATTGAATATGCAACAACGATACGCCGGCAGCCCGCGCGAAGTGGCTGCCTCCAGCACCGCCGAGCTGCGGGAAAGCTTCCTCATTGAAACCCTGTTTGTGCCCGGCCGCGTGGAGCTGGTGTATTCCCACTACGACCGCCTGATTGTGGGCGGGGCCATGCCCGAGGCCGAGCCGCTGGCGCTGACCTGCCCCGACGAGCTGCGGGCCGAGTACTGCCTGGAGCGGCGGGAGCTGGGCGTGCTCAACGTGGGCGGCGCCGGCCAGGTAACAGTGGACGGCACCGCCCACGAGCTGGGTCCGCAGGATTGCCTGTACGTAGGCAAAGAATCCCGCGACGTGCACTTCCGCAGCCACGACTCGGCCCGGCCAGCCAAGTTCTACCTGCTCTCGGCCCCGGCCCACCGGGTGCTGCCCACCACGCGCCGCACCCGGGCCGAGGCCACGCCGGTGGAAATGGGCGCGCTGGAAACCGCCAACCGGCGCACCATCTACAAGTACATCTACGACGAAGGCATCGAGAGCTGCCAGCTGGTCATGGGCCTGACGCAGCTGCACGCCGGCTCGGTGTGGAACACCATGCCCACCCACACCCACGACCGCCGGGCCGAGGCCTACCTGTATTTCAACCTGCCCGCCGACCAGCGGGTGCTGCACCTCATGGGCGAGCCGCAGCACACCCGCCCGCTGTGGGTGAGCAATGAGCAGGCGGTGCTTTCGCCGCCCTGGTCTATCCACTCGGGCTGCGGCACCAGCGCCTACGCCTTCATCTGGGGCATGGCCGGCGAAAACCGCGAGTACACCGACATGGACCCCGTGAGCATTCACGAGCTGGCTTAACTCTTCTGCCGGCCACCGCAGCCGCGGTAGCCGAACTGACCCCATGAAGCACGTAGTAACCTTCGGCGAAATCATGCTGCGGCTCAGCCCCCCGCCGCACCAGCGCCTGACGCAAGCCCGCTCGTTGGATGCCACCTATGGCGGCGGCGAAGCCAACGTGGCGGCTTCGCTGGCCGTGCTGGGCGTGCCCGCCGCGCACGTTACCTGCCTTCCCGATAATCAGCTGGGCCACGCCGCCGCCCAGCAGTTCCGCGCCCTGGGTGTGGACCTGCGCCACGCCGTCTTCACCCCGAACGCGCGCCTGGGCGTGTATTTTCTGGAAGTCGGCGCCGCGCTGCGGGCCAGCGCCATCGTCTACGACCGGTTCGACTCCGCCTTTGCCCGGCTCGACCCGGCGGCCTTCGACTGGGACAACATTCTAGAAGGGGCGCAGTGGCTGCACTGGACCGGCATTACGGCCGCGGTTTCGGCGCCGGCGGCTCAGGCTGCCCGCGAAGCTATTGCCGCCGCGCGCCGCCTGGGCCTCACCGTGTCGGCCGACGTGAACTACCGCCGCAACCTCTGGCAGTACGGGCAGCGCGCCCAGGACGTGATGCCCGGCCTGGTGGAAGGCTGCGACGTAGTGGTCTGCTCCGAGGGCGACGCCGCGGATTTGTTCGGCATCGCGCCCGACGAAGGCGCCGGCAACCGCTTCGCTTCCATGGCGGAAAAGCTCATGCGGCGCTTCCCGCGGATCAGGCAGGTGCTGGCCACCGAGCGCCAAACCCGAAGCGCCTCGTACGAGCGCATCAAGGGTCTGCTCGCGGAAGCCAGCGGCCACTACCAGGAAACCGATTACTACGACATCACGCCCGTGGTGGACCGCATT
Organism: Hymenobacter sp. M1-2; assembly: GCF_057808495.1. NCBI lineage: Bacteria > Pseudomonadati > Bacteroidota > Cytophagia > Cytophagales > Hymenobacteraceae > Hymenobacter > Hymenobacter sp. M1-2. The sequence goes on from NZ_JBTYZO010000031.1 coordinate 24,544, forward strand.
GGCGGCGGCGACGCCTTCCTGGCGGGCTTCATTTACGGGGTGGTGCACGGCCGCAGCGCGGCCGGGGCCTTGGCGTTTGCCACGGCGGCTTCGGCGCTCAAACACACCATTCCCGGCGACGTGAACCTGGCCACCGCCGCCGAGGTGGACCACATTGTGCAGGGCAACACTTCCGGGCGGCTGCTCCGCTAACTTTTTCTGGTTATGGCTCGATTTACTCGCTTGGAGGCCGTAGCGCAGCTGCTGCGCACCCCGCTCGTACCGGTGTTTTATCACGCCGAAGCTGCTTACGCCACCCGCGTGCTGCGGGCCTGCTACGCCGGCGGCATCCGGGTGTTTGAGTTTACCAACCGCGGCCCGCAGGCCCCGACCGTCTTCGCCGAGCTGCAGCGTCTGGTGGAAGCGGAGTTTCCCGATCTGCTGCTGGGCGCCGGTACCATTTACACCGCCGCCGAAGCCGAGCAGTTCATCGCCGCCGGTGCCGACTTTATCGTGCAGCCCGTCATCGGCGCCGAGGTAGCCGCCGTGTGCCGGCGCCACGACCTGGCCTGGCTGCCCGGCGCCCTCACGCCCAACGAAGTGTACCAGGCCACCCAGCTCGGGGCCGACGTGGTGAAAATCTTTCCCGCCAGCGCCGTGGGGCCCGATTACGTGCAGGCTTTGCGCGGCCCGCTGCCGGCCGTAAAGCTCATGGTGACGGGCGGTATTGCCCCCGAGCCCGAAGCCCTGGCGGCCTGGTTTCGGGCCGGCGCGAGCTGCGTGGGCATCGGCTCCCAGCTCTTCGCCGCCGCCGACGCGGCCGCGCTGGCCGCCCAGGTAGCCGCCCTGCTGGCGGGGGTACCACACCTCAACCCTTCAAGCCCATGAAAAGTCCCGTTGGCCGCTACCGCTGGACCGTGGTGGCACTGCTGTTCTTTGCCACCAGCATCAACTACCTCGACCGGCAGGTTATCGGCCTGCTCAAGCCGGCGCTCGAAACCGAGTTCCGCTGGACCGAAACCGACTACGGCCACATCGTCATGGCTTTTTCGGCGGCTTACGCGGTGGGCTTGCTCTTGTTCGGCCGGCTGATTGACCGCATCGGCACCAAGCGGGGCTTTATCCTCTCTATCATTGCCTGGAGCGGGGCGGCGGTGGCCCACGCCCTGGCCACGAGCACAGCGGGCTTCGCGCTGGCGCGGGCCGCGCTGGGACTGGGAGAGGCGGGCAACTTCCCGGCCGCCATCAAGACGGTGGCCGAGTGGTTTCCGAAGCGGGAACGGGCCCTGGCCACCGGTCTTTTCAACTCCGGCGCCAACATCGGGGCCGTGGTGGCGCCCGTCATGGTGCCCTGGATTCTGGGCGCCTACGGCTGGCAGGAGGCTTTCGTCATCACCGGGGCCATTGGTTTCGGGTGGCTGGCGGCTTGGTGGTTTTTCTACGAAGTGCCGGCGCGCCAGCCCAAGCTCAGCGCCGACGAGTACGCCTACATCCATTCCGATAACGAACCCGAGCCCACCGACGGCGACCAGGAGGGCCCGCCCGTAACCTGGGGCCAACTGCTGCGCGTGCGCCAAACCTGGGCCTTCGTCTTCGGCAAGCTACTGACTGACCCCATCTGGTGGTTTTTCCTGTTCTGGCTGCCCTCGTATTTTTCCGCCACCTTCCAGCTCGACCTGAAAAAGCCGAGCCTGCCGCTGGTCATCGTGTACTCCATGACCACCATTGGCAGCATCGGCGGCGGCTACTTGTCGTCGTACCTGATCAAGCGCGGCTGGAGCGTGTACCAGGCCCGGAAAATGGCCATGCTGCTGTTTGCCGTGCTGGTGGTGCCCATCGTGCTGGCCCGCTACGCGACGAGCATCTGGCCGGCCGTGGCCCTGATTTCGCTGGCCGCCGCCGCGCACCAAGCCTGGAGTGCCAATATCTTCACCACCGCTTCCGACATGTTTCCCAAGCGCGCCGTGTCGTCGGTGGTGGGGCTGGGCGGCATGGCCGGCTCGGTGGGCGGCATTCTGTTTCCGCTGCTGGTGGGCTGGCTGCTTGATAGCTACAAAGCGGCCGGCAACGTGCAGGGCGGCTACAACATTATCTTTCTGCTCTGCGGCTCGGCTTACCTGCTGGCCTGGGGGCTGATGCACCTGTTCGCCCCGCGCATGACGCCGGTGCAGCTCAGCCCACCCGCCGCCCGTTCCGTGGTGGCCCACTGAGCCGCCACCGCAACCCGGCCCCGACGCAACGCCCGCTTCCTCGATGTCAATACCCGCAACCCGAGTCCTTGCCATGCCCGTTCTGCGATTTTTCTCAGTCCGTGCATTCTTTTGCCCTGGCTGCGGCGTGGGGTTTGGATTGATGAGTGGGCCGCGACTAGCCGCCACGGCCGGTTTGCTGCTGGTACTGCTGCTCGGCAGCCGGCAACTGCCGGCGCAGGCGCTTGCTGCGGCCGGGCCGGCTTCCAACCTGATCGGGGCAGGGCCGACCGTTTTTCAAGTACAACAGCCCGACTTCCGGTTAAGCCCGCTGACCGGCATGACCCGCCGCCACTGGTACAATGCCGCCTTGTACCTGCTGCAAGGCGCTTTCAGCTACGTACACCGCCTCGACGACCCGCTGGTGTTTCCCAAGCAGCCGGGCAAAAGCTACCCGCGCACCGCCGCGCAAGAGCCGGCCGAGAAGTTCGAGGATCTGTGCCGCACGCTCTTCATCGCCGTGCCGCTGCTTAAGCAAAACCCCAAGCTCGAAATCAACGGCATCCGTGTAGCCGACTACTACCGCCACCATCTCGGCCGCCTCGTCGACCCGGCCAGTCCCACCTACCTGCGGCCCCGGGCCCCGCACGAGCCCCGCAGCCAGCCGCTGGTTGAGTTTGGCGGCCTGGCGGTGTGCTTGTTTGCGGCCCCGGAAGTGCTGTGGGACCCGCTGCCCCGCGCGCAAAAAAACGCTCTGGCCGCCACCATGCTCAGCTACGGCGACGGACCCACGGTGCCGTCGAACTGGCAGTTTTTCAACGTCTTCGTGCTAAGCTTCTGCCAGAGCCGCGGCTACGCCGTGAACGAGCCGCTGCTAAAAGATTTCCTGCACAAGCTGCTGGCCCTCTACCGCGGCCAGGGCTGGTACAACGACAACCCGGCCTACGATTACTACAGCGCCTGGGCGTTTCAGCTCTACGGCCCGCTGTGGGCGCAGTTCTACGGCAACCACCACTACCCCGCGCTGGCCCGGCAGTTCACGGCTAACCTGCACGAAGCCAAGGACCACTACCCGTACCTGTTCAGCCGCCAGGGCGAGATGATTATGTGGGGGCGCAGTATCAGCTACCGGTTCGGGGCCGTGGTACCGCTGCCGCTGTTGGGCCTCGCGCCCGCGCCCAACACCAACTACGGCTGGCTGCGGCGGATTTCGTCGGGCGTGCTGCTGCAGTTTCTGCAGCACCCGGAGTTTCTGCAGGACCGGGTGCCCACGCTGGGCTTCTACGGGCCGTTCGAGCCGGCCGTGCAGGCCTACAGCTGCCGGGGCAGTGCCTACTGGGCCGGCAAGGCCTTTCTAGGACTGCTCGTGCCCGCCGACAGCCCGTTCTGGACGGCCACCGAAAACGAGGGGCCCTGGGCCGCCGAGCTGGCGCCCAACACCGTGCTCAACAAGTTTCAGCCCGGCAGCGGCATCCTGATTACCGATTACCCCAACAGCGGCGCGGCCGAAGTGCGGGCCTGGTGCCACGCCAAAGTGGTGGGCGTGGCCGAGCCGTTTCGGGGCACCGAAAGCTACAACCGCCTGGCCTACAATAGCGCCTTCCCCTGGCAGGCCGACGGCCCCAACGGCGAAGTGGCCATGAACTACGTGTTCCGCAACCGCCTCGGCCAGTGGGAAGCGCTGCGCCTCTACGACTTCCGGCGCTTCGCCGACGGCGTCTACTACCGCGACGCGGTGCTGGAAACCGACACCACCGTGCGCCTGCACCTGGCCGATGTGCCCCTGCCCAACGGCTTGCTGCGCCTCGACCAGATCAGCGGCCCGCCCGGCACCGCCCTGCGCCTGGGTCACTACGCCCTGCCTGCCCTAGCTGGCCAGCCCCTGGAGCGGCACACCCGCCGGGTGCGCGGCCACGTGGTGCAGCTGCTCAGCAACGGGCGTTACCAATTGGCTTTGGTGCCGCTCCGCGGCTGGCAAGCGGCGCGCGTAGTCGATACCCAGGGGCTGCACCCGGCCAGTGCCGAAAGCGCCGTTATCAACGCCGAAGCCACGTTGCCGGCGGGGGGCTCCACGCTGTACGCCACGCTCTTGCTTTGGAAAAAAGCCGGGCAGCCCTGGACCGACGACGAACTGCTGCCCGTGCGCCAGCTCAAGCCCGCCGGCCCGGGCGTGCAAGTCCGCTTCGCCGACGGCACCCGGAAAACGATTACCTTTTAAGCTGCTGCCCTTCCTTCCCACCCCCCGTTCTCATGCTGCTGCTCGGAATCGACATAGGAACTTCGGCCGTCAAGGTGTCGGTGGTCGACGCCCAAACCCGGCAGGCGCTGGTGTCCGTTACTTGCCCGGCCGATACCGAGCGGGCCGTGACGGTGCGCCAGCCGGGCTGGGCCGAGCAAGACCCGCAGCAGTGGTGGCACGACACCTGCCTGGCCATCCGGCAGGCCCACGCCAGCGGCCGCTACGACCCGCACGCCATCCAGGCCATCGGCATTGCCTACCAGATGCACGGGCTGGTGGTGGTGGATGAACGGCAGCGGGTACTGCGCGACGCCATCATCTGGTGCGACAGCCGCGCCGTGCCCTACGGCGAGCAGGCTTTCCGGGCGATAGGGGAGGAGCGCAGCCTGAGCCACCTGCTCAACTCGCCCGGCAACTTCACGGCCGCCAAGCTGGCCTGGGTGAAAGAGCACGAGGCGAAGACGTACCAGCGCATTCACCAGGTGCTGCTGCCCGGCGACTTTGTGGGCCTGCAGCTCACGGGCGCGGCCACCACCAGCGTGTCGGCCTTGTCGGAGGGCGTGTTCTGGGATTTCGCCCGCGGCGAACTGTCGCAAGATGTGTTCAACTATTTTGGCTTCGATCCGGCCTTGATTCCGCCGGTACAAGGCGTGTTTGCCGACCACGGCCGGCTGCTGCCCGCCGTGGCCGCCGAGCTAGGCCTGCCGCCGGGCATTCCGGTCAGCTACAAAGCCGGCGACCAGCCCAACAACGCCCTGGCCCTGAACGTGCTCCGGCCGGGCGAAGTAGCGGCTACGGCCGGCACCAGCGGCGTCATCTACGCCGTCACCGATCAGCTACTGGCCGATGCCGACGGGCGCGTCAATACCTTTGCTCACGTCAACCACGCCGCCGACGCGCCGCGGCTGGGCGTGCTGCTCTGCCTCAACGGCGCGGGCAGCCTGAACCGCTGGACCCGCAACGCCGTGGCGCCGGGCCTATCGTACCCCGAGGCCAACCAGCGGGCCGCGGCCGTGCCCCCCGGCGCCGACGGGCTGCTGTGCCTGCCCTTCGGCAACGGCGCCGAGCGCCTGCTGGGCAACCGGCAAATCGGCGCCCATTTCCTCGGCCTCGACCTGAACCGGCACACGCCGGCCCACTTGCTACGAGCGGCGCAGGAGGGCGTGGCCTTCGCCTTCCGCTACGGCCTGGACGTGCTGCGCGACCACGGCCTGCCGCTGACCTTGGTCAAGGCTGGCCGCGCCAACATGTTTCTGAGCGAGGTGTTCACCCAAGCTTTTGTCAATGCTACCGGGCTAGCGGTGGAGCTACTCGACACCGACGGCAGCGTGGGCGCCGCGCTTGGCGCCGGCATCGGCGCGGGCGTGTACGCTTCCGCCGACGAGGCATTCCAGGTCCGGCCGCGCGGTCAGCTCATCGAGCCCGCGGCTGCGCTGACCGCCGCCTACGAACCTGCCTATCAGCGGTGGAAAGCCGAGTTACGCGCCCGCTTAGCGCAAACCGAGCCCGCGGCCCAACCCGAATCGAGCCCGGCCTGACGAACTGCTTTTTCCTTACCTCGCCCACTCCACCCGTTCTCCCTATGTCTACAATCCTCGGCCAGAAAACACTGTTTAGCGCCATTCCGCACATTCCATTTGAGGGTCCCGACACCGACAACCCGCTGGCTTTCCGCTGGTACGACGCCACGCGCGTGGTGGCTGGCAAGCCGATGAAGGACTGGCTGCGCTTCGCCGGGGCCTACTGGCACTCCTTCAACGGCTCCGGCGCCGACCCTTTCGGCGAGCCGACGCATATTTTTCCCTGGGACGCCGAGCCCGACCCCATTGCGCGGGCCAAGGCTAAAATGGATGCCGCCTTTGAGTTCCTGACCAAGCTGGGGCTGCCTTACTACTGCTTCCACGACGTGGACGTGGTGGACTACACCCACGACGTGGCCGACAACGAGCGGCGCCTGCAAACCCTGACGGAGTACGCCGGCCAAAAGCAGCAGGAAACCGGTATCAAGCTGCTCTGGGGCACGGCCAACCTCTTCTCGCACCGCCGCTACATGAACGGCGCGGCCACCAACCCCGATTTCCACGTGCTGGCCCACGGCGCCGCCCAGGTAAAAGCGGCCCTCGACGCCACCATCGCGCTGGGCGGCGAAAACTACGTGTTCTGGGGCGGGCGCGAAGGCTACATGAGCTTGCTCAACACCGACATGCAGCGCGAGCAGGAGCACCTGGCTCGCTTCCTGCACACGGCCCGCGACTACGCCCGCCGCCAGGGCTTTAAGGGCACCTTCTTCATCGAGCCCAAGCCCATGGAGCCCACCAAGCACCAGTACGACTACGACGCGGCCACTGTCATCGGCTTCCTGCGCCAGTACGATCTGCTGGCCGATTTCAAGCTGAACCTCGAAGTGAACCACGCCACGCTAGCCGGCCATACCTTCCAGCATGAGCTCCAGGTGGCCGCCGACGCCGGCCTGCTGGGCTCCATCGACGCCAACCGCGGCGACTACCAGAACGGCTGGGACACCGACCAGTTTCCCAACAACCTCTACGAGCTGACCGAAGCCATGCTCGTCATCTTGGAAGCTGGCGGGTTGCGGGGCGGTGGCATCAACTTCGACGCCAAAATCCGCCGCAACTCCACCGACGTGCAGGACCTCTTTCACGCCCACATCGGTGGCATGGACCTGTTTGCTCGCGCCCTGGTAGTGGCCGACAACGTGCTGCAGAAGTCCGATTACCGGCAGGTGCGCCGGCAGCGCTACGCCTCCTTCGACGGCGGCCTGGGGCAGGCCTTCGAGCAGGGGCAGCTCACCCTAGAGCAACTGCGCGACTACGCCGCCGCGCATGGCGAACCGGCTGTAATCAGCGGCCGTCAGGAATACCTCGAAAATCTGATTAACCGCTTTATCTAAATCAGTAGGCAATGAGCAATATCGGACCATAAGGCCGGGAATTGCTCATTGTTGATTACTCATTGCCCGTTGCTCATTGCTCATTGCCTCTATGCACCAACTCTCCAACCTCGATTACGTCGTCTTTTTCGTTTATTTTCTCATCGTGGCCGGTTACGGCCTGTGGGTGTACCGGCGCAAAACCGGGCACGACGGCACCGTAGAAGGCGACTCCAAGGACTACTTTCTGGCCGAAGGCTCGCTGACGTGGTGGGCCATCGGGGCCTCGCTCATCGCCTCCAACATCTCGGCCGAGCAGTTTGTGGGCATGTCGGGCTCGGGCTTTAAGATGGGCCTGGCCATTGCCACCTACGAGTGGATGGCCGCCGCCACGCTGCTGGTGGTGGCCGTGTTCTTCATTCCGGTGTACCTGAAGAACCGCATTTTCACCATGCCGCAGTTTCTGAGCCAGCGCTACAACGGCACCGTGGCCATGATCATGGCCGTGTTCTGGCTGGCGCTCTACGTGGTCGTCAACCTAACCTCCATCCTGTACCTGGGCGCCATTGCCATCAGCAGCGTTTCGGGCCTGAACCTGGAGTTCTGCCTGTACGCGCTGGCCGCCTTTGCCATCGTCATCACCTTGGGCGGTATGAAAGTCATCGGCTACACCGATGTCATTCAAGTGTTTGTGCTCATTCTAGGCGGTTTGGCTACCACCTACCTGGCTCTGAACCTAGTGGCCGAGCACTACGGCCAGACCGGCGTGCTCAGCGGCTTTGCGCAGCTCACAACTCAGGCCGGCGACCATTTTCACATGATCTTCCGGCGCGACAACCCCAACTACCTCGATTTGCCGGGCCTGACGGTGCTGCTGGGCGGCATGTGGATCGTGAACCTCAACTATTGGGGCTGCAACCAGTACATCACGCAGCGGGCGCTGGGAGCGAGCCTGCCCACGGCCCGCGCCGGCCTGCTGTTTGCCGCGTTTCTCAAGCTGCTCATGCCCGTGATTGTGGTGCTGCCGGGCATCGCGGCCTACGTGCTGTTCAAAGCCGACGTGTTCAGTGGCGAAATGATGCAAGGCGGTGAGGTGAACCCCGACCGCGCCTACCCGGTGCTGCTGAGCATTCTGCCGGTGGGGCTGAAAGGCCTCTCGTTTTGCGGCCCTCACGGCAGCCGTGGTGGCCTCCCTGGCGGGTAAGGCCAACTCCATTGCCACTATTTTCACGCTCGACGTGTACCAAAAGGTGTTTGACCCAGCGGCTTCGGAAAAAAAACTCGTTTTCATTGGCAAAGTGGCCGTGGTGGTGGCCATGATCCTGGGCGTGCTCATCGCCCCGCACCTAGGCATCGACAAGAAGGGCGGCTTCCAGTACATCCAGGAGTACACGGGCTTCGTGTCGCCGGGCATCTTCGCCATGTTCATCCTAGGCTTTTTCTGGCCAAAAACTACGTCTTCAGCGGCTCTGTTTGCCACTATCGGCGGTTTTCTGCTCTCGGTGCTGCTCAAGTTCCTACCCACCGTGGCCGACCTTTCCTTCCTGGCCCCGCTGGGTTTTGCCGTGCCCAATGCTCAGGGCGTGTACGAAATTCCTTTCCTCGACCGCATGGGCTTCGTGTTCCTGTTCTGCGCGGCGGGCATGGTGCTCATCAGCCTCGTCGAAACCGGCCGCGGCGTGCAACCCAACGGCTTGGCCGTCGACGCGGGCATGTTCCGCACCAGCCCGCGCTTCGCCCTGGGGGCGATAGTGATTCTGGTCTTGCTGACCACCTTGTACACGGTGTATTGGTAGTTCATTGCCCTGTTCTTATCACCTCTCGCGTTGATTGCCATGCTCGTTGCCTCCCCATTGCCGCCGACTTCCAACGCCGCTTTGGCTACGCCCCACAGCTGCTGGTGCGGGCGCTCGGGCGCATCAACCTCATCGGCGAGCACACCGACTACAACCACGGCTAGATGATGCCCGCCGCCATCGACAAGGAAATCTACTTTGCCCTGGGCCTCAACCACGGCTCCGCCGCCCGCCTCGTGGCGTTCGACAAAGGTGAAGAATGCAGCGCGCCCCTGACCCGAGTGAAGCCCGGCGCCACCTTGTGGGCCAACTACCTGAAGGGCGTGGTAGCAGCGCCGTAGCAAGGTTCGATTGCGTCTTTGGCGGCACCATTCCCGTGGGTGCCGGCCTCTCGTCATCGGCCGCCGTGGAGTGTGAAGTGCGGGCTAGCATACACCCTCAAACAGTTGCTCAACAGCCGCCTCGACCGGCTGGAGCTGGCCCACATGGGAAATGAAAGTTACACATGGCGCAGACATGGCCCAGCTCACTGGCTTGCCGTCAACATACAGAAATCGATTCCAGACAGGCCATTTTTCAGTGCCTCTTATGGCAGATAGAAATAGGCGTGTGTGAGTCCGTTTTATCCAATCATTGTTCAGCTATAAAGTGGTGCATTGTGGGGTGCATTGACAGGAGCACTAAGCAAAGTAGCCGAGAAGAAAAAAGAGCGGGGTCTGTGTAGTGCCTTTTTGCGGTAGCTAGCGAAGGACGTTAGACCTCAAGCCGCAATCACTCTACACACTGCCAAATCAACTGTGGTGTTAGGCGCCGTTGCCACCGGTTCGCCCCACGCGGCCCGCATGGCTTGGTGCTGCAGTTCTTCTACCACCTGGGCGTAGCGCATGGTGTTTTGAATCTTGGCGTGGCCCATCACCCGCTGCAGCACTGTCACGGGCATCCCGCGCAGCAAGCTTTGCACGGCGAAAGTGTGCCGGGCAGTGTGCATTGTCACTAGTTCTCAGAGTGGCACCGCTGTTTTTGTCACCTGGCCGCCTACGGTGCTCACCACTTCCACCGAGCGCGTCAGTCCCGCCAGCTGGGCCGCTTTCTTCACGTAGCGGTTCAACGGTTGATTGGCCAGCACCGGCAACAGCCGTGCGCCTTCATGCTGCCGCTCGGGCGTGGCGTAGCGGTCCAAGATTTCGGCCGCCAGCTGACTCAGGTAGATGCTCACCGTCGCCCGGGTTTTCGTTTGCACCAGCCGCAGCACCCGGTCGCCGTCACCGTTGGCGCCGAGCCCGTGCACATTGCCCGCGTGCAGAGCCGCGACGTCTGAATACCGCAAGCCTGTATAGCAGCAGAAGAGAAACACGTCCCGCGCTGGCTCCAGATGCTTCGGCAGCTTGGCCGCCACTAAGGCCGCTAGGTCCGCCCCGGTTAGGTACGTCTTGGCTTGATCGGTATAGCGCACCTCCAACCGCTTCAACTCCAGTCCTAAGGGTAGCTTCCGCTCGCCGCTAAATGATTGCCCGCCGTCTTGTAGTGGCGTAATGTGTGGAAGGCGTACCCGCGCCCGTGTAGTACGTGCTGGAAGTCAGCGAAGCGCGCCAACAGCGTCGGCTCTTCTTCGACCGCTGCCGCGGCCGGGTTGATTACTTCTCGCATCAATGCCACGGTAGGAGCAATGTTCGCCGCTCGCAATTCCCGGTATCGGTCCTCTAAACGTCTTACCAAGGCCCGCAGTCCTTCATTGGCTGACTGGAAGCCGGGGAATGAACGTCGGAACTCTTGCTCCTTGTTGTTCCACTGCCGTGGCTCGCAGCGCTCCTTGGTGGAGCAGCGCAGCCGCAGCCCGTCGAAATAGCCCGACACATAGACCGGCACCGTGCCCGCCTTGTCCTGTTTGTCTTGCCGCAACTCAAACACAACTTTCATATCGCTTGAAAAAAGAGGTGGCGTAGGAGGTGGCGTAAAAGCAGCGGTAAGTCGGGGTAAACTCATCAGTAAACCGCGACCGGCCTAAACGCAACAACTAGCCTCAAAAACTGCATCTGTGAACAGATTTGCAGCTTTTGAGGCTAGTTGTTGCGGGCGCTATTTACGCTTCCAAGTACCCAGAGCCGGGATAAATCCAGTCGTGATAATATTCTTTATTTCAAGAGATTAAAAGGCTAATTTTTGGGAGTGGAGGCAGAAGTGGGGCCATTTTCCATCAGGTGCCGCCGTACCTCGCCTTTGTCGAAGCTCAGCGCCTCAATCACCTCCCAGAGCCGTTCTACCGTCACGTCGGGCGCGCTCGGAATGTAGCTCGATACGTAGCCCCGTACCCGCCACAACTCCACCATGTCCCGCGTTTCCATCGCGTAGGGCTGCCGGTGCGGATTGTCTGAGAATAGCGTTACCTCCGTGTCCATACTCCGCACCCGCGCCTTGATGCGCTTGAGCATCACCGACTCCGGCGTGACTATCACGTACACCTCGCCCGGTTCCACGAACCGAAGCTCATCCACCCGGCTACATACCACCACGTCGCGGTGATTGATGGTCGGTTCCATCGAGTCGCCGGCCACCTCAAACGCCCGGAACTCGCCTCGCTCGAAACCTGGTAGCCGGTAGTTGTCGAGATGCCGGAAGTACACGGCTTCGTTATGTTGCAACGAGTAGCCTGCCTGAGCTGGAATTGGTACGAACACCGTGTTTTCCTTGCCTTTGTCGTCTACCGTCACCACTACCACCTTGTCGCCCCGGACTTGCTGCTGTAACGGCAGGGGAGCTGCGTCCGTCGCCCCGCCCCGCAGCATCGGGCCTTTGCCCAGCACCAGCCAATCAGCCGACACCTCCGACCAGCGCTCCAGAATATCCGTGAGCGTGCCAAACGACGGGGCCGAGCCTTGCAGAATGCCGTAGAGCTTGCTGGCAGCGGCGTACCCAAGCTGCTTGGTCATGCTGTTGGCGTTCAGCCCGTAGTGCGCAATCATTTCCTGTAATCTGGAAACTACTGCCGGCATTTTTTGGGGCTGTTCCTCAGCTTCTTTCATGTTGTATCACATATTTCAGTAAGAATTGCAGAAATATGTTTGTATGTTTGGTGTAAGTGGTTGCGCTTCTGCTACACTAATATACAGCAAACTTACAACAGTCATGAAAGAAAAAGAGAAAGAAATTACACCGCTCCGGCAATTACTGGAAAAGTTGGGCCAACGTAGCTCCGTGGTGCAGGCCACTCTGTCCCGCCTCCACGAGCGTGGTATCAAAGCCAGCATGTCGCTGGTGTACAAGACGATAAACGGCGAAGTACTGCGCCACGATGTGGCCGAAACCTTCATCGAAGTGGCCGAGCAAGAGTTAAACCGCCGTCGCCAGCTCGAAGACCGGGCCCGCCAATTTCTTGCTGACGCCTGATGCAAGCCGCCGTGATTCTCAGCGCGGCCGAGTGCCAGAGTCTCACCGCGCGCCTTGACAAGCTGGAGCAGGCTGAAGCTGCCCGCCGGACCCCGCAACCCCCGCCCGATCAGGTGATGACCACAGCCCAGGCCGCGGCCTACATCGGCCTGTCCGTTGATGCCCTGCTGCGCGCCCGACGGAAGGGAAGTCTGCCTGGCATGCGACTCAACGAGCGGGACTTGGGTTTTCGCCGCTCCGCCCTCGACGCTTTCACCGTACCACCCTGCAAGCCCACGCTGCATGAGCCGGACCGTCGTCTCCCTGTTCGACCACTCCGGCCGCTTCACCGCGCCCTGGGCTGCCGCTGGCTACACCTGCTACTGCGTGGACGAGCAGCACCCGCCCGGCGAAACGTGGCAGGATAACGTGTCCCCAATTACCAAATGGCTACCCGCAAAAAAGCCCCGCAAACCCCCGTCCTGAATTCCGCATCACTGGAGGACGCCGACTACACTACCACCCTCGACTACCCCGGCGATGCCCGGGCCCCATTGTGCCCTACCTGCGGCGAACTGCTGGCCTGGCACGAGGAGCCATGCACCGGCCAGATTAAGTCCAATGTACAGCCGACAGCTGAGAAAGCGGAGGCGCCCGGCGACGTGCCGCCCAGCCTGACTCCCTCACCCTTCGCCTACGCTCTGGACCAGCCTGTACAGTCCGCTCCCGATGCCCCGGCTATGCCCATCGTCTAGCGCGGCCAGGTCAAAGAGCGCCACCCGCGCACCGGCCTCATCCACCGCGTCAATGTCTACCGGCTCGACAACGGCTATTGGGACTGCTACTACGAGGCCGAATTGCAGGTAGCCTAAGCTTAGATTGGGGAAGGAAACACCCACCGAATCGGCTTCTAGCCCGGCCGGCCGGCATCCCCTGCTACGGCACCTGAACCAAGCATTATGCGGCTGCGGGGCGACTGCTGAAAGCTCGCCTACCCCCGAAAAAAAGGCATTACGCCAGAGCCGTGAAGTACCCGTGCTCTACTGAGACTGCGGCGCGCTCGTCAGTATGTACAATCAGGAGAGTAGGTGGTAGCTGACCCCGTTCCTGGTAGGGTCCGCCTTGCGTGCTACTTAGACTGGCCCACCTCGGCGGCGAGCGAATGCCTTCCGAAAGCCTCTGCCAGCGCCCGTAGATGAGGGTCTTCGATCAGCAGGCCCTCCACTGGCTGCTCGGCCTGCACCGTGTCCAGCACCCGATCAACCGCCGACGTAGCGAGGTGCCCGAACCCCATGCGCCAATCGGCAAAGCGGCGTTGCGGCCCCGGCCCGGCGCTGACCGTCACCACCTGCTCATGGCGGGTATCGTGCTGAATGCGTTGGTACAAGGCCCGCACATCCGCCTCCGGGCCTTCCAGCACCTGCACGTAGCGCCCCTCGCTGTAGAGCAGCAGCCCCGTAATCTGGTGAACGGCATTAAACGAGCGGGACCACTCCAATAAGGCGTGCAGCTCCGCTTCACTCGGCGGGGTAGTAGCCCGACTGTGGTAGAGCACCTGGTAAACACTCAGGTTGAGCAAGTCTACTACCTCATCTATCGTGAGAGTGCCGCGCTGGTACAGGGCCAGCAAGTACCGCTCATAGCGTTGCGGCGCCAAGGGAGTATTGGTGGTCAAAGCTACGGCCATGGCCACGGCGCGTCGGCGCTGGGCCAGGGTGGGAAAGTCGGAAGCTTGCATACCCGGCTCTACGTGGGCTCCAAGGCGCGGATGTCCGTAAGCGCCTCCGTAATGCGCTTATTTATGAAAGAATAGGCGCTTTTCAGTAGTTATCACGAGGGCAGCGTGCGTGTTAGTCTCAACTCAACGACGGCTTATCACTGCTTCAAAACCCAATGAGCAGGCGGCCTAAGCTAACTGCCGAAAACGCCCAACTCCGCCACAGCTCCCTAGTTCCGCAATCTGCTCCTGCCCGCTTCGTCTGGTTGCCTTCTAACACTGCTGTGTTTCATGTGGTACTCGTCTCATGCCAGCCACTCCCCGAACCCGTTGCCTGGGCCTTCAAAGGCCGTCAGTATAAGGTACTGCAAGGTCACTACGGCTTTCAGCGCACCATCGACCACGCCGGCCGGCCCAGTACCACCGTCACCCCGCAGGTCGTCACGCTCACCCTCGATGCGTCCGATGAGGACGCCTGCCTGAGTGCCTACATGCTCGACCCCTACCAGCGGGCCAGCAGCTACCTGGAGCAGCGCCGCTCCGATGGCACGATGCTGCACCGCCTCCACCTCCAAGCCGCCCTCTGCGTCGGGCTGCGCGGGCACTTTAACCCCGCCGACCCGGCCGGCTGGCCCGGCGAAACCCTCACCCTGCGCTTGACGGCCGTTGCCCTCACCGGCGCTACCCTCGAAGCCCACAGCGGGCTGCCCTGGGATGCCCCCGAGGAAGTAAGCCGCCGCGCCCGGCGGCACGGCCCGCGGCAACGGCCTCGACGGCGTGTGGAAGCACGACAACCCGCCGCCCGATTACGCTTTCGGCCGCGTCAAGCGGGTAACCTAGCGCCCTGACAGCCCCGCCGCAGCATGGTGCTCATGCCGGCCCGCTTGGTGGCCGGGCTACGCCGGCAAGGCGGGCAGCTCAATAAAAAACGTGGTGCCTACCCCTTCCTCACTCTCAAACCAGATGCGGCCCTGGTGCAGCTGCACGATGGTCTGAATGACGGACATGCCCAGGCCGGTGGTTTTCTCGCCCCGCAGCCCCGGCCGCCGGGCCTTGGTGAACCGCTCAAACAGTTCCGCCTGCTGGGCCGCCGGAATGCCCACGCCGGTGTCGGCCACCGTTACCAGGGCCAGCGAGTCGCGCCGCTCCACCCGCACGGTAATGGTGTGGCCATCGGGCGTGAACTTGATGGCGTTGCTGAGCAGGTTGTTGATGACCTGCTGGAACTTGTTGATGTCGAAGCTCACGTACAGCGGCGGCTCGGGCGCCACAAACCGAAACGCCAGGTGGGTGTGCCACTTCGACTGCTGGTACTCCTGCAGTACGGTGCCCAGCCAGGCCACCAGGTCGGCCCGCTCCCGCTTCAGCTCCACATTGGCCGACTCCAGAAACTCCTGGTCCACGAAGTCGCGAATCAGGTTGACCCCGTCCGTGCAAGTGCGCTCCATCATCGTCAGCAGTTCCCCAAACGTCCCCGACCCACCCGCCGGCGCCTCCAGGCGCAAATGCTCCGTGAGCTGCTGCATGAGCACCAGGGGCGCGGCCAGGTCGTGGGACAGGATTTCGAGCGTGGCGTTTTTCTTGGCGTTGAATTTCTGCGCGTTGATGGCCGTTTCCTTGTCCGTCGTAATGTCCAGCACCCAGCCGCTGAGGTAGCGCCCGCCGTCGGGCAGCTCCTCCCGGCAGGCCGTCACCGACAGCCACTGCACCTGCCCCTGCGCCGTTATCAGGCGCAGCTCCATGTCCTGCACCAGCTCGCCGGCCAGCGCCCGGCCCACCTGCTGGTGTAGCAGGGCGTAGTCGTCGGGGTGCAGGCGCTGCCCGAGCGGCGGCAGATCCTCGTTGACGCGGGCCGCCGGCTGCGCAAACACCGTCTCGTAAGCCGGGCTGACGTACACCACCCGCCCCTGCGCCAAGTCATAAGAAAAGCTAACGACTTTGCTGCGGTGCAGGATAGAACGAAATAGAAGAGGATGCTCGGTCATGGGTCGTAAATTACTCCTGCTTACACTGCCACCCGGGCTGGTAGATTGCTCTTGGTTATCCAAATGCAAAGCTAGGTACCACAGCCGGTTCTTTTTCTACTACCCCGCCGATTCGGCAGCCAGCACCGCCGCCTGAATGCGTGCCAGCCGGGCCTGAAACCGAAACCCGCCGCCCAGGGCCGGAGCCACGCCCAGCGGTACCCGACCCCTACCCACACGTACCCGGTTTCGCAAAAAAAGCGGATGAGCAGGTGGCCCGCACCGTACGCCCGCTGGCCAGGCCAGTCGCCAGCCGGTCGCGCGCATCCAGCGGTAAAATCCAGCAGTAAAGCGGGGAGGAGGGCAGAGCCCCCGGCCGGCTGCGTAACAAGTCGCCTCCTACGCAATTACCTCCGTAACGGTTTCCCGCCACCAACGACTACTACCACCACCATACGACGACCCCGTGCGCAGCGGGTAGCCGGCAAGCGGTGCGTCGTGGGGCTCCTGGCCTCCCACCGCGTCTGTGGTCTGGCTACGCCGGATACTACTACCGGCCATGGGTTGTGCCGCAACCAGCTTTTATTCCCGCCAGTAAACCCTCATCTTCGCTAACCGGCTGCGGCTGGGCAACTCCGGATTCCTCTCAGCTGCTATGATTCCTGCTCTCCCCGTATCTGTTTCTCCAGCTGAGGCTGACACGCTGCTGCGCGACTTGTTGGCCGTCTCGCTCACGGGTATCAACCTGCTGCGCCCGCTCTACGGCCCCTCGGGCGAGCTGGAGGATTTCGCCTTGGACTACCTCAACCCGGCCGCCCAACGCATGACGGGTCTGCCCGAGCGGCCCGATGGCACGGCTCGGACGTTTTTCCCCGACATCTTCACCAATGGCGTCTTTGCCTTCTACCGGCGCGTGTTTGAAACGGGCGAGGCCGGGCGCTACGACTTCAACTACCAGGCCGACGGCTTCGACAACTACTTCCGCGTAGCGGCCCGGCGCAGCGGTGAGCGGCTGGTGGTGAGCTTCACCGACACCGCTGACCAGGACCGAACGGCGGCGGAAATGGCCCTGCGCCAAAGCCAGGCCGCCGAACAAGCCGCCCGCGCCGACGCCGAAGCCCAGCGCCGACGTCTCGAACGGTTTTTCAGGCAGGCCCCAGCGGCCATCTGCGTCCACGACGGCCCGGAGCTGACCTTCGAGCTGGTCAACTCGGCTTACCAGCGCTTTTTCCCCGGCCGCGAACTGCTCGGCCAACCGCTGCTGGCGGCCCTGCCCGAAGCCGCCGACCTGACGGCCTACCACACCACGCGCCGCGTGTACGAAACCGGTGAAACCTTCGAGGCCCGCGGCCTGCTAACGCCTTTGCTCAACGAGGCGGGCGAGCTGGAACCGCGTTACTTCGACGTGGTGCAGCAGGCCCGCTACGACGAGCGCGGCCGCGTGGACGGCGTGCTCGTGTTTGCCTCCGAAGTAACCGAGCAGGTACTCGCCCGCCAGCAGGCCGAGGCCCTGCAAGCCGAGTTGCTGGCCGCCGCCCAGCGCCAAGCCGCCGAGGGCGAGACGTTTTACCAGGTGTTCGAGCAAACGCCGGCCGCTATCGTGTTGCTGCGCGGGCCCGAGCACCGGGTCGAGTACCACAACGAGGCCTACCAGCGGCTGTTTCCAGACCGCCGGATGCAGGGCCGCACCATTATCGACATCCAGCCCGATACCTTGAACCAGGGCTTTGTGGCCTTGCTCGACCGAGTGTACCAGACCGGCGAAACCTTCTACGGGCGGGAGTTACAGCTCAACATCAACCAGGCCGATGGGCGCCGCCAGGAAACGTATTTCAACTTCACCTACCAGGCCTATCGCGAAAACGGCCGAATTGCGGGCGTTTCGGTGTTTGCCTACGACGTCACCGAGCAGGTGCACGCCCGCCAGGAGCGCGAAGCCCAGCAGCGTAAGCTCTACGCCCTGTTCGAGCAAGCACCAGCCGGCATCTGTGTGCTGGCCGGCCCCGACCTGGTGTACGAATTCGTCAACCCCAGCTACCAGCAGCTTTTGCCCGGCCGGGCCCTGGTGGGCAAACCCATCCTGGAAGCGCTACCCGAGTTGGCTGGTACCCCTGTGGCCGCCATCCTGCGGGCCGTCTACGACACGGGCGAAACCCGGCAGGAGCCCGGCTTGCACATTCCGGTGGCTCGGCCCGATGGCCGGGGCCTGGAGGACCGCTACTTCTCCTTCGTCTACCAGGCCCGCCGCGACGAGCACCAGCGCGTCGACGGGGTGCTGGCGTTCGTCTTTGAAGTGACCGAGCAGGTGCAGGCCCGCCGCCAAGTGGAGGAAAGCGAGCAGCAGGTGCGCGCCTTGGTGGCAGCCGCCCCGTTTCTCATCGGCGTGTATGTAGGCCCGGAGTTCCGCATTCAGTTGGCTAATCAGGCCATGCTCGAGGCGATGGGCAAAGGCCCGGACGTCATTGGCCGGCGCTACGCCGACGTGCTGCCCGAGCTGCAAAATCAGGCCGTGTTCGAGCAGTTAGACCAGGTGCTGACCACCGGCCAGCCCCTGCACCTGCGCAACCAAGAGCTGGAAGTGGTCATGGACGGCACCCCGCAGACGTTCTACTACAACTACAGCTTCACCCCGCTGCGCGACACCCAGGGCCGGGTGTACGGCATCCTGAACACGGCCGCCGACGTCACGGACCTGGCCCAGGCCCGCCAGCGCCTCGAAGCGTACGCGGCGGAGCTACAGGAAAGCGAGGCCCGCTTCCGCACCGTGGCCGACACCGCGCCCAATATCGTGTGGAACCTCCACCCAGACGGCTCGGTGCGCTACGTGAATAAGTATTGCCTGGACTTCTTGGGCATTACGTTGAAAGAGTTTGTAGCCCACAACTGGGTGCCCTACTTGCTGCCGGAGGACGTAGCGCCCACCCAGCAACTCCTCATGAAGGCTATTCAGGAGCGCACCCTCTTCAGCATGGAGCACCGCATGCGCCGCCACGACGGGCAGTACCGCTGGCTCCAGACCCAGGGCGGCCCCAGCTACCTGGCCAACGGCGAACTATACGGCTACGTGGGCTCGGCCATCGACATCACCGACCTCAAGCAGTCCAACGAGCAGCTCACGCGCACCAACGTGGACCTGGACAACTTCATCTACACGGCCTCCCACGACCTGAAAGCCCCCATCGCCAACATCGAGGGCTTGCTGCTGGCCCTGGAGCAGGAGCTGCCCGCCGAGGGCCGCGTCGGCGACGTGCCCAAGATGCTGGCGTTGATGCAGGATGCCGTGGACCGTTTCAAGCGCACCATCGGCCACCTGACCGACATTTCGCGCCTGCAAAAAGAGCACGCTGCTACCAGCGGCCAGGTGCCGCTAGCCGCTGTCATCAAGGAAGTCTGCCTCGACCTCACGCCCCTGCTGCACGAAACTCAGGCCATACTTGCCGTGGACGTGCCCGCTGATTTGACCCTGACCTTCTCGGAGAAAAACCTGCGTTCAGTGGTGTATAACCTCCTGAGCAATGCCCTCAAGTACCGCCACCCCGAGCGCCCGCCCAAGGTTCGCATTACGTGCCGCGCGCAGGACGGCTACCAGGTGCTGGAAGTGCAGGACAACGGCCTGGGCCTGGACCTGACGCAGAAACAGGACCAGCTGTTTGCCATGTTCCGGCGCCTGCACACCCACGTCGAAGGCACTGGCATCGGCTTGTACATGATCAAGAAGATGGTCGAGAATGCCGGGGGCCGCATCGAGGTGCAGAGCCAGCTCGGCCAGGGCTCCACGTTTGCCGTATACTTTCCCCGCTAAGCCGGCCCCAACGCAGCCGGTCCGTATTGCCTTGTATGATCAGACTACCGTGTATTCTGCTGGTCGATGATGACCCGACCACCAATTTCCTGAACCGCAAGCTGCTCGAGCGCCTGGCCGTCACGGAGCAGGTGCTGGTGGCGCTGAATGGCCGCGAGGCGCTGGATATGCTACTGACACAATGCGGGCAGCAGCCCGCCCGCCCGCCAGTGCTGGTGTTTCTAGACGTGAACATGCCCGTGATGAACGGCATCCAGTTTCTGGAAGCCTACCAGCAGCTGCCGCCCGCCCAGCAGTGCGCCCTGGTCGTGGTCATGCTCACTACCTCCGTCAGCCCGCGCGACCAGCTGCGCATTCACGGGCTGCCCGTGGCCGCCTATTTGAGCAAGCCCCTCACCCAGCAGCAGGTTGAGCGCGTGCTGCAGGAGCACTTCAGCTAAGCCCCGCCGGCCCTGCTAGCCGAAACGGGCAGACCATCCGGCCTCCGCGGTACCCCTATTGCTGCCTAGTGCACTGCGCTTACCCCCTGCGCAATGCCACCCCGAGTGGCCCTTGATTATACGTTCTCCCGTGTCGGTCCTGTTGGCCGCGGCAAGCAGGGCCTGGGCCAGCCCCTTCGTGGGCAGTGGTGCCGGAACGGAATAGCCCCCCAGGCAGTTCAACGAGCTGATCAAACCAATGCCTAGGCGTTCCGCTTTCCGGGTGGTGTCTTTTCGAATCAGGGGGCGGGTTGAAAATGGTGAGCTTCGGAAAGCCCAGCGCCTTGGCTTCTCCTAGGACTCTACACCCGGGAAACCGACCTAGCTAGGTCGAGTGAACATATCAGTACTTGCGCCTTACATAAGGCCATCATGCTTCGGCTCCGCCTCTGTATGACCGTTTTCAGGTCAACTGTTAACAGCTCCCAGGCACCAGCTGAAGAAGATACGCCCGTGAGTCGGGCACACTCCGCCAAAAATTGCTCCTGCACGGCCATCACCGCGGCTTGCGGATGGGCGGCGCTGGGCTGCTGACTCACGTACACCACCCGCTGCTCCTGCACGTGGTAGGCGAAGTGAACGGCTTTGCTTCGGTCGAGCAAAGAGCGGAACAGCACGGGATAATCCGTCATGCAGCAGATAAGGGTTGGGGCTGAGGTCGGTACTGGCCGGCGGGTGCGTAATTGCCGTAGGCCGATAGGCACATTGTGCCTGAGGGTAGGATACCGATTATCGTACGCAGAGGTTGCGCTTGGTGCTGCCTGTCTGGCGCCGGGCCTGCTGGCCGGCCCTCGCTACCGTTCAGCTAGCCGAAACCAGCGGAACCCTGCGCGGAAAAATGTTCGTAACGGGTTTGAATCCAAGCAATACCTTGGGCCGTTCACCTGCCGCTATATCCGTGTATGCCAACCTCCGCTAACGCCCACCCCGAACGGTCCGAACCAGCCAGCTCTTCGCCGCCAGCGCTACCCTTCGACTGCGCCACCCTGCTCGACGCGCTGCCCTGGGGTGTAATGGTGCTGGACGCGCAAGAAGTCATCCGGCAGGTAAACCACCAAGCCGCCCAGTGGTGCGCCGCCGCGCCCCAGGCGCTGCTGGGCCGCCCGCTGACCGAAGCCCCACTGCCGCCCGGCCTGCGCGCCCCGCTGCGGCAGCTGCTGGAGTCCGGCGCGGCCTCCGCCCACGAAATCTGGCTGCCTAACACCCAGCAGTGGGTGAGCTTGCGCCTGGCCCCGGCCCCCGCCGCCCACCGCTACCTGTTCTGGGAAGACGTGACGGCCCAGAAAGAAGCCGAGCAGGCCCTGCACCAGAGCCGCGAGCTGCTGCGCCGCACCATCGACAGCACCCCGGACCTGGTGCAGGCCTTCAAGGCCGTGCGCGACGAGCGGGGCGCAGTGGTGGACTTTGCCTGGGTGCTCAACAACGCCGCCGCCGAGCAGGTGTACGGCGACGTGATCGGCCAGCGCCTGTGTGAGCGCAACCCCGGCGTGGTCGAGGAAGGCATCTTCGACACGTTCCGGCGGGTGCTGGAAACGGGGGTGCCCGAGCAAACCGAGCGCCGCTACCGGCACGAGCAGTTCGACGGCTGGTTTTACCAGTCGGTGGTGAAGCAGGACGACGGGGTGGCCACCACCACCCGCGACATCACCGCCCGCAAGCAGGCCGAGCAGGCGCTGCAAGAAAGCCAGCACCTGCTGCAAACGGTGTTCGACGTATCGCTCAACCCCATTGCCTACCACCAGGCCGTGCGCGACGCCGCGGGCCGCATCGTCGACTTCGAGTTTCAGCTGGAAAACCGCCAGGCGCGCCAATACGCGGCGGCCGACCGCCGCGGCCAGCGGTATTCGGAAGCGTATCCGGGCAGTCTGGACACCGACGTATTCCGACTCTACTGCGCGGTGGTAGAAACCGGGCAGCCGCTCGACACCGAAGTGCAGCTCCGCCTGCAGGGCGCCGACCGGTGGTTTCACCTGCTGGCCGTGAAGCTGGACGACGGCTTGGTGGCCACGGCCGTGGACGTGACCGAGCGCAAGCAGGCCGAAGCCGAAATCATCCGGCTGCAGGAGGAGTTGGCGCAACGCGCTACCGACAACTACCACGCCCTGCTGGAAGCCACCACCCAGGGCTTCTGCCGGCTGCAGCTGCTCTTCGACGACACCGGGCAGCACGCCGTCGACTTCCGCTACCTGGAGTTCAACCCGGCATTCGTGCAGCACTCGGGCCTGCCGGCCGAGGCCCGGGGCAAAACCGCGCGCGAGCTGGTGCCCGACCTGGAGCCGCGCTGGTTTGAGGTGTACGGCCGCGTGGCCCTCACCGGGCAGGCCGAGCGCCTGGAGTATCACGTCGACCAACTCGGGCGCTGGTACGACGCCCACGCCTTCCGCGTCGGGCCGGCCGAAGCCCGGCAGGTGGGCGTGCTCTTCAGCGACATCACCGCGCGCAAGCACCGCGAGGCGGATGCGGCCCTGCTCGTAACCATCACCGAAGACCTGAACCGGCTTGCCGTCGAGGAAGAAATGCTGGCCGCCGTCGGCGCGCATCTGACGAAGCACCTAGACCTCAATTGTTGGCACTACATGGACGTGGACGAAGCGCGCGCCGAAGTCACCCTGCGTCACTTCTGGCATGCGCACGACGTGCCCTCCATTCTGGGCACCTATCCGATTGCGGGCTTCTTGTCGCCGGATGCGGTGGCCCGCCTGCGGGGTGGGGCGCCCTCCGTGGTAGCCGACGTGCAGGCCGACATTCCTTCGGACAGCGAAACGGGCGCGGCGCTGAAAGCCGGCGCCGCGGCCCAGCACATTGCGGCCTACATCGCCGTGCCCTACAGCGTGGGCGGGCAGTGGAAAGCCTACTTCGCCCTGGCCGACAGCCGGCCCCGGCCGTGGACGGCCGCCGAGACAGCGCTGGTCCAGGACGTGGCCGCCCGCGTCTTCCCGCGCATCGAGCGCGCCCGCGCCGAAGCCGCCCTGGCCGCCAGCGAGCAGCGGCTGCGGCTCATTACCGACGCCACGCCGGCCCTCATCGCCTACGTCGATGCCGGGCTGCGGTATCGCTTTAACAATGCGCGGTATCACGACTGGTTTGGCCAGAGGCCGGAGGAGCTGAGCGGCCGGCCGCTGCGCGAGGTGGTGGGCGAGGTGGCCTTTGCCGAGCTGCGGCCCCGCGCCGAGGCGGCGCTGGCGGGCCAGCGGCAGTCGTTCGAGACGGAAATAGTGTTTCAGAAAATTGGCCATCGGCACGTGCAAACCGAGTTTGTGCCCGACGTGCGGCCCGACGGCTCGGTGGCCGGCTACTACTCGCTGGTGGTCGACCTGACCGCCCGCAAGCAGGCCGAGGAGGCCCTGCGCCAGTCGGAAGCGAAATACCGCACCCTGTTCGACACGATTGACGAAGGGTTCTGCATTGTTGAGGCAGTACTGGATGAACAAGGCGCTATGGTGGATTTCAGGCATCTGGAAGCCAATCCCGCCTACCATGTGCATACCCGCCTGCAAACCATTATCGGGAGGACGGTACGGGAAGTATTAGGTGAAACCGGGAAGGAACTGATTGAAAAATACAGTAATGTGGTACGCACAGGCGTCCCCGTACGGGAAGAATATTACATAGAAACGCTGAACGGGTGGTACACTGCCTTCCACACTCGGGTGGAAAATACCAAGCAAGTTGCCATCGTCTTCGACGACATCACCGAGCGCAAGCGCCGCGAGGAGGAGCAGGCGTTTTTGCTGAAGCTGAGCGACGCGCTGCGGGCCGAACCGGACGCCGAAGCCATCGGCACCCTCGCCACGCGCCTGGTGGCCGAGCACCTGCACGTAGACCGCTGCTACATCGCGCAGCTGTCGCGGGCGCAGGAGCTGGGCCGCATTGGCCCCGAATACCGGGCCGCCGGGCTGCCGCCGCTCAGCGGGGAGTACCGGTTTGCCGACTTCCCCGAAGGCATGAAGCGTCTCGAAACCGGCCAGCTCATCATCCGCGACCTGCTGCAGGACCCTAGCCTGTCGGACACCGACAAGCATTCGATAGGCCAGCTGATGGGCGTGCAGGGAATGCTGGCCACCATCCTGCGCCGGGGCGAGCACAACTACTTCTGGGGCCTGTACGCCGCCACCACCCAGCCGCGCAACTGGACCGAGGACGACCTGAAGTTTCTGGAAAACGTGGCCGAGCGCACCTGGGCGGCCATGGAGCGCGCCCGCACCGAAGCCGCTCTGAGCGAGTCGGAAAATAAATACCGCACCCTGTTTGACTCCATCGACGAGGGCTTTGCCCTGGAAGAGCTGGTGTACGACGCCCACGGCGAAATTGAAGACATCATTTTCCGCGAGGTCAACCAGGCCTACGAGCGGCAGAGCGGCCTGACGGGCGTGGTGGGCAAGTCCATCAAGGAAGTGCTGCCCCACCTGGAGCAGCATTGGAAGGACGTGTTTACGCAGCTGGCCCGTACCGGGGAGTCCGTGCGCCTCGTCAACCACGCCCAGGACGTGGACCGCTGGTTTGATACCTATATCACGCTGCTGGGCGGCAGCAACAAGTACGTGGCGGTAGTTTTCAACGACATCACCGAGCGCAAGCGCCACGAGGAGAACCTTACATTCCTGGCAGAAGTGAGCGATGACTTGCTTCAAATGCGGCGCATTGATGAAACAATTGCGCTGCTGGGCGGGAAGATTGGAAAAAAGTTCGGGGTGGTCGCGTGCAATTTCGCCGAGATGTCGGAAGACGCCGAAACCGTCGTGGTAACAGCCTGGAATGCCGAAGGGGTGGCGTCGGCGACCGGCGTACACAAACTCGAAGACATTTGGACGGAAGAGCGCAGAGCGCAACACAGCCGGGGCGAAGTAACCGTGGTAACTGATACGCAGGCCGACCCGCGCGTGAAGGCGGCCGGCCTGGCAGCCCTCAAGGTCCGGTCGTACATCTCCATGCCGCTGGCCCGCGACGGGGCGTTCAAATTCATGCTTGCCATCACCGACTCGGAGCCACGCGAATGGCGCGCCGATGAAATTAAATTGGCGCAGGAACTGACCACGCGCATCTGGATTCAGCTGGAAAGGGTACGGGCCGAAGAAGCGCTGCGCGCCAGCGAAGCCCGCTACGCCGCCCTGTTCGCCGCCTCGCCGGTGCCGTTTATGGTAGTGGCGCCCGATGCGCCGGATTTCACCATCCTCGCCGCCAACGAGGCCTACTTCGCCACCACCTATAGCACGCCCGCCGACCTCATCGGCCAGCGGATGCTGGACGTGTTTACCGTCGACCCAACCCACCCCGGGCGGGTTGGGTCGGGGGCGGTGGCCCACTCCGTGGCCCGGGTGCTGGCCACGAAGCAAACGGAGGTCATGCCCCGCCTCCGCTACGACCTGGTGCGGCCCGACGGGGAGCTGGAGCCGCGCTGGTGGCTAGCCGTCAACGCGCCGCTGTTCGACGCCGCCGGCCAGGTCAGCGCCATCATCCACCAGGCCACCAACGTGACCGAGCTGTACTACGCCGAGCTGGCTGAGCAGGAGCGCCAGCAGCAGCAGGCGTTTCTGCTGCACCTCTCCGACGCGCTGCGGGCGGAACCCGACGCCGACGCAGTGGCCGTGCGCGCGCTCCAGCTGCTGAGCGAGCAGTTGGGCCTCGACCGCTGCTACGTCGGCCTCTATCACTTGGCCGACGACCGCGCCACCTTCCCCTACCAGGTGGGCAACGACCGGGTGGCGCCCCTGCCCGCCGCCGTGCGCCTGTCCGATTTTCCGGACGCCCTGCGCACCGTCCACGGCGGCACGCTGGTCGTTCACGACCTGGCCCACACCGACGGCCTCACCGGCACCGACCGCCAAAACCTGGACGCCCTGGGCTTCCGGGCCCTGGTGGTGGCCACGCTCCGCCGCGCCCACGCCGGGCCGCAATGGGCCATCGTGGCCGTTTCGGCGGCGGCGCGGCACTGGACCCCGGGCGAAGTGACCCTGCTCGAAGAAGCGACCGAGCGCACCTGGGCCGCCGTGGAGCGGGCCCGCGCCGAAGCCGCCCTGCACGCGTCGGAAGAAAAATACCGTGCGCTCTTTACCTCCATTGACGAAGGGTTCAGCCTGATTGAACTCATCTTCGACGAGCACGGCAAGGTGGTGGATTACTGGCATCGGGAACATAACCCGGCTTTCACGCAGCTGACGGGCATTGAACACGCCGTGGGCCGGCGCATGAGCGAGCTGGTGCCCGACCTGGAGCCGGCGTGGCACCAAATGCTGGAAGACCTCTACCGCACCGGCGAGCCGCTGCGCATCGAATACCCGGTGCAGCAGCTGGGAAAGTGGTTCAACGCGTACTTGTTGCCGGTGGGCGGCGCGGGCAGCCCGCTGGTGGCCTCCGTGTACGCCGACATCACCGAGCGCAAACAGCGCGAATTGAACACCGCGTTGCTGGACGAAATCGGTAAGGATTTAGCCATCCTGTCCGCGCCGGACGAGCTGATGCAAACGGTCGGCAAGCGCCTGGGCGACTTTCTAGACCTTTCCGGCTGCTATTTTGTGGACGTTGACGAAGCCAACAACGAAGTCACCGTGCACCACGGCTGGGCCAGTGGCAATGTGCCGAGCCTGATGCAAACGTTCAAGCTCGAAGAGTACTTGAGCGAAGACTTCCTGCGCACGATGCGCGCCGGCGAAGTGTTCGTGCTGCCCGATACGGCGCAAGACAGCCGGGCCGAGGCGAAAAGTTATGCCCGGTTGAAAATCGGCAGTTTCGTCACGGTGCCGTTTTTCCGCCGGGGGCGCTACGTCGGCCACATCGCCGTGACCACCGAGCGGGCACACGGGTGGCAGCCGCAGGAAATCCAGCTGTTGCAAGAAGTTTCGAGCCGCGTTTTCCCGCGCATCGAGCGCGCCCGCGTCGAAGACACCCTACGCGCGAGCGAGCAGCGCCAGCGGACCCTGATTGAGAACCTGCCCGGCGCGGCCGTGTTCATCGTGAACCGCGAGTTGCGCTATGAGCTGGCCGAGGGCGAGGCCCTGCGCCAAACCGGCTACGCACCGGCCGATTTTCTGGGCCGCACCGTCCGGGAAATTGCCCCCCAGGAGCTGTGGCCCACCCAACGGAAGCTGTTCAGGCAAGCCCTGGCCGGCCGCGTCTTCGAGCACGAGCACGAGCAGAACGGGCGCGCCTTCTTCACGCGCGGGGTGCCGCTGCCCGGCCCGGCCGGCGAGATACAGGCGGTACTGGCCGTGAGCTACGACATCACCGAGCGCCAGCGGGCCGAGCAGGCCCTGCGCGAAAACGAGGAGCGCCTGCGCCTGGCCACCGAGGCGGCCGACATGTACGCCTGGGAAATCGACCTGCAAACCGGCGTGCCCCACTTCTCGGCTAACGCCGCCGCCATCAGCGGGCAGGAGCTGGCCGCCACGTTCGAGGAAAACCTGCGCTACATTCACCCCGACGACCGGGCCCAGGTGCAGGCTGCCTTTGCCCAGGCCGAAGCCGACGGCACCGACCGGTTCGACTACGAGATGCGCACGCTGGTGCCAGCCGACGGCGGCGGCCCGGCCGAGCTGCGCTGGTTCCGGGTGTCGGGGGTGCTGCTGCGCGGCGGACCGGAGCAGCGGCCGGTACGGGCCGTGGGCGTGGCCCGCAACGTGACAGCCAGCCGGCAGGCCGCCCAGGCCCTGCGCCAGGCCAACGAGCGGTTTGAGCTGGCCGAAGCCGCCAGCAACGGGTTTGTGTACGACTGGCACGTAGCCTCCGGCACCGTCTGGCGCAGCACGGGCTTCGAGAAAGTGCTGGGCTACGCCCCCGGCGACGTGCCCGAAACCAGCACTGCCTGGCTGAACCTGCTCCACCCGGCCGACCGCGCCGACGCCAGCCAAACCATGAGCGAGGCCTTCGCGGCGGGCGGGGCGTCGGCGGGGGTGGAATACCGGGTGCGGCGCCACGACGGTACCTACGCCTACGTTCTGGACCGGGCCCTGGCCATGCGCGACGAAGCCGGCCAGCTCGTGCGGGTGGTGGGCAGCACCGTCGATATCACCGCCCGTAAGCAGGCCGAGGAAAGCCTGCGGGCCAGCCAGGCCCAACTGGCCCGGTTCAACGCCAAGCTGGAAGCCCGCGTGGCCGCCCGCACCCAGGAGCTGCGCGAGAGCCGCGAGCTATTGCAAACCGTCTTCGACGCCTCGCCCAACTCCCTCGTCGTCATGCGGAATCTGCGCGATGCGGCGGGCGCGGTGGAGGACTTCGAGCTGCTTATTTTCAACGACTTCACTAAGCGCGTTATGGGCCGCGACGACTTCGCCGGGCAGCGCTACTCGGCCCGCTTCCCGCAGTCGGTGCCCACCGGCATCCTGGCCCGCCTGCGCGACGTCGCCACCACCGGCCGCCCGGCCGACTTCGAGCAGCACTACGTGGGCGAGGGCATGGAGGAATGGTTTCGCCTCATCGCCGTACGTCAGGACGAGCTGCTCGTGCTCACGTCCGAGGTCATCACCGCGCGGAAGCAGGCCGAAGCCGCCCGCCAGCAGGCTGAGGCCGAGCGCCTGAAAAACCTGCGCCTGCTGGAGCAGGCCGAAGCCGTGGCCGGCCTGGGCTCCTGGGACTACGACCTGGCCACGGGCCACATGCGCTGGTCGGATGGCATGTACCACCTGTTCGCCCTGCCCTTGGACCAGCCGGTTACGCTCGGCATCTACCTCGACTACGTGGTGGACGAGGATCGGCCCCGGGCCGAGCAGCTGGTGCGCCAGCTCACGGCCGGCACTGCCGATGTCGAGGAAACCCTGCGCCTGCGCATCGGCGAGGAGGTGAAAACTATCCGCATCAAGGCCGTGGTGCTGCACGACGAGGTGGGTCAGCCCGTGCGGGTGCTGGGCGTGGACCTGGACATCAGCGAGCTGCAGCGCCTGGAGCAGGAAAATCTGCGCCTGCGCCTGCGCCAGCAGCAGGCCCTGTTCGAGGCCGTGCAGGCCGCCCAGGAAGTCGAGCGCAAGCGCATCGCCGAGGGCCTGCACAACGGCATTGGCCAGATTCTCTACGCCACCAAGCTGCGCCTCGACCGCCTACATGCCCCGCTGCTGGGCACCGACCCGGCCCTGGTGGACGCCCGCCACGAAGCCGACCACCTGCTGGGCGAGGCCATCCACCAGACTCGCGCCCTCTCGCACGAGTTGGTGCCCATGGTGCTGGAAGAGTTCGGCCTGCCGGCCGCCTTCAAGGACATTGGCAGCAAGATGAGCACGCCCCAGCTGCGCTTTCACTGCGAGGTGCAACTCGACGAAGACGCGGCCCCGCTCTCGCCTGCCCTGGCGCTGGCCCTCTACCGCATGACCCAGGAGTTGGCCCAAAACATCGTCAAGCACGCCCATGGGGCGACCCACGCCAGCCTGGAGCTGGAAACCATGCCTGGCTGGGTGCTGCTGCGGGCCGAGGACAACGGCCCGGGGTTTGTACCCGCCGCAGCCGAACGCCCAGGCCTTGGCCTGCGCAGCATCCGCGACCGGGTGGCCCTGCTCGGGGGCCAGCTGGAAACGGGCAACGCCCCCACCGGCGCCTACGTCCGCATCCGCATTCCTTTGCCCGTTTCACCTACTGCATGATACGCCTGTTTCTCGTCGATGACCACGCCGTGTTGCGCCACGGCTTGCGCGCCCTCTTCCAACAACAACCCTGTCTGCAGGTGGTGGGCGAAACCGAAGACGGCGAGCAATTGCTCGCTCAGCTGCCCACCACGCCTTGCGACGTAGTGCTGCTCGACCTGCACATGCCCGGCCTCGGCGGGCTGGCCACCACCCAGCGCCTGCGCGCCGAGTTCCCGCAGGTGCGGGTGCTGGTGCTCTCCATGGTGGACCACGAGCGGTCCATCGGGCAGGTACTGGAAGCTGGGGCCTCTGGCTACGTGCTGAAAAACGCCGGCCACGACGAAATCCTGGTGGCGGTGCGGGCCGTGGCCGCCGGCCGGCGCTTCCTGTGCTCGGAGCTGGGCCTGAGTATGCTGGAAAAAGTGCTGGCCGGAGGCCCGCCGCCGGCCGCGCCCCCTGCGGGGAGCCTCTCGACGCGGGAGCAGGAGGTGCTGCGGCTGGTGGCTGAGGGGCTCACCACCGCCCAGATTGCCGAGAAGCTCTTCACCAGCCCGCGCACCGTGGAAACCCACCGCCAGAATATCATGGAGAAGACCGGAGCCAAAAACACGGCCGCGCTGGTGAAAATTGCCGTCAGCCAGGGCTGGCTGAGTTGAGGTGCTCGGCGCCAATCCGTTACTCTCCACGCAGGCAAGCAGACAATTACTTGCTCAGATCGGCTAGGACAGCATCAATCTGAATTTCAATATTTTGCATAATAAAGTCCGCCTCTTCGTTCAAGGACTGCTCATAACCCAGTGCCCCTGTCGTAGTGGCCGACTCCTCCCATCGGGCTAGCTCAGTCAACGTATCAAGCCGGGTCAGTGATTGGTCCAGGTGATGATACAGCTGCATCCACACCCCCACGCTTGGTACCGCCTGCTGACGCAAGGCCAGGCGCAGGTCGAGCATTTTCATTACTGGGGTGGTCTAGCGAGAACGGACACTAAGCTAAGATAGGTGATTCAGCAGGTCTGCTTCGAATTGGTGGGGTGAGCGGTAAACCAGCGCGGAGTGGCGACGGTCCAGATTGAAGTAGGTGTCGAGGTAGTGGGCCACCACCAGGCGAGCTTCTTCTAAACTAGCAAATGTGCCCCCGTAGGGTAGCAACTCCGTTTTCAGGGTGCTCCAGCCGGCCTCGGCTTGCGCATTGTCATAGGGATTGCCCGGCCGGGCGTAGCTGGCCAGTGCCCCGGCTTGGCTGATGCGTTGGCGGCAGGCCTGGCTGGTGTACTGGCTGCCGGTGGTGCCGCCCCGGCGGCACTTAAGTCGGCGTGGACAATCAGCCCCGGCGCGGGCTGGCGCAGCGCCAGGGCTTGTTCCAGCGCGTGGAGCACGAGTTCGGTCGGCATTTGCGCGGCTAGGTGCCCGCCCACCAGGGGCAAATAGGTGATGGCGCCGACCCACACTTGGTTGGGGCGCGTGGGAGCCGGCTGACCGAGCAACAGGTTCGCGGCCACGACAGCCGCCGGGTCGGGGTGCGTGGTACGCGGGCGTTGCGGGCCGGTACTGAGCGCCCGTTGCCCACTGGCACGTAACCAGCCGCGTAGCGCATAGCGGCCCACCGCGTAGCCCTCCGCCCGCAATTCGGCCCGTAGGCGGCGGGTGCCGTAACGGCCGGCATGGCGGGTAAACGCTTGTTGAGCTGGGCAGGTCTGCCGCCATGGTTATGACACTTTTAAGACCCATTCTTCATACGCTGCTTCCGCTGCCTGCCGCAATTGCATCAGTTCCACGCCGTCGCTATTTTCTTCTTCGTCGGCAACGGCGTGGTTTATTCGGTCATCCCAGCTGAGACCTTCGCTGGTGCGAAGCCATCGCCGCCGCAATTTCTCTTCGGCTTCTTGCTTCTTTTCCCACTCCACGCTGGGATTAGGCACTGGAAACTTCACCCCGCGCAGCTCCAGTAACTGCTTTACACGCTGCTGCCACTGATGTGCTTCGCTCTCTGGGTCGAGATTCGTGTTCTGGACTGTAAAGGCTACCGTGCCGCCTGACTCATCAGCTTTGTCGAAGTTAGCGCCTTTACCCAACAAGTAAGCTACCTGCTCAAACTGATTTAGGTAAGCCAGCAGCAATATAGCCGTGCCCCCGTCTGGCTTGGCCAGGTTTAAGTTAATGCGTTGGTGCTCAACTAACAGATGTAGAGCAGTCCAGTTGCCCGCGTAGATGGCGCTGAATAAGGCTGGCTCACCCCGGTGTCGGCTATTGGGGTCGCCGCCGTGGGCCAGCAGCAGGCGCAAGGCCGTTAGGTCATCGTGGGCAGCAGCCAAAGCGACGGGTTGCATGTACTCGTCCTCGCCTATGGCTGTTGTCTGATTTGGATCCGCTTTCCGCACGAGCAGCAGATGCAGGCACGCGTGTTGCTGGCTGAACAGAGCAAAGAGCAATAGTGTCATGCCATCCTGCCCTGCTGCATTCACGTTGACTTGCGCAACGTTCAGGACCTTTGCCAACTCCAGAGAGTTGCCGGTAGCAATCGCATGGGCAGCCGTTAACTCATTGCCACGAAAATATAGCTCGGGAGATAATTGTTTCATTAGGCTACCCGTAGGGGTTGAATATTCAATTGGTAGCACAAACAGTACTACTGACCAGATCAGGCCTAAGTCTGCGGGAACCAGTCAGCCTACGTCAGCGCTTTTTGCCAGCCAGGAACGAGTGAATGGTGGCAGTGTCGGCCGCTTTTTGCTGTTCCAAGCCTTCCTCGATGCCCGCTGGATTGTGTGGCCCCGTGCCCGCTATATGCCGTTTTCCAATAATCGACGGCAAATCGTCGCCGCCGTACACGTGGCGAAATGGATTATCAGGCGCGTGTTTTAAATCCTGAAAAGGCTGGAGTTGGTCGCCACTGGAGTGAATCGTGTCAATTCGGCCAGCTTTTCTAGCAAGGTCGGCTTTGGTGATGCCGTAAGGCGCTACCGTATCGGGATGCAGCCCTGCGGCGTTAAAGGTATAAGCCTTCAGGTTAGCTACTACAGACCCAGCCGATGCCAAGCCGCCACCTAAAGAGTAGCCGGTGAGAGTGGCTTTGGGATAGCGGTTAGCTATTTGTCGGCTCAATTCAATGGCTGCGGCATATTGACGGGCGATAGGCACCCGAAATCCAAAAGGTCGTTGGGTGGTGAACGCTTGGTTGTAGTCCGTCAAAACGTCCACTGGAATTGCTGGACCGCCGATACGATTTAGCTCGGTTGCGCCGAAGGCCAGCACAGGCTGCTTTGCCCTCTCGAAGCTGCTATAGTAGAGCACAGCATTCAGGCCGGTACTTTGATCATCCCATACCGGGCCCACCGTCCAGCCCTCAGGGGTACGGCCCTTCTGGAACAACACCTGGCGGGGCCGGCTGCCGCGGGCCGGCTCGTCATGTATAACCCTAAAATTCATTTTCTTGGCTTGAGCAAAGTCTTTAGAGGTTGGGTTATTCACTCTTTGGTAGTTGGAAGCGTCCTCAGCCAAGCGCCAGCGTTCCACGGCTATGTTGTTAAACTTCAGCCGGTCGAGGGCGCGGCTGAACTCGGGGTTGCTAATTTTGGCGCGTTTGCTTTCCGCCTTGTCGATCAGCTCCATGCGCTGCTCGTAGCGCTCCTTTTTGGCATCAAGCCACCCGGTCTTGACGGGCGGTTTAGGGGTAGCGGCCTTGTTCTTATTACTTTCCTTAGTGGCGGCTGACTCTTCTTTGGGTGGAATCTGGGCAATTGCTGGTGGCGGCGTCAGCGCACCAGCCAAAGGCAGTTGGGCGGCGGCTGAAGCTACTAGCACCTCTTGCCCGGTTGCCACAAACTGTTGCAACTGCGCGGGCATTGCTTCTTGTAGCAGATGATTTCCCACCCGATCAAACAACGCGTCGCTAATCGCTTCGGCTGGTGAGCTCATTAAGCCAGGCAACACAGTAGAGACGTCTTGCAAGGTGCGCAATGCCTCGGGACTTAAGGTACCGAGTACGTCCATAAAAGCACCTTCCAACTTTTGAGAGGAGAAGCTTAAAGTGCCGCTTTGAAACTCTACGGGCAACAAGGCAGCAACCCGGGATAGGTCGCTTGGAATCAGCTGCTGCGCCGCCTGCTGAGCGTAGGATGTAACAAGTTGCTCGAGGGCGCGCGGTTGGTTGCCAGTAACGGCGTGCAGGCCGCTTACTATGCTGTTGAGGTTTACGCCGTCCATCTGAATAAGTGAAGTGCAGGTTGCGATATTAGGTGTAAGTGACGGTACACCGTCTAATCTTACTTTTTACTTTCCAACTTTAGTTGTAAGCCGCCCGAACTCATGCCCGGAAAAAAGAACCGCAACGGCACGCGTATTTCTTGACCAGGGTTGACCACGATGGGGGCGGTGGTCAGTTCTTGCGAGGTCTTGTACCACGTAATGAGTACCGTGACGGGTGGCTGGCCATTGAAAGACATTGGCCCGTTAAAGACGAGCTGCCGGCGATTTTCCGGTTTCGGCAGCTCACCGGGCGGCGCGTACACCGCGTTGTGACTGAACCAGACGCGCACCTTACGCGGTGTGGCTTGGTCGTTGCGCAGCACCAAGGCTAGGTCGTATTCCAGTCCATAGTTGGCATGGGTACGTTGGGCCGAGTCGGCGAAAACTAGAGACTCGCCCTTGGCGTCGCGCAACCCCGGCAGGCTTTGCACGCGCGAGTTGTCGGCCTTGCGGCTGTAGGTCGAATCGTTGAGCGAGAAGGCTAGGTGGGCATCGCATTCGGGCAGGGGCACGGGCACGTCGCCGACGAGCTTGGAGGCGGCGTACACGCCGGCCGTCGTGCCGAACGCATTTTTCGCACCACCTTCCTTTGCCGACGACTGTGGCAGTTCGTTGCCATCGGCCATGCGCCGGGCCTTGATCATAGCCAATGCCTCGGCGGGGTTGCTGCTAGCCGTCGACACCACATAAGTATAAAGCCCTTGGCCGCCGCTCGTTTTCAGGTTAAAGCTCGCCTCCATGCCTCCACCGTCAGCCAAGCCCGTCTCTTTGTAGAGCACCGCCGTGCCGCCGGGGGGGATAAGACCGTCAAATTGGTCAGGGGTCGCGCCGGTCAGCATGTCTAACGCCACATTCCAGTACACCGACCTGCCCGTATAGTTCGTAAACTCTCGCTGCTTCATGGTCGCGGCATTGTCGCGGTCAGGCGTGGGCTGTACGTGCGTGACCTTTTTGCCGTTGACAGGCGGTACACCTGGGTACACGCGATTTCTATCAACCGGGTTACTACTACCGCTGCTTAGACCGGAGCCGCCTAGGTCCACCGTCACCGCCTCCGTTGTGCTGGGGTTGCGTGCGATAATCCAAATAGTGGCGGGCCCACCCGTTTTGTTTTGGTGGCTGGCCACTAAGAAGGCTTCTTTTAGGGGCATGTCGCCCACCTTCATGTTAGGTACCGTAGACCGCTTGGGCAAGAGGGGTTTCTTGGTCTTGGGGTCCTCGGCATAACGACCGCCTGTTACGGGCTGCCCATCGTGTGCAAACAGGATGCCGTGCTCGTAAATGCTTTCTGGGTTGTTGGAGTTGACCACGGGTGGGCCAGCTGCCTTCATGTTGGGCATGGCCACGAGTTTGGCAGGCGCCAGAGGCCCTTCTGGTGTGGAGTTACCATTGTTGCAAGTCCAGGTGGCAGTCGTCACGGTGGGCGCCTGAATCAAATCCAGGGGAGCCGTTGGGCCCGTTTGGCCGGAGCGGGTAATCTTGATGGTGCCGCCCACACTGCATTTATTGGTGCATACTTCGCGCAGCAGAGCGGGCGCTTCGCCCACCTTCGTGTTGCGGAAGTAGCCTTCCCAGCCTTGCGGTGCCGGCACGCACGGCTTATTTTTTTGCAGCTTGCAGCCACCAAAGGAAGGAATATTGACCAGCGGGGCATTGTCGGTGGTGTTAGCTCCGGGGCGCCCCCCTACCTCGGGCCGCTTGGCTACCACACGCAGCATGCCGGGAGCTGAACCTTTATCACACTTGAGAGTGGCTCCATCTACTACATACTCGTACTGCTGCTTGCCTGGTGGGGGAGCGGGCTGGTTGTCTGTCTCGGCTGGCTTCTCGGTTTCAGAGGGTTTCTGGGGTGGGGCGGAATTCGCTGGCGAAGCCGGCGGGGCTGCACCTTGTGGAGCTGGTGGTTGTGCGGCGGGCAGACCGGGCACCGCAGCTGGAATAGCAGGCGTTGGAGCTGGCGCAGACACCGGCGTTGGCACAGGCACCAGAGCTGGTGCTGCCGGTGTTGGGGCCGGGGCAGGTTCGGGCGTAGGAGCTTGGTTGAGGGTCTTGCTGGGCACGGGCTGTCCAGCGAGTGGCTTTACCGCTTCCGCTTCTTGGGCTCTCTTTTTTGCTTTCTCAGCTAAAAAGCTTTCCAGCAACTTTTGCTGCTCCTCTTTGGTCGGCATATCAGTAGATATGGGTTGTTACGTGTAGGCACTATCTTATTCCCTCCGATGGTGCATTGACACAAGCTTTGTTTCCTCGTTCTCCCGTAAGGTTGGGCGGCTTACGCCGCTGGCTTTTACATTATCCGCTTGTCTGGTTGCAACGACGCTACAGGTAGCGAGAATCGTCGGAAGAAGAAGTGAGTTTTTGGCCCCCGTCCAGGTGCATGTTTTCCTCCGCTTTACCTGTGATAAGCTTACCCTGATACGCCAGCTTTTCTTTCGCAACGAGGGTAATGTCTTTGGCTACCGCGTGGGCCACTATCTCCTGCTCGGCTTGCATCGTGATACGGCGGGCATGCATGTGAATTTCTCCCATCATTCCAGCGTCCAGCGTGATGGTGCTGCCCGATACGTGCACTGGTCCCAACGTTTTGATAGTAACATTGCCATTACCGTCGTAGCCCAGTTGCATGGCGGTGCTTTTATTGTTGGAGTTGGAAAGCAGCATGCTTAGTGCGCCCACCGCGTCATTCATCGTGATTTTGTTGCCCGCCTTCGTTTGCATGCCTTTCACGTGGTTGTTGGTGCGCGAGTAAGAGGCGCTTTGCGGGTTGCCAGCATGAAACATATTACCTAACACAAACGGTTGCTCAGCGCGGTTATCTTCATACGCCACCATCACCTGCGAGCCGATTTCTGGATTGAACATTTGTCCCTTGCCGTCGCCGCTGTAGGGGGTGAGCACCCGAATCCAGTCCGTCTCAGCATCGCGGCGGTTTTGTACAGGCCAATAATACCGCACCCGTAAGCGGCCTAGCTTAGCCGGGTCTTTGTCGTCAATGACCTCCGCCAGCTCCACGTTGCCCGCTGGTACCTCACTGCCACCTGGCCGCGGCGGAAGCAGTGCCTGCACGGGAATAGCCGTGAACTCGTTGCTGTAATTCCCCTTCTGGTCCACCGTATGCCTGATGGTGGTGAGGCGATACTTGCCAAAGCTGTCGGGCAGGAGCTGGCGGCTGCCCATGCCTTTACCTGACACATTGATGATGCCGCCAATGCGCAAGGAGGGATTGTCACTTCGGCCTTGTAGCGTAACCAGATGAGCCGCCGTGCTTGATTTCGTGCGCACCGCCTCCTCATCTAGCTGGTTGGTGCCCTGAATAACCCGCTGGGAAACCCGGTGCGACTCCGGGTACAGCTTTTCCGATTCCTGCAAAGCAAATTGCAGAAACGGTTGCCCCTTCAGACCAGGCACTTGCTGGCTGATCGTAGTACTTTGAAAGTGTTTGTTTTGATTATAATTATATTCGTATAATTTATCTTTAGCGGGTTGCAAGCTCATGCTAAACCGGAAGCTATTATAGTAGCCGTCATCCCAGAAATCCACTTCTGCTTCGCCGTGAGGCAGGCCTAGGCGTAAGGTAGTACCGTCGTAGTAGAACCACTCGCCGTACTCAGCAGCCAGCCGGCGAAGAAAGGCATAGTCGGTTTCTTGGTATTGTACTACGTAACGTAGGGGCTCGCGGCGGACAGGAGCGATGACACGGGCCAGCATATTGGCGGGAAACGGCTCTAGCACTTTGGTGAAGATGCTGGCTAGAGTCTGGCCAATAAATGTGCGCCGTTGCACGCCACTGGCTAGCAACTGGCAGGGGCTGTAGCCCCTCACCTGCACGCTGGCGGAGTAGTCATTGTCTTTGCCCGTGTCGAGGTAGGTAGTTATTCCTTGAAACTGTAGCTGTTGGCCCTGATTGAAATGAAAAGCATCTGCTTCTACTTGTACCGTGAGCGACTGGCCTAACAGACGCGTGTGCGCAGTGGCAAAGAAAGAACCCAAAGCTCCTTCTATTCGATCGAAGGGCACTAGAACCTCGAATTCATGATGCCCAAACATGGTTTGGGTAAGGGAGAGTCGCTGAATGTCCTGAGACGGGGCCAGCAAGCTGCCCCCGCCTTGAATGGTTGTCGTTACCTGACGTGGCATAAGCAAAGAATAACGGTGAAGGAGAGAGATGCAATAATCTATCTCTGTGGTTTAGAGCCGCATGGTTTGCAGTATGGTGCGTTCCTATGCCTTCGCTCAGTATTTAGGCGTCGAAAAAGTCGTCTATCCTCGGGGCATTATATGCCAGCACGGCCTTCAAAACGGCCATAGGTGAGCCAGTGGTAGAGGGCGGCGCGATAATTGGTGGCACCGTAATAGTTAGCTAGGTCAGGGTTCTTTTGAAAATACACTCTGGGGTCGAAATCGGCGGATCCACGACGACCTTCAGCCAAACCGTAGCGCAGGTAGTGGTAGAGCGCACGTTGATATTGGTGCAACCCGTCAGGAGCGAAAAGCGTGGCTAAGTCGGTGTTGTATGCTAAATAATAGCCGGGATCGAGGGCTGGGGACGCACGGCGACCCTCCGATAAGCCATACGTTAACCAATGATTAAGTAAGGATGCTGGTGTAAAACTGGCTAGATCAAGGTGGCGGGCGCGATAGTAGGCCGGATCAAAAGCAGGCGAAGGCGACCGGCCCTCGTTCGATCCGTAAGTAATCCAGTGGTTGCGCAGGGAAGCCTCGTCGAATGAAGCCAAATCAGTGTGGCGGAACTTATAGAAATCGGTTACCAAGGCCCGCTCCCCGGTAATGCCTTCGGGATACATTGCGTGCGCTACCGCAATGTCTCCATTAGACAGTGCGGTGGTTTGCCACGGGTAAGAACTGCCATCTTTTCGCGTGATGGTGGGCTGCCCGTTTTTCGAAAACGAAGTGGGAGCATAATGCATAATAGACAGGAAGTCGTAGGGTCCCCAGTCGAACCCATCGAAACCACGCTCGCCATACGTTTGGAAATTATATTCTTGTCCCGCCGTGATGTTTTCACTGCGGATGGTAATGTATGTATCGCGGTCCGTGCGCGATTGTTCGTGCCATAGCCCAATAGCGTGCCCAATTTCGTGCACCGTGCTGCCTGCTGTGCACCCTGCGGCCAATGTTACGTAGGACGGACCGCTGGTTCGGCCCACTGTGGCGCTGCACCCCGCACCAGGCTGGAAGGTGACGTAACTACCTATGCCTGTACCCTGGACGAAGCGCAAAGGAGTATTGTTCTGCCATTCGGCAATAGCCGCCCACACCCGTTGCTGATTGGGTAAAGCCGGGTCGATGACGAAGTACACCGTGTTTTCTGGCCAGCGAGCCGCCCCGTTGTTGCGCCCGGTGCCAGTCCCCCTTGCCCC
The DNA here is from genome assembly GCF_057808495.1 of Hymenobacter sp. M1-2. Classification (NCBI taxonomy): domain Bacteria; kingdom Pseudomonadati; phylum Bacteroidota; class Cytophagia; order Cytophagales; family Hymenobacteraceae; genus Hymenobacter; species Hymenobacter sp. M1-2. The sequence goes on from NZ_JBTYZO010000031.1 coordinate 64,130, forward strand.
GGTGGCCGAATCAGGGCTGGCCGTTAGTTGTTCAGGATCAAGAAGGATATCGCCTTGAAAGATATCGCGGCCGTCAGGCGTATGCAGGTAGCTGATAGGCTGGTTGAAGAGGTAGCCCGTCCGAACTTCTCCGCTTTGCATGGTCGTGCCAACAGGGGAAGTTTCAGTTGGTTGAACGGGTTCCAGATCATGTTTGCTGCAGCCGCTAACCAATAGCGACAACCAAAGCACTATACGTAGGCTATCTGGCAGCGTGGAATAAGTAGTTTTCATGGTAGAGGCAGAAGTCGCAGAGAGAAAAGAAGTCATGTGGCTCGTGTGGCATTAAATGGAGTGACCATGCCAGTTAATTCAGTACTCGCTAGTTGTCTTTCAGCAGTACTTGGCTAGAAAGATCTGGCGTTACCTGGTCCGGTCGCCCTTTCGCCGACCCGTGATATTCCGGCCGTCTTATTCAGCCAAAAGAGGCCGTTGAGCGAGACGACCGGTCCGTTTGAGTTAAAAAGGGCTTAAACAGAAGCGTTATTGGGAAGGCGAGACTTAGCTGGTCATCAAGCTTGTTGAAGCTGACGTGACAGTAATTAGGACCATCCTGATAGGTAAACAGCATCGAAAAGTGATTGAAGTCGCCAACCGACACGGTGGTATTACCAGTAGTAGCACGGTAAAACCGCCAGTGGTCAACATAATTTCTGTCCTTCTCTATTGCAGTACCGTGGGAGTGAAGCGCCAATGCTGGCCTGTGGAGTTGATGTCGTCCCAGAGCCAGATATTGCTGGCGGGATCCGCACTGCCTCCTTCCACATCCAGGCACAGCCAAGGCGCGTTGCGGGGTTGAATTTTGTACGACCCGTTGCCAGCCGGAATGATATCCCAGCGTTGCGCCGGGTTACCGTCCCAAGCCCAGAGATGCACATCCGTGCGCACTGACGTGCCCCCGCCGGCCACATCCAGTGCTAGATTCGCGTCCAGTACGGGGCTCAGCCGGTACGCCCCGTCTAGTTGCCGGGTGACGTACCATTTCTCGGCGTTGTTGCCGTTATCGAGCCACGTGGACACTGCTGTGCCCGCTGTTGCGTTGCCGCCCGGCACATCTAGGCGAACACCTGGTCCACAGTCGGGCGTGAGCGTGTAGGTACCGTTGGCTAGTGGCGCGTCGCCGCCTGTCGATTCGAGTACAAGTTGCAGGCCGGCGCCGAAGCCTAAGCCTGGCACGTAGCAGATCACGTTAGCCGTCAGACTCCCCCCGCCGGGGATAGTCCACGCCGACAGTTCCTGGCGTTGCGGCGAGTTAGCATAGGTCGGGTTTTGCCGGTTATAGAGAATCACATTGCGCACGACGCTGCCGCTAGCCGTCTGTACCTGCACAGGTGCGTCGAAGACAATGGCCGTACCCGAGGCGTTAATAGGGTTAGCACCCAGCGACAAACGCACCGTTTGGGCATTAGCACTGTTATTACGTAGGTTCAGCTTAGCGTTGTACTTATGGCCGTAACCGGCCCAGGTACGAGTCGACGATTGTAACCGCATAGTGTAGGGCGAGCTCTGTTCCTGGTAATATACTGCTGCACCCGGAGCAACTGGCTTGCGGGCATTAGTGTTGTAACATAAGGCTAGATAATGGTTGCCTCCGCTAGGCAGTGTCACATTTACATCACCCGAATAATACGCTGAGTTGGTTGCTATACCGGCTTCGCGGCCGTAGGCCTCACCCGACTCGTCCACCGTAATGAGGGGACTACCTTGGTTGCCGGGCGCTTGCTGTGCATTGGCGGCTGTAGCGAAAGTAATAGCCCGGCTGGTGTTGCCGTCGAAGGTGGCTACGGCGTGGAAGTAAGCGCCCCCGCCAGCTACATTCACCTCGTAGCGGCCCTCCGTAGTAAACACGTCCTGCCCGCTGGGCTGAGCTGCCAGCCGGATTTTAGCGATTTCTACCGCTTTGGCTGAGGATATGCTTACATTGACGTTATTGAGCGTGTTGTTGGTCCAGTCCAGTGAAGAGAGATACCAGGCACTGTGCACATTGGGGTCCGTCTGCCGAAAGCGCCAGAGGTTATTACTTTCCAGTTTCCCTTTGCCCGTGATAGTAATGGTCCCAGGGCTCGGGTTGCTGGCAATAAGGTGGATCCATAAATCGCGGTTGGTGGTGCGCACACCCTGGTTGTTGAGCTGCCCCATAAAATTAAGGTGCGACACATAAAGGGTAGCGGGCCCAGCGAGCGGCGTGGACGTGCCTCCACGCTGGGTGGCATTAGGGCCGCTGGTCATTAGCCAACCCTCGCCCGTTACGGCCTCGGGGTTGTTGCTCTTCCAAATGGGTGAACCTACCAAGCCACCAGGCAGGTTGCGCAATTGCTCGGGAGCTACATAGGTGCCGGCGGTAAGTGAGCCCGGCAGCCAGACCAGACCTTCGAGGGCATTTTGAGACAAGTTGTCGGCCTGAGGCACCGGGGCGGGCTCTTGAGTGAGCTTATCCGCACAACTAGCGGTCAGCAGCGCAGCAGCAAGCGCAACGAGGATCATGGGGCGGGAGCCCGTGTGACAGGCACGCGGCAAAGCGTGAAGAGAAAGGTGCATCATTAAAACCTAGCTCAGGTTGTGGAAGGAAAGAGGTGAATAGGAAACGCCTGCCCCAATGGCCGGGCCCATGCGGGTGCGTGGGCCCAGCCATTGGGCAGTAGGGCCGGCGTTTACTCGACTTGGAAGCGAAAGGACTGGGGCTTACCGTCAAGGGAGGCCTGGAGGTAGTAGGTGCCGGCCGGCAGCTGCGTGGGCAGCGCGAAGTGGCTCTCGCCGGCCGGCACGGCGCGGGTGAACAAGCTCACCAAGCGGCCTTGATCCGTGTAGACGTACAGCATCACGGTCTGCGCCGCCTGCGCCCGCCACGTGACGGTCTGCGCCTGCCCGGCCGGACTCGGGTTGGGGTATGCCGACAGGGGAGCCGGCTGGCCGGGCACTGCTAAGAGCGGGGGTACCGAGGCACTGCTGGCGGTGCTGGCCGAGCGGGCACTAGTAGCCGTGACGGGGGTCAGGGTCC
>NZ_JBTYZO010000032.1:0-66153 GCF_057808495.1 Hymenobacter sp. M1-2
AAGGCCAGCCCTGGCTTTTGCGGACCTCTTCCGTTGTTAACTCACACCAAGCGTTAGAGAATAGGCCGAACTCCGTAGTGGCGCTCCACCAACCGCAGCCAAATGGCCACATTGCGCCGCATCACGGCTACGTCGTGAAACTTGGCGTGCTCTACATCGAGCACCGGGGGCAGGTCGCCGGGCACCAACGGCACGGTGCGGGTGAACAGGTTGGCTTGCCGCGCCGCGTCGGAGTTGGGCTGAAAGTAGTGATAGGCCCCGCGGTACACGCCCGCCTGCCGGGCGGCATTCCAGTTGCGGCGAAAGTGCGAGTCGCGGAGGGTGGCGCCTTCTGAGGCTTTAATGAAAGCAAACTTCACCTGATGGCTCGCCACTTCCGCCCAGTCGATACGGCCTTGGTAAGCTGAAACATCGATACCGTGTATAGAGTAGCCTTCAAGCAGGGGCGTTTTCTCGCGCCCGGTGAGGTGGCCAATAGTGAGCGTGGCCCAGGTACGGCGAGCGTAGCGGTTCACCTGCCGCCGATATTTGCTATAGAGTCCTAACGCCCCCAGCAACACCAGCAGTAGCGCCCAAAGCAAGAAGGGGCGCACCCAGGAGCGGCGACGAGAGGGGGAAGAAGAACGTTTCATTGAGGTAATCACGGCAAAAGTAACGCCACCAACGGCTGTTGTAGTGCCCAAAAACGACAAAAGGTGGGGCGCAGCAGCCGTTTTTACCGAACTTGCTACCTCGTTTCTCGCACACTACTTCCCATGCCCACACCTCCTGCCCCCAACGATGCCCGCGACGAAAACGGCCGTTTAATTCGTGAGTTACACGGCGTTACGCTAGCTACTATTGTAGAGTATTTGCACACCCACTACGGCTGGCCGGGTCTGGATGAGCGGTTGCGTATGAACTGCTTCGCCGTGAATCCTAGCGTTAAATCGGCCCTGGCTTTCCTGCGCCGCACGCCGTGGGCCCGTACCAAAGTAGAAGAGCTCTATATTCAAACCCGCACCGCCGAAGTGTTAAAGAAGTGATTAGGAGATTAGGTGACAGGTAACACGTGATAGGTGAAAAAATAGCACAACAGTCACCTTAACCTATCAACCACATCATTTCCTTATCATCTTTCTAATTCGTCCTATTTTCCAACAACCTCTCACGTGTTACCTGCCACCTGTAACTTCCTCACTTAAATGGCCGACGTAACTGAAAAATCTAGCTTGTTGGCTCTGGGTGCGGGGGCGGTTTGTTTTCTGCTATTCGAAACCGTAGCCTACTACTTGCTGCGTTGGGTGACGTCGCCGCTAGGCATGGCCGATCAGTATCAACCCGAAAACACCATTGTGCCGAACTGGGTGAAAGCAGTGGTGTTTCTGCTGCTGCACCTGATACTGGTAGTTGTCGGCGTCCTGACGGTCAGCAACCAGCTTCCACGCCGCTATCGAGGGCAGGTAATGGGCTGGTTCTATCTGTCGCTGCTGATGGGGTTCGTGTTGCTGTTTCTGCTATTTAACGGATGATATTCTTCTAGGCTGCCGGCCCATTTCGGTGGAAGCCCAAGGCAATAAAAAAAGCCACTGCAAAGCAGTGGCTGATGAGACAAGGTACCGGTCGGCCCCGGCGTTATAATAAGCAGTGACTAGGATTAGCGCTGCTTGATTTGAATTTCGCGCTGCTGGCTCGCTGAGTCCTGGAACGGAATGCGGATGCGCAGCTCGCCTTGCTCGTGAATAGCATCGATGCGGCTCAGGTCGAGGTTGGCCGGCAGATCGAGCACTCGGGTGAAGAGTGGCGCGGCCAGCTGATCCTCGGGGCTGTGGCGGAACTCACCATACACCGTCAGACGGCTGTTGCTGAGCACCACGTGGATATTTTCGGGGCTCACGGAAGCAGCAGCTATGCGAATTACTACACCCTGCTCCCGCTTGTCCACGCGCATCTGAGGCTGCGCAATGCCTCCGCCCAGCGTATTGAGCAGATCCAACTGCGGGGCCAGGTTACGGATGAATTCTCGGCTTATCAGGTTCATGGTTGTTTTCCTCTCGTAGATTCGATGGGTGTATGGCAAACCATGTACCAACAGAATATAAGTACTATGTAGGTACTACTTCGGACATAATGGCCGCTGAAATGACAGTATTAATAGTCTTTGCAGCCATTGTGGCCGGCAATGCCGAACAGTCGTCTGAGCAAAAAGCCGCCTAGAATGGCTTCAATACCTTTCCAATGGCCATGCAGCGTATTTAGTCATTGTTTTGTTGTTTTACCTATCTTCTGCTTTTATGAAAGATTCTGCTGTCAACCTGGCCAACCTGTCTAGCCGGGCGCCCACCGATTTACCGAAAGCGGCTACGCTGCGAGAGTTGAAGCGGATTCGGCAAGAGCTGATAGACTTACAGGACCGTCTCTACGCCGAAAACCGCCGTAGCGTGCTCGTCATTCTGCAAGGCATGGACGCCAGCGGGAAGGATGGATTGGTCCGGCGCGTGTTCAGCGGCATCAACCCGCAGGGTGTACGGGTGCATTCGTTTAAGTCGCCAACCGAGGAAGAATTGGCTCACGATTTTCTATGGCGGGTGCACCTGCAAGCGCCGCGCCGGGGTATGATTCAGGTGTTCAACCGCTCCCACTACGAGGACGTGCTCATTACGCGGGTGCTAGGGCAGGTGAACAGCGAGGAGGCCCACCGCCGATTCGTGGCCATCAACAATTTTGAAAAGCTCTTGCAGCAGGCGGGCACGACCATCCTCAAGTTCTACCTGCACGTGTCGGAAGACGAGCAACGGGCCCGGCTCCAGGAACGCGTGCTGGATCCTACTAAGCAATGGAAGTACGAAGCCGGCGACGAAGAAAAAGCTCAGCAGTGGCCCCAGTACCGAGTTGTCTACGAAGACGTGTTTCAGCACTGCAACCCCGCCAGCTGCCCCTGGCACCTCGTGCCCGCCGATCAAAACTGGTACAAAGCTTACGTGGTGGCCCGCACCCTGCGCGATACGCTGCTGACAATGCAACCTCAATACCCACAAGCCAAAGCTGCCCGCCCTCAGTGAAACAAAGCACTCACGCCACCAACTCCTGTTCCACTTCCCGCTCGAAGCGCACCCGCTCATCGTTACCGAGGCCAACAAGCTGAAACCCATTCCGGAGCAGCACCCGCTGCGATACCTTATTGCCGGGAAGAGTGTGCGCTAACAGGCGACGTACTTGCCCAGTGCGGGCCGCGTGCTGCACTAGCCCCGCTACCAATTCGGTGGCCAAGCCCTGCCCGCGCCAATCGGCCGCAATAGAATAGCCAATTTCGGCGGTGCCTTCGGCGTCGGGCGGGCCCCAAAAGCCGCCCGCGCCAATGAGCGTGGCGGGGTGCCCGTCGATGGCTCGCTGAATGGCATACCAGCCGTACCAACCCGCCGCCGTGCGTCCGCCGGCCGTCAGCTGGGCCAGGAAATAGCGGCTGGCCTCCTCGTCGTACTCACCGGGAGGCCAGTCGGTGGGCATGGCGGCGCCTAGCAAAACCGGGAAGTAGTGGGGTTTGTATAGCTCGGCCGTGAGCAACGCACGGCTTGCCGCCAGCAGAGTGAGGCGCGGGGTGTGGGCAATAAGCGGAATCATAGCGAAAGATAGAGGCTGTACCTAAGCCACCTTGGGAGACTGTACTCCCTGGAAGGGCAAGTCCAGCAGAATAGCTTCCAAGGCTTGCGGCGCTGAGGCGGCAATGTAATACAGTCCTTCTTCGCAGGCTCCGTAAAACGAGCCGTTGCTGGCAACCAGTAAACAAAGTGGGTCGGCGTAAGCGTGGCCCACGATGCTGAGCGCTTGGCCTGGCACTAAAGGCTCGTACTCGTGGCGCAACCGACACAAATTGAGCAGTCCCGCAGCCTGCCGAACATCGAACTGCATGCTGGCCGTGCTATGGTCTTGCCGGGTGAAGTAGCAGTGCAGGCCACCGAATTCGCTCAGAAAAGCCGCGGCGGCGGGCAACCAAGTGAGTTGCAACTGATGTGCTTCCTGCTCATAAGGTCCACTATCGACGTTGCGGCCGGCGTACCAGCCCGCCTCAGTCAGCAAATGATGCACTTCATCGGAGAAAGCGGGCATGGGCAACAAGGCAAGTAGCGCCGCAAGGTACTACTGCCGAGGTTCGGGGCAATATGGCGCCACTTTTCCCTTTCATTATCAAAGCGGAAAGGACGAACAGTGCGCCAGCTGTACCAGTTTTAATTGCTACAGGAAAGCTTCACCCACTATCACCACTATCAACAGGCGTCTTCCCGCCAAACTTTACTAACCCTAGTAAAGCACCCGCTTCGCACGCCTTTACTGCTGAAGCCTAGTTTAGTCGGCGCGCGAGAGCAGCAGCGTAGTATCATCAACGGGCACCGGGGCTAGCGTGGCGATGGTAGTTGCCTTCGTGAGATAGTCGCCGGGAGCTACGGTGCGGCTGGCGACTACACCATCCTGCGGCGCCGTCACGAAAAGAAAACTCAACTGCGCGGGCGCTTGAGCTACTTGCTGTCGAGTGGCAGTCAACTGTTCTTGCGCGGCCGTGAGAGCTTTGGCAGAAGCAGTGGGCTGCTGCGCGACTAGCGTGTCGTAGGCCCGCTGGTGCTGGCTGAGCAGCACGTCGAGCCGACGCTGCTCGGCGCTACGAATTTTCTCGGCTACTTTCAACAATAATTGGCCTTTACGGACACGCTGGCCTTCACTGAAATACACTTCCCACACGCGGCCAGCCACAGTGGCCCGTACCGGCGTAGCGGGTGAGGCAGCTGGTTTGTCAGTGACAGTAGAAGGTGTTTCAGTGAGAGGCAAATAGGCAGTAAGCGTTTCGGGATAAGAAGGACCGTTGGAAGGGAGGGTTTGCACAATAGCGGCACTACTTGCACCCACTAACAGGGTAACAAGCGCCACCCGCAAATACTTTTTCATGATGGAGGAGGAAGGGGCTAGCGTAGGCGTAGCGCAGGAGCAAGGCCGGAGCCTTAATGTAGTGGCGCCACGGCTTGTGGCCGGCGCAAGAAGTAAACTACGAGCAGCAGTATCAGAAACACGGCCGCGCCGATGGTAGAAGACGCTGGCATAGAAGTCAGGAATAGGAGGGAGGCAACGGCGCCCACCATAACCAAGGCCAGCCCGAGAGCTGCTAGCCGCGTGAAGCGGGGAATGAGCAGGCCGATGGCGCCTAGCACTTCCACCGCACCAATGGCATAAGTGGCCCAGGCTGGGTAACCCATGCTAGTGATGTTGCGAATCATCTCCGGGTTGCCCATAAGCTTGGTGCCGCCCGCGAACAAGAAACCCAAAGCCAGCAGCCCTTGGAGTATCCAGGCAACAATGTTTTGCGCTTTCATAGGAGTAGAGGTTGGGAAGAGGCTGCGGGTTAAGTGTGGAAGGAGAAGGCAAATGAGTGTTAAGCAGCCGCACCTGGGCAGCCGCAGTCTTGGTCGAAGTCTTTGGGAAGCCGAGCCGCTAGCTGCTGCATCACCTGCTCCAGCGACACGGCCGCCAAAGCATTGCGCATAGCCTGCTCGGCGCTGCCAAATAAGTCTTCCAGGGTGTGCTGCATCACGCGGCCCAGGTTGCAGTGAGAGTTGGGGGTGGTGTTGCCTACGGCGAATAAGTCAGGCTCGGGTTCTTGCATTGCTTCGTACACATCCAGCAATGACACGCTAGCCGGAGCTTGCGCCAATAGTGCCCCGCCGCCCGCGCCTAGTTGCGTCCGAACGAGGCCCGCCGTCCGCAACGTGCTAATCAGCCGGCGCACCACCACCGGGTGGGTACCAGCACTGCCCGCCAGCACCTCCGACGATACCGGCTGCCCTTGCGCGTGCGCCAGGTAGGCCAGAATATGCGTGGCAACGGCAAAGCGGGTGTTCATGAAATTAATGTAACTGATTTGGTTGCAAATATACGCCTTCCCCGAAGAATAGCAAGGTCACTATACGGAATAAGCCGCGCCACCAGCTTTAGTCAGCGCGGTGAATAGTAGGTGAAGGAAGCAACTTTATGCTCGCATATGTGACTATTGTTGCAAGCATCTCGTTGATTGTCAACTAAGATGTAGTTTCGTCCTTGCACATTTTCCGCTGTATGATGAATAAGTTATTTCTTTCATTTTTGCTGATGGGAAGTGCCGCTAGTGCTTCTCTTACTCAGGCTCAAGGCATTCCTGCCAATCCTCAGCCGGCTAGCACCGTTAATTTGCAAGATGCCTCCCCCAGCCAGGGCGCCCGCACAGTTACGCTCGATACCAACCGGGGAAAGCTGAATAAAGCATCTAAACAGCCGATGACCGCGCCAGATTCTACTCGTTCGTCGCAAAAGCCAGCCCCGAAGAAAGCCAAGCCCTAGCCGCAGTCGCTTCTTTAGGTGTTTAGCTAGGCCCAAACTCTTGCTGGCCGGGGCCGTTTATTCGCTGCCATCGACTGAAAGTCCCTGCTATGTCCAGTTTGTTTTCGCCGCTCGTGCTGGGCGGCCTCACGTTGCGCAACCGAATTGCGGTGGCGCCTATGTGCATGTACAGCGCTCAGGATGGCTTTGCCAACGACTGGCATCTGGTGCACTTGGGCAGCCGTGCCGTGGGTGGAGCCGCCCTCGTCATTCAGGAAGCCACCGCCGTATCGGCAGAGGGCCGCATCACCCCCGACGACCTAGGCCTCTGGAAAGATGAGCACGTGCCGTTTCTGCGGCGCATCACCGATTTTATCAAGGCGCAGGGCGCAGTGGCCGGTATCCAGCTGGCCCACGCCGGCCGCAAGGCTAGTCACACCAGCCCCTGGAAAGGCAGTACTGTAGTGCCCATTGAAGCTGGCGGTTGGACCACGGTGGCCCCCAGCGCCCTGCCTTTCACGCCCGATGAACCCGTTCCCCACGCGCTGGATCTGGCAGAAATTCAGCAAGTTGTGGCTGATTTTCAGGCTGCGGCTCGGCGGGCGCTGGACGCGGGCTACGAGGTAGTAGAACTGCATGCTGCCCACGGCTACCTGCTGCACGAATTTTTCTCGCCCCTGAGCAACCACCGCACCGACGCCTACGGGGGCTCCTTCGACAACCGAATTCGGCTGCTGCTTGACATAGTGGACGCCACTCGCACCGTGTGGCCCGCGCACCTCCCACTGCTCGTGCGCATATCAGCTACCGACTGGATGGAAGGGGGCTGGACGGCTGACGAAACAGTGGCTTTGGCCGCCATCCTCAAAAAACGGGGCGTGGACCTGCTCGACTGCTCTAGCGGCGGCAACGTACTGACGCCTATTCCGGTTGGGCCGGGCTACCAGGTGCCGTTTGCGGCGCGCGTACGGCAGCAAACGGGCTTGCTGACTGGCGCCGTGGGCCTCATCACCACTGCCCGCCAAGCCGAAGACATTATTGCCACAGGCCAGGCCGATTTGGTGCTGCTGGCGCGGGAACTGCTGCGTGACCCGCATTTCCCGTTACGTGCCGCACACGAGCTAGGAATTGATGTGCACTGGCCCAACCAGTATCAGCGGGCTAAACCGCGTTAGAATGCCAGGATTCCCAGGGGAAGGAATGCTCATCTTCGCAAGGCGTGGGCCGCAACCTGCCTGGCCTTCTTCGCGACCTTAGCCTTACTACTTCACCTTGCGCTGTTCCAATGATCAAACCCTACTCCCTCCTAACCTGGGGTATGGCGGCCGTGCTAGCCAGCTGCGCTACCACTACCCGCACCACGCCCGCCGCTACCACCGCGGCTCCCACGGCCACAACTCCCACGGCGGCTACTGCTGCGGCTCCTAGTATAAAAGGAGTCGGCATCAACCCCGCCGACCTGGACCGCTCGGTGTCGCCGTGCGACGACTTCTTCCAGTTTTCGGGAGGTACTTGGCTGAAAACCAATCCTGTTCCGAGCTACGCTTCCAGTTGGGGGCCGCGCAACCTGCTCAACGACCGGACGCAGATTCTCCTACGGCAGATTCTGGACGAAGCCGCCGCTAATACGGCCGCTGCCAAAGGCACCAACGAGCAAAAAGTGGGCGACTACTATGCTGCTGCTATGGACACCGTGGCTATTGAGAAGGCGGGTCTGACGCCCTTGCTGCCGGAGCTAAACCGTATTGCCGCCGTCAAGGACTTGAAAGGATTGACTCCCGTGGTGGCTCGGCAGAAGATGTTGCAGACGGGTGCTTTCTTCCGGGCCGGGGTGGAAGTAGATGAGAAAAATTCCACCCAGTACACCGTGGGTATGGCGCAAGGCGGCCTCACGCTACCCGACCGCGACTACTACTTCAAGCAGGACGCGCGCACCGAAACCATCCGGGCCGCGTACCGCAAGTACCTCGTCAATATGTTTGGGCTGCTGGGCGACGCGCCGGCCGTGGCGCAGAAGAACGCCGCCACCGTGGAGCGGCTGGAAACGCGGCTCGCCAAAGCTTCCCGCACCCGCGTGGAACTGCGCGACCCGCAACTGAACTACAACAAGATGACGCTGGCCGTGGCGCAGAAACGCTACCCCAACCTTAACCTCGCGCCGCTACTGGCCGATATGCAGTTGGGCCAAGCCAAGGAAGTTGTGGTGGGGCAGCCAGCTTTCTTCGATGAGGTGAACACGCTGCTCAAAGCCGAGCCGCTGGCCGACCAGAAAACTTACTTGCGTTGGCACTTGGTTCGGTCGGTGGCGGGGGCGCTGCCCAAAGCGTATGTAGACGAGTCGTTTCGGTTCCAGCAGGTGCTGAGCGGCAGCAAGCAGCAACTCACGCGTTGGAAGCGGATGCTCGGTTCTACTGATGCTGCGCTGGGCGAAGCGTTTGGCCAGCTTTACGTGAACAAGGCGTTTTCGCCGGAGGCCAAGCAGAAGGCCCTGGACATGGTGGCTAACATCAAGGTATCGATGGCGGAGCATATCCAAACCAACACCTGGATGAGCGACGCCACCAAGCAGGAAGCCCTGAAGAAGCTGAACGCCCTGCGGGTGAAAATCGGCTACCCCGACAAGTGGAAGGACTATTCTGCCTTGAATATCTCGCGCGACTCCTACCTCCGCAACCTGCTGGCGGCGCGCGAGTGGGAGTACCGCGAAGAAGCCAAGAAGTACGGCGGCCCCATCGACCGCAACGAGTGGGGCATGACCCCGCCCACCATCAACGCCTACTACAACCCGCCGATGAACGAAATCGTGTTTCCGGCGGGCTACCTACAGCCGCCGTTCTTTGACCCCAAAGCCGACGATGCCGTGAACTACGGCGCCATTGGCGGCGTCATCGGCCACGAAATGACCCACGGCTTCGACGACCAAGGCCGCCAGTACGATGCCGCCGGCAACCTGCGCGACTGGTGGACCCAAGCCGACAACGATGAGTTCAATAAGCGCGCTGCCGTGGTGGGTCGCCAATACGATGCCTTTTCCCCGCTCGATTCGGTACACGTGAATGGCAAACTGACGATGGGCGAAAACCTCGCTGATTTCGCCGGTCTAACCATTGCTTACGGCGCCTTGCAAAAGCAACTCAAACAGCAATTCGGCGACCAGCCGCGCCCCCTTATCGATGGGTTTACGCCGGAGCAGCGCTTCTTCCTGAGCTGGGCCCAGCTACGGCGCACCAACATCCGACCCGAAGCTCTGCGCCAGCAAATCCTCACCGACCCGCACTCGCCGGGCCAGTACCGCACCATTGGCCCGCTCATGAACATGCCCCAGTTTTACCAAGCCTTCGGCTGCCAGCCGGGCCAGAAAATGGTCCGCTCAGACGCCGACCGCGCCGTGATCTGGTAATCCCAAAGAAGGTGATGCATAATGAAAAGACGCTCTGTGAAAACGGAGCGTCTTTTTTAATGAACCCGTGTAACCGTAGTAATGCGACATGAGCTATGAAAAGCGAGACACAGGACGGGCGGATGTGTTGCAGCATTGTACATGAGCAGAGGCATCCGCTTAAGGTCGAGTGCCGATAGAAAGGTGTACAGGGTGAGGGCCACAGAAAGGCTAGTAGGAGTAAGAATTAAGGGTGTAGGGCTTAACCATAGACGCCTACCCGACCTATGATTTGAATACTTTTTCTTCGAGCTATTTGAAAAAGTATAATTCCAGTTTTTCGAAGAAGTTGAAAATACAGTAGGAGCAACTCAACACTTTTTAACTAAATCAAGTATATTAGTTTATAAGCACCACTTTGATAGGACATTTTCTTTCGAAGCGTTGTACGCTGTAAAGTCGAACCGTTTTACTCATCTTTCTTATGTTTAAAACCATACTCCTTCTTCTCTTCGCTCTGCTGGTCTTCGTTGATCCAGAAACAGCACTCGCCACTGCTACCGAAGGCACGGCAGCTCCCACTGAAATGGCCGCGACACCGCGTCCTAACTACAAGCGTTACCGTGGCAACAGCCGTCACAAGCCTCGCAAGCTAGGCCCCGTTCGCCGTTGGAAACTGCGCCGTAAGGCCCAGCGTAAGCGTGGTACTGGTCGGCCGAGCATTAAGGCGGGCCCACCGGTGCGCACTAAGTAAACATCTTCGGGGCCTAGTAGTAGCCCCCGCTCTGTCCTGTGAGGATGGAGCGGGGGCTTCTTTGTGCCATCTTCTATTTCTGCTCTTCCTCAATTCTTCGGCATCATTTTAGTAAAGAGGCTCGACAGCAAGCGGCGCTAGGAATAGAAGGCGTACCTTCATCCGTTCGTTCGCTGGCTAACGTACATTGCCTCAACCTCAACTCTTTGTCATGATTCGAATTGTATTCCTTTTGTTGTGCGCGCTGCTCGTGCTTTGTGAGCCAGGCCACGCCACTGCCGAGCCAGCCGCCACCGAAGCGGTCGATACCCATGCCGACGCTACCGAAGCGGCGGCCATTCCAAGACCAAACTACAAGCGCTACAAGGGCAACAGCCGCAGCAAGAAGCGCCGGCTTGGGTTTTTCCGCCGCCGGGCCGCCCGGCGCAAAGCCATGCGTAAGCGCAAGCAGCAAGCAACTGCTCCAAGAGGCGTAATCAAAGTAGATGCTCCAGTAGGAACTATGCCCAAGCGGTAGTCCACTCCGCATTGTGTGAATGCACCAACTATTCGCCGCCTTTCCTGAGTAGGAAGGGCGGCGAGTTTGCTTTTCAAGAGGTTCCGTACGCCCGGTCGTTTAGCCCATTTGAATACTAGAGCAATAGACGAAGACAGTAAGACAGCCGTAACCTAATGAGTGGCCGTATACTCGGGTACATCTCACGCCTAGCTTCTTTCACCTTATGATACGTGCCGCCACCCTCGCTCTATTGCTGACCACGCTCGTTGGCAGTGCTGCCCTCGCTCAGAACCGAGCCCCCGCTACACCCACTCAGCGCAAGGCGGGCGCCGTGAAAGTGCCGCCACCCAACACACCTATGCCCGCTCCGGCTACTGCCTCTGGCACCACCACCACCAACGGTCAGGGACAAAGCCAAGGCAAAGCCATTGCGCCTGGTCTAACCGGCGACCCCGCCCGGCAAGCCACTGTCGACGACAACCAACCCCTGCGCCAGCCGGTACCAGCCCCGCCTCTCGTTAAACCTGCTGCTCCCCCAGCTCCAGCTACCAACAAGAACCAGTAGATAACTTCTAGCATAACAAAGGCCGGGCAACTACCCGGCCTTTGTTGTTGGATGCGAATTCTGGGCTTAGAATCGGTGTTACCACGAGCCACTGTTGTCGTCGGTGCTGTCGAAGCCCCCGCCGCCCGTATCGTCTGAGGAAGTGTCGTCGTACGCACTATCATCGGACGAGAAGTAGTCGGGAGAAGAATCGGCGGCGGAGTCGGAGAAGTAATCTGGGGCCACTTCGTTGGAGCTGCCAGCATCATTCATGAAAGGGAAGCCGCCAGCGGTAGCGGGGCCAGCGCCGTTGTCGAGGGCTGGGGGAGTGTTGTCGGAGTTCAGGTGCGTGCTTTCTGGCTGGTCGTGCCCGGAAGCCATTCGGTTGCCGAGGTAGGCTCCGGCCGCGGCGGCGGCACCAGTTAGCAAGGCGCCGCCCATACCACTGCCACCCATACCACCGCCTATGCCGCTGCCGCCCATACCCGAACGATTTGGCAAAAACTCAGGGCCGGAAGCAGCTCCAGGATTGCGGCCATAGCCACCCGCGGGACCAGTGGGCGAATTGGGTAGAAAATCAGGAGCATTCTGGCCGGGCGTTGGGCCTGCTGCCGGCGCCGGGCGCCGCCGAAATAGCTTGAAGAGCAGCCAGATGATGCCGCCTACTACCAGTGCGCCCACAAGCAGCGTTCCAATACCAAGCCCCGATGATTGAGGTTCGGCAGCAGTATACGGACTTGTAACTGTGGGCTCTGGCTCGGCAGCAGACGGGAGTTGGTCTACTTGGTTTGAATTGGCGCTGGAAGCCGTTGCTGGATCAGGCGTGGTACCCGGTTCGGTCTTTCTAGGGTCGGAACTGGGATTAGCAGCCAGCATCAGCGTGTTGAGGCCCGTGCGTAGCCCAGCGAAGTAGTTGCCTTGCTTGAAGCTAGGAGTCATTTGCTGGTTGATTACGCGGGCTGTTAGCTCGGGCGTAATCACGTTGCGTAGGCCAGAGCCCGCCTGAATGGTGACTTTGCGCTCCTGGCCTGACAGTAATACCACCAAACCATTGTTTTTGTCGCGTTGCCCAATGCCCCAGGCTTCACCCAGCGCCCGGCCGTAGTCGGCCACGTCGCGGCCCCCAAGCGTAGGCACCGTCACGACTACTATCTGCGTGCCGGTATTGTCGGCGTAGCGACGCAGGCCACTTTCGAGCTTTTTGGCGTCGGCGGCACTCAATAATTGGCCTTGGTCCGTTACGAATCGGAATGGCGAAGGCCGTGCGGGTAGGTCGGCATCAGTGGCTTGGGCTATTGCCGCCGCGGGCCATTGCAATGCTACTACCCCGAGCAGCCACATGAAAACCAGAAAACGATGCATAGTGCAGAGGTTTAGAATGAGGAAAAAAGCCGCCGAACTCTCTCTGTGAATTTAATTGTGGGAAGGAGCCCGGAACGACGTCGGCTAAAAACATGTATCTACGCATGCCCTTGAAAAAATGCTGTCTTTGAGAGCTATAGCTTTAAAGCGGCGAACTGAAACAGTACTATGACGGGCACATACTTGGTGCTTTGCCCGATCTCCAGGAAGCTAAGCACACAAAAAAGCCGCTTCCTCGTGACGAGAAGCGGCTTTCCGTGGATTGTGAGGCGCGAATGAGCGTCTGTAGGGCTAGCGTTGGGCTACGCTGGCTAGGCTTAGGTCGGTGGTGCGCTGGGTGGTAGTGCGCAGTTGCAATGTGTAGCGGTGCGTATTCTTGCCTAGCGTTACGACTACGGCGTATTGCCCATCGCTGAGGCTTTCTACGTTGAGCTTCTGGCCGAACGAGGGACGGGTGGTAACTTCATCGTACAGCACAGCGCCATCATTCACGCGCACCAACTGCAGCCGACCCCGCTGCAGGCCAGGATTGCTCACGCGCACCAGGTACACAAATTCTCCTACGCGCTCCACGCCTACTGGCTGGCCAGAAATCTGTTGTTGCGGTGCTTCTTGCGCGGAAGCAGAACCCGTAAAACCTAGGGAAGTGGCAACAGTGAAAAGAGCGAAACAAGCGGCATTTTTCAAAGACGTTTTCATAACGATTGGGGATGGTGAGGGACGAATTAGCAGGACCGACCGGCCCTATCAGGCATTTGCCGCCGCAAAGGTCCGGCCCCAATATGTGGTATAGTAGATCGAAATATTATGCTTCTATCACGAAGCGGGCTGCTGTGTAATGCCATGGTTAAGTTGCCTGCTTGGTGTGCTTATGGGTCGTTAGTAAGAACCGTGCTGACTGGTGCAGGAACCCGTTGCAGGAAGCTAATTCGCGCGCTGCGCAGGCCAATGTAGCCTTACTCACACAGAAGAACCAAGCAGCTCAAGCACAGCAGCAGGTGCAGTAGACTCGGCTGGCGCTAATGGCCGAACAGAACCGGGCTACTGAAGCGCAGGCGCAAACCCAAACCGCACGCGTACAGCTGCTCACGCAGAAACAAAGAGCAGCCCGGCTAGCGGCCCTGCAACAAGAAAAAACCAACAAGCCCAGCTGCAAACGCTTGTGCTCTGGCTTGGGGTGCTCGGCGTCTGCTTGATCGTGGGGCTGCTGCTCCTACTGGCGGTTGCGGCGGCAAAGTGCGTTGCTGGCAGCTGCCAATGAGGTGAACCGGCAGTCGGCGGCGGAGAAGGAGGTGTTGCTGCAAGAGATTCACCACCGGGTCAAGAATAATCTGGAAATCGTCAACAGCTTGCTTTCCTGGCAGAGCAGCGCCCTGCCCGATCCGGCCCTAGTGGAAGTGTTGCGCAGCAGCCAGTCGCGCATCCACAGCATGGCCCTGGTGCACGAGTTCTTGTACCAGGCCGACAACCTGGCCCAGGTGCGGCTCGATGAGTACCTGGACCGTCTGCTCAAGGAGCTGCACCAGAACCTGACCACGCCCACGCAGCAGATTTCACTCACCTCCAACCTCTCGCCACTGGTGCTGGAGGCGAAGGCGACTTTCAACTTCGGTCTGCTGGTAAACGAGCTTATCACTAATACCCTGAAGCACGCTTTTCGCGGGCGGGCCAGCGGGCATCTGCACGTAGAACTGAGCGGCTCGGCGTCCAACTTCCGCTTGTTGGTGGCCGATGATGGCGTAGGTATGCCAAGTGCGGAGGTGCTGCAAACCAATACCGCCTCGCTGGGCACCAAGCTCATCAAGACCTTGGCCCGGCAGTTGAAGGCTATTCTGACTGTGGAGTCCAATCTGCCTACCGGCACGCGCGTGCTCATTGTGCAGCAGTAAAGGTTAGCGGGCGCCACACCCTACGCTTATTGGGTTGTGGCGCCGGTAAGCTCTAGCTTCTTGGTTTGTTGGACCTTTTCGCCTCCTTACCTGGCCTTCAGATAGGCCCCCGCTTCCACCACCCGAAAGGCCGGATCGGTGCGGAAGATGCCTTGCAGCGAGCCAACGTGGCGGGCGCCGATGATAGTAAGGATGCGCGTGCTCCGGGTGGACATTTGCGTCGTGACGAGGTTGGAGTAGATTTTCAGGTCGCGGTTGTAGAACACGGAGATGAACTCGGCCCCCACGTAGCGCGGATTGATAAAGGCCACGTCCACCATCGGGTCGGGTTTGAGCGTGCCGTTGACGATGCGGGCCGGCGTGCGGTAAACGAGGGTATGCAGCTGATGAAGGGTGGCCGGGCTGTTGAGGAAGGCCAGGTAGGCCGGCAGCGTCAGGGTGCCGCTTTTCAGCTGCTCCGATACGACCTTTACTTTATCGCGCAGCTGGGTCGTGGCCTGCTGGTACAACTCGATGTTGGTGCCTTCGTGCAGAATGCTTTGCGAGGTGCCGCCCGGCGCGTTCACGCAGTAAATCCGCTCCAGATTCAGGCGCTTGCCCAGCACGAAAGCCAGTTGGTACACTTCGGAGCGGCCATCGGGCAGGTTGGCGAATGAGAGCCGGCCTTGGCGGTAAAGCTGGTACAGACTATCGACGCGGGCTTGCCGCTCCGGCAGCTCCTCCACCGTGATGATGTCGGGCCGAAACCGTTGTAGCTGCTCGTGGAGGGTGGTAAGCTCGGCCTGCCGCCGGGGCGTGAGCACGTCGGTCAGCGGATTATCGGCTTTGTAGAGCTGGGCCAGATGGTCGCAGCCCAGGAGCAGGATATCGGTGGGGCGCTCGGCCGCGCTGGCCGTAGTGGCCGGTGGGCGGGTAGCGGTGCAGCCAGACAGGCCGATGAGCGAAACGGCGCACAAAAACAGGAAGCGGAACATAGAGGGAGAGGTTGAGGCACGACCGGCGAGGCTATGGGTTGGGATGCCGCGTCGGCTAGTGCATCCATAGATGTATCCAGCCACCCCAAACGTTGCCCATCGAGCTGACTATTGGTGTCGGGGTGCCTGTCAACTTCTGTTTTAGCTGGTTCCTGGTAGAACCAACGTGGACCCCACCCCCGTCCCCTCCCCTCCGGGAGAGGGGTGCGTTCTGACGGCTCTTGCGTCTGGCATCCCTCTCCGGGAGGGGAGGGGTTAACCCGCTGCTGATAGAGCCCTCCGCCTCACCTACTCACCTCCCTAGCTTGACCGTCCGGTTGGTCTTGGCGCTGGTGCGGGCGGCTTCCAGGATTTCCATTACTATCATGTTGTTTTCCAGCGAGGAAAGGTCGTAGGGCTTGAGCGTGATTTCCTTTTTGATGACGGCGGCCAGCAGGGAGAAGGGGTCGTCGTAGGGGGCTGGGCGCTCGGCTAGCTTCAACGATTCTTCCTGGTATTTGTCGTAGCCCTCGGCTTGGCGCACGCGCAGGTTGTTACGGTTGTCGGCGTAGATGGCGCCTTTCTGGCCGTAAATCTCCATGTCTTTCCGGCCCATGGGCCAGTTCCAGGAAGCTTGAATGGTGGCTTTGGCCTTCTCGTAGGTCAGGATGATGGTGGCTTCGTCGTCTACTTTGGGGTTGTTTTCGGGCTGGAGCTGCTGGGTTACGGCCGTGACGGAGGTGGGCTTTTTGCCGTCCTGCAACCAGGTCATCAGGTTTACGCCGTAGCAGCCGAAGTCCATGAGGGCCCCGCCGCCGTTCTGCACCGGGTCCGTCAGCCAATCCAGAAACTCCTGGTTCACGCCTATCTTCTTGGGACCCCGGTGCCCGTCCCGCACGATAACCTGGCTCAGCTCGCCCACCGTGCCTTTCTTCAGAATGGCGTAGGCCTCGTGGTTGGTGGGGTACCAGGTGGTTTCGTAGTTGGTGAGCAGCTGAATCTTATGCTTCTTGGCCAGCGCTTCCATCTGCCGGGCGTGGTCCAGGCTCACGGCCAAGGGCTTTTCCACCATCACGTGGATGCCTTTGGGGGCGCAGGTTTGCACCACGGCCAGATGCTCGTAGATGGTGCCGAAGGCCGTAACCGCCTCGGGTTTGGTGGCGGTTATCATTTCCTCCATCGTATTGAATACGATGTTCATGGAATAGCCGTGCTCCTTGGCGTAGCGCTGGGCCAGCTCCCGATTCTTCTCCACGATGCCCACAATCTGGATGTCGGTGCGGCCTTCGCGGCCTAGTATCCAGTGCACGTGGGTGTGGGTGAGGCCCACAACCCCCACCCGCAAGGGCGCCTTTTGCGCGAAAGCCGCTACCGAGTTTGCAATCAACATACAGACAATCAGCAGGAAGTATTTGTACGGCATGGGGCGGTGGGTTGGAAAGTTGGAAGGTGAAGTAAAGCAAAACCCGCCAGGGTGCAGCAGGCAAAAAGCCTAAGCGGGAGTACGTGTGCTCTCTGGCCCGGCAGAGCAAAGAAGCCGGCCGTGGCGATAAGTCTTCTTCCTTCAGCCCCGGCGGGGCGGCATATCGGTAGTTGTTGGGCTCATTTTACCTTTTCAAAAGCCCCATCGGGGCGACACAACCCGTCCAACGATTGGGTGTCGCCCCGATGGGGCTTTATCTAAATAGTATAGCTGTTTTTCTACCGATATGCCGCCCCGCTGGGGCTAGTGGGCCGACGCTACTGGGCCGAGTAATGCCTTTCGGGTTAAGCGGGAGGTACTCGCCGGTTAAAGCTGTTGCCGCCCATGCACAAAACGGCCCGGCCGCACAAAGCAGCCGGGCCGTAGAGCGCCGCGCCGGAGTTAGGGTGTGTAAACAGCAACAGAAAAAGGCACTGTTGAGCCTTTTAGATCGACAATGCCTTTTTCTGTTGCTGTTTACACACCCTAGTAGCTTTCCTTCTGGAAGCCGAAGACGCGCAGCTGCGCCTCAAATGTGTCGGGGAAATTGGCTTTGATGTGGTGGATGAGGGCCTGCAAGGCTTTGCGTACCTGCACCTCGTCCTGGTCTTTCTCGCTCACCTTGCCGCTGCGCTGCCCGGTGGTATCGGTGGCGGCCTGCACCAGCTGGGTGTATTCGTCGGCGAGGGGCTGCCAGTAGGCGGTGCCGTATTTCTTGCCGCCGAAACCATACTTCACGAGGGCCGCCAGCAGCTTGGTCACGGACTTCACCCGCTCGGGGCGGGCCTTGGGGAAGCCGTAGGTAGTGCCTTTTTTCTCGATACCGAACTCACTGTAGTACGCTTCCGCGTCGTCGTGTTCCTCGGCTATGTACGCTTTCACGAAGCGCAGGCCCTTGTTCAGGAGCTTGTCGAGGGCGCGGAGGCGCATGGTTTGCGGCGAGCGGGTGTCGCCGGCGGCATCGGCCGCGTCGCGGCTGGCGGCAAACGCGGTGGCCTGGGCCAGGAAGTCTTCCTTGGTGAGCCAGAGCAGCGCGGGCAGCGCCGAGGTTTGCCAGGCTTTGGCGGCGTTGGTTGCCACGGCTGCCAGGGCAATGGCACTGTTGGGAAGTTGTTTGGCCCGGCGTACGGGCTTGGGGGGCGTGGCTTCGGCCGCCGCCTCGGTAATAGGTTCTGACATGATAGAACTACGTAAAAGGTTGAGTTTACTTGCTCTAATATAGTGTTGCGTTGATACAAAGCAAACCTTACCCCAGCCCAGAAGTAAATGCTTCCGACCTGGGATAAGGTTGACCGAGCCCAGAAGTAATTACTTCTGCCCTGGTCTGGGCAAAACCTGCCCGGAAGTAATTACTTCCACCCTGGTTCAAGCTTGACTGAGCCCGGAAGTAAATGCTTTTGCCCTGGTTCAAGCTTATACCAGCCCAGAAGCATTTACTTCCGGGCTGGTATAAGCTTGACCGAGGATGGTGTGCACAAGTGTTGGTGAAATGGTGCGTGTGCCTTCGTCTGGTGCGAGGTGGAGTTCGCTTGATGAGCTTATGTCAGATAAAGGGGCGTAATTATCGGTGAATCACTAATTGCTCTCGCGACAACTCGAGGTAGCTGTTCCACTGCAACGCTCTGGTGAGAACTGGTAGATGTTGGCGAAACAGCTCTACCAACTCGCTGGTGCTGATGTTGCCAGTAGAAACCAGCAGCAGCTTATAGGGCCGGCCGTGCAGAATGAAGGTGTTTACAAAGTCAGCATCCTTGGTAATCACTACCCGGTTTTCGCGCACCGATAATTCGTTGATACTATCGTCTGACGTGTGGTTAGCCGCTGGTAGGTCGAGCGTGTGCAACGCATCAAATCCGGCTTCATGGGCAAGCCAACGCGCCAGATGCTTCGGGAGCTGCGCATCTACTACTACCCTTACCAGGGAGGCCGTCATCAGGAAGCCAGGCGATAGAAGGTCTTCGTTTTAAGCAGTTCCGCCGCGTAAGCCTGACAGGCGCGTAAGTCGTCAGGTTCCAAGTCCTCGTAGTCGGCCAGGATTTCGGCATCGGTCATACCTGAAGCCAGTAATTCCAACACGGTCTGTACCGGATACCGTAACCCCCGCACAGTAGGTTGGCCGTGGCAGATAGTAGGATCAACGGTGATGCGGGAAAGTAAATCAGCCATAGAAACAAAGTACAGAAATTTTCCACTGGCAGTACAGCATTACTTGGTTGTAGGCACAGCAACACGCATACAGTGTTTCTAAAAGGCCGCTCGCGCTACCAGCCCGCGCCCATCGGAGGACTCAGCTGCCGCAGCTGCCGATACGCCAGTGGCGCGGTTACGAGCACGAACAGGGCAAACAACGCTTGCTCCAATAGGCTCAGCGGAACCATGTGGGGTGTGGGGGGCCTAAAGTAGCCCACCAGATAGGTGTGGGTGTTGATGCTGACATCCGACACCATAATGACTACCGCTAAGCCAAGCGCCGGCTTCGGCCGCCACCACAGCAGCCCCGCCGTGAGCAGATCCAGCACCGTAAGCGCGTCCCAGTACACCCCAACTGCCAGCGGCACCAGATGCGGCACAAAGCCTAGGTGCAGTATACCGTTGGCGTGCGTGTAAGTCCCAATCAGAAAGCAAATGGAGTAGATGGCGAAAATCACCTTCACACTCCAGGGGTAGTTTGCCGGGGAGGGTTGGGGCATGGGAGAGAAACAGAAGTTAGTTAAGGGGTTGGCGAGGAATAGTTAAGGAGCATATATATCCCACAGACTGAATTTCGCTTCTGACAGAGGTTTGTATGCCACTATCCGCACCATCAAGTCACTTAAACTTCCGTCTACCCAAAGAAAATAGTCTACGTGTACTTCCGCTTCCTCCTTCGAAGAGGTAACGTATACTCTCCCTTTGCCTCCCGTTGGCGGTAGCGTCAGCCGTCCGTACTCACCGATAGCGGCTTCAATGTCTATTATATTTAGCCGCTTTTCCTGGCTCTCATCAAGTAGCTGTTGGTAGTTGCCCGCCACAAGGTTAGTCGTTATGTAGATAAGAATAGGTTCTAAATCTTTATCCATGATGCCTTTAATGATTACAACAACTGGATACTTCGTTAGCTTTACAAGGTCCATCAGTAACAACCACACCCGACCCACCGAAGGGTGCCCGAGTACTCACCAGCAAGTTCGCAACAACACCCCTGACTCTACCTCTGCCCAAAAGCTCTCAAAATCGGCGAAACGCAAAATGCGAATCTATTTCGCGCTGTGGCTTCTTCAATGCGTCATGACGCTAATGAACTTTGACTTAGTACTAACCGCAGAAAGCGAAAAAAAGAGAAAGGAGGTAACCATGATGAAGCAAAATCACGCATCAAAGATCAATGCAAAGGTTTTGAATCAGGAAGCCGTTGTTGAGGATGGAGTACTCGTGGTGGCTTAAGCTCTATGAGCTACATATGGAAAGAGGCGGCTACAAGCCGCCTCTTTTGCTTTGCACAAAGAATCTGAAATCTGGGTCGGGCCACCCAGCTGGAGTACTACCGCTACGAAGACGCGACCACAACAGCGTCCACACCCACACAGATTTCGCGGGCCGCATAGACGCGTTTCTGGCGCCGCTGCAGTAGGAGGTGTTGCTTGTTCGGGGCGGCAGTGGCTTAGTCCAGCCGTTTCAACAGCTGCTCGCTGTTAGAGAGAAACATTTCATCAAAGGAGCATTGGCAGTTGCCTATGCTACTCTGGCCGTCAGTAAACCTGATATTCCAAGATTCATCAGCTATCTCAACTTCGCCTTGAATACGCACTCCAAACCCGTTCTTGAAGTGCAAGATGATAGTCCCACCTTTTTCCCAGGTAACGTCAATGATAAGAACCTGAGTTAGCAAGTTTATTAGTAGAGCTCTAGCAGGTTCTTCTGAACCGCAATAGCTGTGGCTATTGAGTGGGTATGTATTCAACCACTTCTCCCACTCAACCTTGTTCTCTAATTCAAAGTCACTAATTGTTACTTCGGCATAAATGCCCAAATCAAGATTCTCTAAAATGAACTCATAAGCTGTGATATAATATTGATACGCCGTGTAGCAAGTACCCACGAGCACCTTACGCAGTACTTCAATTATTTTCTTCTCGCTTGTTATCACGTACTATAAGGGGAATCTTCGGGCTAGGAAGATAGTCTACCTGCCACGCTTCACGAGGAATTAGTGCTGCTTTGAGTCAGAATTGGGCGGCAGTTTGCCAATCTTCTCTAGGTAGGCACGTAGCTCCCGATCTGTAAGCGGGCCGCTCAGACGACCTTCTGCCCATTCGTCGGGCGTTTTACCGTTCATCGAAAGATTCGTTGGTGTCTTCGAGGAACTGGCGGATGATGGCGTCTCGGATGGCTTCATAGTCAGCTAGGTTTACATCGTCGATGACGACTGTGTGATCTATTAACGTCAGTTTTACCGTTATAAATTTCCGGTAGCTGACGGTATATCCCACACGCTCAAATTGGCCGGCAGCCCGAATATACGTTGAAACCTGAGCAGATTGCCATAGCAGTTCTCGGATTTCCTCCAATTCGATACGCACGCTGTGCAACCAGTTTAGGTTGATTTTGCCAAAGTCAATTTCCTAGTTCGCAAACATAATTTGATGCCGGTTAGCAAAAAGCCACCCCATGTTGGGGTGGCTTCTCAGTGATGCTAC
The DNA here is from genome assembly GCF_057808495.1 of Hymenobacter sp. M1-2. Taxonomy (NCBI): domain Bacteria; kingdom Pseudomonadati; phylum Bacteroidota; class Cytophagia; order Cytophagales; family Hymenobacteraceae; genus Hymenobacter; species Hymenobacter sp. M1-2. The sequence goes on from NZ_JBTYZO010000032.1 coordinate 21,837, forward strand.
TGTATTGCTGGCCTACGGAAATGTTACCGTGTAAACGAACTCTTACGACCCGCAGGCCTCGCAGCCTTCCGGGTCGTCCAGGGAGCAGGTCATGTCCGACTGGTTCTGGGCGGCGACGTTGAGCGGCTCCAGAGTCTCGGCGGCTTGCTTCTGCACCGTGAACTTGATGGCGTCGGCGGCGGCTTTGGTGCGCAGGTAGTACATGCCGGTTTTGAGGCCCCGCTTCCAGGAGTGGAAGTGCATGCTGGTGAGCTTGCCGAAGTTCACGTTCAGCACGTGCAGGTTCAGGCTCTGGCTCTGGCAGATGTACGCCCCCCGGTCGGCCGACATGTCGATGATGCGGCGCTGCGAGATTTCCCACACCGTCTTGTAGAGGTCCTTGATGTGCTGCGGAATGCTAGCAATGTCCTGCACCGAGCCGTTGGCCGCGATGATGGCGTTCTTCATCTGCTCGTTCCAGAGGCCCAGCTTCACCAGGTCTTTGAGCAGGTGCTTGTTCACCACCATAAACTCGCCGCTCAGCACGCGCCGCACGTAAATGTTGCTCGTGTAAGGCTCAAACGACTCGTTGTTGCCGAGGATCTGGGCGGTGCTGGCCGTGGGCATGGGGGCCACCAGCAGCGAGTTGCGCACGCCGTGCGTCATTACTTCCTGGCGCAGTGCGTCCCAATCCCAGCGGCCGGAGCTTGGCGTTACGCCCCACAGATCGAACTGGAACTGGCCCTGGCTCAGCGGCGAGCCGGGGAAGGTTTCGTAGTGCCCGTCCCTGATGGCGAGGTCCTTGGAAGCCGTCATGGCCGCGAAGTACACCGTCTCGAAGATGTCCTTGTTCAGGCCCGCGGCTTCGTCGCTCTCGAAGGGCATACGCAGGGCAATGAAGGTATCGGCCAGCCCCTGCACGCCCAGCCCGATGGGCCGGTGGCGGCGGTTGCTGCGCTCGGCCTCCACTATGGGGTAGTAGTTGATGTCGATGACCTTGTTGAGGTTCTTCGTGGCGTGATACGTCACGTCGTAGAGCTTCTGGTGGTCGAAGAACAAGTTGCCGTTCTCGTCGGGGCGCACGTAGCGGGGCAGCGCCAGCGAGGCCAGGTTGCACACGGCCACCTCGTTCTTGTCGGTGTACTCCATAATCTCGGTGCAGAGGTTGGAGCTCTTGATGGTGCCGAGATTTTTCTGGTTGCTCTTGCTGTTGGCGGCGTCCTTGAACAGCATGTAGGGCGTGCCGGTCTCGGTCTGGCTTTCCAGAATGGCAAACCACAGATCCTGGGCCTTGATGGTTTTACGGCCGCGGCCTTCCTTCTCGTACTTCTGATAGAGCTTCTCGAACTCCTCCCCGTAGCATTCGTCGAGGCCGGGGCACTCGTTGGGGCACATTAGCGTCCAGTCGCCGTTGGCTTCCACGCGCTTCATGAACAGGTCGGGCGTCCAGAGGGCATAGAACAGGTCGCGGGCGCGCATTTCCTCCTTGCCGTGGTTTTTCTTCAGCTCCAGGAAGTCGAAAATATCCGCGTGCCAGGGTTCCAGGTACATGGCGAAGGCGCCTTTGCGCTTGCCGCCACCCTGGTCCACGTAGCGGGCCGTATCGTTGAACACCTTGAGCATGGGCACTAGCCCGTTGGACGTACCATTAGTGCCTTTGATATAAGAGCCCGTGGCGCGCACGTTGTGCACGGCCAGCCCAATGCCGCCGGCGCTTTGCGAGATGAGCGCGCAGTTTTTTAGCGTGTCGTAGATGCCCTCGATGGAGTCGTCCTTCATCGTGAGCAGGAAGCAGGAGCTAAGCTGCGGCTTGGGCGTGCCGGCGTTGAAGAGCGTGGGCGTTGCGTGCGTGAACCACCGCTCGCTCATCAGCTCGTAGGTTTCAATGGCCGAGTCGATGTCGTCCTTGTGAATACCGATGGCCACACGCATGAGCATGTGTTGGGGCCGCTCCACCACTTTGCCGTCGAGGCGTAGCAGGTAGCTGCGCTCCAACGTCTTGAAGCCGAAGTAGTCGTAGTTGTAGTCCCGGTCGTAGATGATGGCCGAGTCGAGCGTAGCCGCGTGCTTGTGCACCACCTCCCACACGTCCTTGGCGATGAGCGAGGCATTTTCGCCGTTTTTGGGGTCCTCGTAGGTGTACAGCCGCTTCATGGTGCTGCTGAACGACTTACTGGTGACCTTGTGCAGATTGCTCACGGCAATGCGGGCGGCCAGGATGGCGTAGTCCGGGTGCTTGGTGGTGAGCGAAGCAGCCGTTTCGGCAGCCAGGTTGTCCAGCTCCACGGTTGTCACGCCGTCGTAAATGCCATCAATGACCTTTTTGGCCACTTCGATGGGCGAGACATACAGCATATTGAGCCCGTAGCAGAGCTTTTCAATGCGCGCCGTGACTTTATCGAATTTCACGGATTCGCGGCGGCCGTCGCGTTTGAGTACCAGCATAGACGTAGCAGGTTGGTGTGGAGGTTATGGTATGGGTCTGCCCGCCTTAGCAAGGACAAGCAGAATGTTCAGAAGAGGAATCCAGGACGCCAGCACATAGCCCAATTCGCGTCCATTGATTGCGGAAGATATTTCTATCTGAGGTGTAGGACAAACCTTCTTTTAAGAAGTTTTCCACATAAGCCTAAAACGGTACGTTTCAGGCGTTTTTACTAACGTGCAGTTTGCTATATAGGTTAGTAAAGCTCGCGCAATCTGGGTTGTTGGATTGGTGGGGAAGTGGTAATGGCCTCACCCCCCGGCCCCCTCTCCTAGGGGAGAGGGGGAGCCAAACGCGTTGCTCCGCGCAGCACTTTCGGCTCGCGCCTCAAGTGTTGCTACCTACTAATGAAATGAGGGTAAATGAAAGAGCACCGATACCGCACTTCAAGAGGTGCGGTATCGGTGCTCTTTCATACTTCCTAAACCTAGGCCGCTGTAACCTCTTGCTTGGTTAGCGGCACTTGAGGCGTGAGCCGAAAATGCTGCGTAGGGCAACGTGTCTGGCTCCCCCTCTCCACGGGAGAGGGGGCCGGGGGGTGAGGCTAAAAATCCTCGTCCAGCGAGAAGGCGTTTTCGGTCCGCTCGCTCATCACGCCGGCCTTCTGATATTCTGCCACGCGCTTCTCGAAGAAGTTGGTTTTGCCTTGCAGCGAAATCATCTCCATGAAGTCGAAGGGGTTGGAAGCGTTGTAAATCTTGCTGTAGCCCAGCGACTCCAAGAGGCGGTCGGCTACGAACTCGATGTATTGGCTCATGCTCTTGGCGTTCATGCCGATGAGGTTTACGGGCAGCGCGTCGGTCACGAATTCCTGCTCAATCTGCACCGCGTCGCGGATGATGTCGTGCACGCGCGACTCGGGCAGCTTGTTTTGCAGGTGCTTGTCGTAGAGTAGGCAAGCGAAGTCGCAGTGCAGGCCCTCATCGCGCGAAATCAGCTCGTTGGAGAAGGTAAGGCCGGGCATGAGGCCGCGCTTCTTCAGCCAGAAAATGGAGCAGAACGAGCCGGAGAAGAAGATGCCTTCCACGGCAGCGAAGGCAATAAGGCGCTCGGTGAAGTTCTCCGAGTTGATCCACTTGATGGCCCACTCGCCTTTCTTCTTCACGCACGGCACGGTTTCTAGCGCGTTGAAGAGGCGGTCTTTTTCCTTGGGGTCCTTGATGTAGGTATCAATCAGCAGGGAGTAGGTTTCCGAGTGGATGTTTTCCATCATCACCTGGAAGCCGTAGAAGCAGCGCGCTTCAGCCATTTGCACTTCCTGCATAAAGTTCACAGCCAGGTTCTCGTTCACGATACCATCGGAGGCCGCGAAGAAAGCCAGTACGTGGCTGATGAAGTGCTTCTCGTTGTCGTTGAGGTTTTCCCAGTCCTTTTGGTCCTGCGAAAGGTCGATTTCCTCGGCCGTCCAGAAAGAGGCTTCTGCTTTCTTGTACATCTGCCACACGTCGTTGTGTTGGATGGGAAAGAGGACGAAGCGGTTGGGATTCTCAGTGAGCAACGGTTCCATAAGTGGGAGCAATAGAGGTGAGAGTTGGCGCGAAGCCCGTCTTGCGCCGAAGGTCAGGTGGCCGAAAACACGCCAGTAAACAGGAATGTTTACAGCACTTCGAGACAATGGACGGGAGGTTGGAGCACCAAATATAAACCGCTCCGCCGGGAAGGTTGGCCGCCGATGAGCGTTTTTTCTGTGTTAAATTTTGGGTATAGCCCTGAGGCTTCGGACGGGCACTTATCCCCAAAAGCAGTCGGCTTTTCGGGCAGAAGTCCCGACGCCAGACAAGTTTTCCACATTTCATCTGTGGACAATTGAAGTTTTCCACAAAAATGCTATTCGCGTACCCGCTAGCGCTTCTGTAAGAGGTAACGTGGAGGTCACAAAGCTGGTGGAGCGATGAGGTTTAATGAGTTAGGGGTTGCATATGTAAAACTATCCTTCTACTTTTGCCTTCCATTTTTCAGAAACCGCGAAGACGCCGATGTACGCAATTGTCAACATAGCCGGGAAGCAGACCAAGGTCGAAGCCAATAAATTTGTATACGCCCACCGTTTGGCTGGCAACGTCGGCGACACCGTAGAGCTGGGCAAGGCCCTGCTGACCGATAACAACGGAACTATCACCATTGGCGCTCCTCTGTTGGACGTAGCCGTTACGGGCACCATCCTGGCCCACGTAAAGGGCGACAAGGTGTTGGTATTTAAGAAGAAGCGCCGCAAGGGCTATAAGAAGCTGAACGGCCACCGTCAGCAATTCACCAAAGTACTGATCAACAGCATCGGTTAGTATAGGGCTTAGTTGTTAGTGCCTAGTGCTTGGTTTTCGGACTGGGCCCAATGCACTAACGCAACTGTCTAAGCACTAGCAACCAAGCACCAAGCACTAAACTAACATGGCACACAAGAAAGGCGTAGGTAGCTCCAACAACGGTCGTGAATCGCATTCCAAGCGTCTCGGCGTGAAAATATTCGGTGGTCAGGGCATCATTGCTGGCAACATCATCGTGCGTCAGCGTGGCACCAAGCACCACCCCGGCCAGAACGTGGGTATCGGCAAAGACCACACTCTGTTCGCGATGATCGACGGCACCGTGCAGTTTCGCAAGGGCCGCAAAGACCGTTCGTTCGTATCGGTAGTTCCGGTTACGGAAGTTGCTGAAGTAGCTGAAGTAGCTTCGGCCGAGTAGGTTTCCCGCTCTGTCTTACAAAAGGGGCCATCCGCGAGGGTGGCCCCTTTTGTCGTTATGGTTTGAAGAGCCATGAAATTAGTAAAGAGCCTGTATTACGTGCCTAACGCGTACAACACCGGTTTGCTAGGGCTAGCATCTAGCTCCAGGCTGATGATTTGAAGGTTGAGCAGAAAGAGGCCATCTTCCACTTCGTCGGACACGAAGATGAGTTCCGTGATGGTGGCTTGCTCACGGGTAGCGTGCGGATATTGCCAGAAGGCGTGGTGCGCCAGCAACTGGCCGGCATCTTCTTCCCGGTCCACGCTGGGCAAGTCTAAGAGTAGGTGCTCAATATGGCGGTCAGCTAAGTATTGCGCTAAAGCTGGCTCCAAATAGGTAGGGTTGGTGCCGGAGTAGTGGCGGGTACGTTTGGCTTTGTGATTGGGTAACGTGCGCAGGATGAGTGCTTCTAACGGCAAGGCGGCGTGCGGACCACTTTCCAACTCGCGGCGTACATCATCGAGCATTATTACTTCGTCGCCGTTGGCTTGGGGCCGGGGCTGCACCGATACGAGGCGCGCCACGAACAAGAAGCGGCGTAGGCAACGGTTGAGTGTGGCGGCTGGGTCGGGGGAGATGTGGCCGTAGCATTCCGTATGGGTGCCGTTGCCGTGCGGTGTCACGTGTACGCGCTTATAGTTAGTGCTGCCGCCTTCGGCCACGCTGCCTACAAAGTCTCCCACTCGAATAACGTCGAACTGCACCGGCTCAGCCCAGAAACAATTCACCTGATTATTGCCGGGGGCTAGGGGCAATGATATATCCAGCGGGGCAGCAGGGTTGAAGGAGTACGCGCGGCCGCAATAGGGATAGGTGGCGAGCATGTTCTACTGAGCAAGTGATGAGCGAGTGAATGAGTATCAGGCTGCTGTCAACGGCGCTTTTTCACGTGTTTACTTCTTCACCCATTGCGGCCAATAATTTGTTGAGGATTTCGCTGATTGCTTGGGCGTGACTGACTACCATAAAGTGGCCACCGCCCGGAATGAGGTAATCGACGGGGGTGGGGCCGGGTGGAAACACTCGGTCGTGGGTGCCTAGAATTTGAATGCTGTGCGGGGCTGAGGTACTGTCCCAGTGCAGCAGGCGGTGAATGGCCCAACGCGTGTAGCGCGGCTCCATATCTCGTAGGATTTGCTTGAACAGCTCGTACTCTTCGCCATTCTTCACCCCGAAATACCATTGCCCAGCTCGTGGAAAGAGTTTGAGCATGGCAGGAGGAAAGAGCTGATACACGCCACTACCCCGAATGAGGCGTAACAACGGTGGCAGACAACTAGCATCGGGCACGCTGCTCACGAGTACAGCCCGCGCCAGAGGCCGTATCCGGCATATTTCCAGCGCCACTACCCCTCCAAACGACACGCCCACCAGCATACATGGCTGTGCCAATGGAATAGCTTCGGCCATACGCGCCGCGTAATGTGGCAACGCCTCATCCGGTTCCGGCAATAGCCACGACAACACTTGTGTTCCACCCTTCAATAAGGGCCGTAGATTCTGGAATACCCGTTCATCGGCACCCAAACCGGGAATGAGGTAGAACATTTTAGAATGAGTAATGAGTAATAATCTAAAAGCCCTTGTTGACTAATTCTTCATTCCCAATTCCTCATTCAACCCTTAAGGCTCGACGCGGAGGAAGACGCCTTCTAGGTAGAAGATGTTGTGGGGCGTACCGGCTTCGTACTCGTCGGCGTCAGGGTCTTCAGCTTCGGGGTCCAGGTTAATGTCGAAGGTGTCCTCCGGTTCGTCCTCTTCTTCCTCGCCTTCGAAAGGACCGTCGGCGGGGTAGGTGCAGGAGAGTTTTAGGGCCACGTTGGGTAGGGGAACGGGCGGCTCAGTTTCGGAGGTATATTCGAGCAGGCAGGGCCAGTCCGTGACGGTAGCCAAGGCATCGGCCACATCTTCTTGCAATGCCCCGGCACGGTCGCCGGCTAGGCGTAGCAGTAAATCAAGCTGCTGGAACTGCAAGCCTAGATGGAAGAAGTGGGGCTCCTGGTCGAAATACGTGGTGGCCCAGATGGTTACGTCGTTCGAGTTGTCGAACACGATGGCCGTTATCTGCACCTGCTCAATGAAAAAGTCCGTGTCGTCGGCCAGAGCATCAATCAGTCTTCTCATAATCGAAGATTACGCTGATTTTTTTGATTCCGCCGAATCGCGGACCACCGCACGCGGCAGCAAGGCCGGAGCCCACCACAAACCGCCAGATATATAGCGCGGTAGAAAAATAAGAATTTTGCCGTAGCCCAGCTATTCTCAAGCGCGCCTACGCTGAGGGGCTCTGAAACAGTTCCAGCGTAATATGGTCAGCCAGCAGCTTGCCTTTGTCGGTAAGGCGTAGTGCCTGATTGTGGTCTATCGCCGCTAGTCCGGTAGCTTGCAGCTCACGCAGGTAAATACCGTGCGTAGCCAGCAGATCTACGCCCAGGGAAACGCGCAGGTGGTGTACGTCGCAGCCTTGGGCGGTGCGCAGACTGGTCATCAAGTATTCGTTGGCGCGGTCCAGAGTTGTTAGAACTTCCACGGTGGCCGGCACTTCATGGCGTTCTAGCACTGCCGCCACGTACTGCGGATTGTTGGCGATGGTGTACTGGCGGCTGCTTCCGTTGAAGGAATGCGCGCTTGGTCCCAGACCTAGGTAAGGCACGCCACGCCAGTACGCCGAATTGTGGCGCGACTCGCGGCCGGGCTGGCAGAAGTTGCTGATTTCGTACTGCTCATACCCGTGGCGAGCCATTTCTGTGAGCAGCAACTCAAACTGCTGGGCCACAAATTCGTCCGGCGGTGGGCGGAAGGTGCCTTTCTGCTGACGCCGGCCAAACACCGTATCGGGTTCCACGGTGAGGGCATAGCAGGAAAGGTGAGGCACTCCTAGCGCGAAAGCGGCGGCCATATCTCGTTCCCAGATACCGTGGTCAGGAGCCGGGACGCCGTAAATCAAGTCCACCGAAATATTCTCGAAGCCGGCTTCCTGCGCCAGCCGTACCGCTGCCGTCGATTCCTGCGCCGAATGGGCCCGGTTCATGAATTGTAAGTGCGGTTCGTGGAAGCTTTGTAGCCCGATGCTCAGGCGGTTAACCGGCGAAGCAGCCAACTCCCGCAGCTTGGCGTCAGTGAGGTCATCGGGGTTGGCTTCGAGCGTAATTTCTGCTCCGGCCGCTATTTCAAAGTGACGATGCAGTGCCTCAAAAATCTGGTCCAGCTCGGCGGCCGTCAGCAAGGAAGGAGTGCCCCCGCCCAAGTAAATGGTTTCGATGGAAGGTTGCGGCCCTAAGTAGTCAGCTCGTAGCGTTAGCTCCTGCGTTAGGGCATCTACCAAGCGACTTTTCAGGGCCATACTGGTGCTGAAATGGAAGTCGCAGTAGTGGCAGGCTTGCTTACAGAAGGGAATATGAAGATAGATGCCGGGCAAGAGAGTAGGTAAGCAGTGGGGTGAGCAGGGTAATAGAGGAAGATAACAGTGGATTAGAGCAAAAAACGGCTTTCGAATTCGTTTACGATACTAAACAGTTAGGGTCAGTTGTCTACCAGGATGCTGCTTAGCAGGATATTACCTTTGGGAAATTAAAAGCGCGTTTTCGCGTTTGAGTTCCTAAATGTACGCTCGCCTCTTCGGTTTCTGGTTGTTAGTCAGCTTGCTTTGGGGCGGCGCGGGTGCCGCGTGGGCTCAAACAACGCCTCCACCAACGACTCCCGCTCCGGTGGCGCCTCGGCCAACTCCTAGCCTCAACCTGAATCTGCCGCCCGTGCAGTCGCTCCCCGCGTTGCCCCCAGATTCCACTCGTGGAATTCCATCGGATAGCGCCCGGGTTGCCCGGCCCGACTCAGTGCCCCCGTCCCGGGCGGTGCGAGCGTCACTGCCGGTGCGCCGCCCCCGTTTGCTGGTGCTCGATACCGAAGCCGCCGACCGGCTGGTGTTGCGCCGCTACCGCTACAAAACCGTGCTGGCCGATTCGTTAGCCGTGCTGCGTGAAGTTCGGGAGCTGGTGCTGGCTTTGCAGAGCGACTCTTATCTGACCGCCTCAGCCGATGGCATCCGTTGGCGGCGCGATACGGTGCGGGTGCAGTTGTACGTGGGTGAGCGGTTCAAATGGGCCCGGCTGCGCAACGGCAACCTCGGCGACGGTCTGCTCACGCGCGCTGGCTACCGCGAAAAACTGTACCGCGAGCAGCCCTTCCAGCCGCAAGACTGGAGCCGCTTGCAGCAGCGCATCCTCACGGAAGCCGAAAACCAAGGTTTTCCCTTCGCCACCGTCCGCCTCGATTCGGTGCAGCTGCGCGGGGCCGATATTGAAGGCCGCGTGTTGCTGGAGCGTGGTCCGGCCATTGTGTTCGACTCCCTGCAAATTGTGGGTAGCACCAAAACTCGCAAGCGGTTCCTAACCAAATATCTCCAGCTTTTCCCCAACCAGCCTTTCAGCCAGCAACGGGTGCAAGAGGCCGCTCGGCGCCTGCGTCAACTACCATACTTACAGCTGAAAGCCGAGCCCGAAGTGCGCTTCGCCCAGAACCGGGCGCGAGTGTATCTGCTGCTCGAAGACCGCACCGCCAACCAGTTTGACGCCATTGTGGGCGTACTGCCTAACCCTACACCGGGCCTTGGTCAAAAGCGCGTGCAGCTCACCGGCGATGTAACCATTGCGCTTCGCAACATCAAGGGTGGCGGCAAAGGCATTGGGTTGCAGTGGCGCAAGGTGGATGCCAACTCCCAGCAGCTCGACGCCCAATACAGCCACCCCACGTTCTTCGGGACGCCGCTGGAATTAGGCGGCACCTTCAACCTCTACCGGCAAACCGACCTCGTGAATGCCTTCCAGACGTTGCGGCCGCGCCTCCAAGTCACGTATCCCACGGCGCGAGCCGGCCGAATCAGCTTTTTCACGGAGTGGCGCAGTTCTAGGCTGCTGCCCGATACCAACTTCACCAAGCTCACTGCTTTACCGGCCAATATCGACACTCGCTTCACTTCCTACGGCCTCGAATACACCTGGACTACGCTCGACGACTCGTACTTCCCGCGTACTGGTGTGCTAGCCAGCGGACAAGGCGCCGTGGGTAGTAAGATTATCAGCAAGAATGGTCTGATCAACGAAGCACTGTACGAAAACCTGCCGTTGCGCACCACCCAGGTAAGCGTGGGCGCCCGCGCGGAGCGCTACAACCGGATTGGGCGAGGCGGCGTGCTCCTGACCCGACTACGAGGTGAGGCGCTGTTCAACCAGCGCTTGTTCCTGAACGATTTATTTCGACTGGGCGGCCTGAGCACGTTGCGGGGCTTCAACGAGCTGAATTTTTACGCCAGCCAATACGCTGTCGGCACTGTGGAGTTTCGGCAGTTCACGAGTGCTGATGCTTACGTGTTTGCCTTCGTGGACCAAGGCTACATCCGGCGAGACATCCTAGCCGAAACCAACGAGGGTAAGGGCGAGGATAGCCCTACGGGTCTGGGCGTCGGCTTGAGTTTCCGTACTGGAGCCGGGCAGTTTCAGTTTGTGTACGCCCTGGGCCGCGGCGAGCAGCAGAAGCTGGCATTGGGTGCAGGCAAGATTCACTTTGGTATCACCAGCCGCTTCTAAAGCTGAGTACAAACGGCGCGAGCAATGTTTTTTTCGGCCTGACAGTCAGGGAGCAAGCAGGAATTTAGGCTTGTATCGTAACCCGCAGTAAGGTATACCCGAAAAACACTGTTACATTTGCATTACCAAACAGTGCGGGGTGGAGCAGTTGGTAGCTCGTTGGGCTCATAACCCAAAGGTCACTGGTTCGAGTCCAGTCCCCGCTACCTAACCGGCCCGGTTGTCGTTTCGACAGCCGGGCCGGCTTTTTTATGTATTGCTTAACAAGCGTGCAACTACCTAAATGCATAAGGCCCGGCTCGTTTCAAACGAGCCGGGCCTTGCGGAGCCAGAGAAGAGAAAAGTTAGTTTAGCCACACCGTAAGGAGCACCTCGAAACGGTGGGGAGCAAAGGCGTTGAAAAAAGGAGCTTCGCCCTGGAAGCCTAGCACGTGAATCAGGGGCATGCCTTCGGTGCGGGAGTCCACTACACGGACGGGGTAGAGGTTGCCCTCTTCAGGCCAGTCGCCGACGTGGTTGTAGGGGCGTTGGCTGGCATCCACGCAGCGAGCGTAATCCACGAAGGGCGCGTGGCGGGTGGCTTCGGCCAGGGTCAGGTTGTCTACTTCGTATGCCATAAGCTTCTTTACAAAAAGCGAGGAAGTTTGATTCAGTAGGGAGCCGGAAAGTAGGCGCCGGGTTGCAAGGTGTTGATCAGGAATGAGGAATTAAAAATGGGGAATGAAGAATTGAGGCAACGGACATTCTTCATTACTCTTACAGCTGGAACTGCAAGCTTATTTTCACCCCAAAGTTACGGGCGCCGGGAGAGTTTCGATACGTCAGGCGATGCAGAAAGTCGACGCGCGCTACGCGGAAGATGTTCTCGACGCCATAGCCTATTTCGGTGTAGGGCAGGCGCCCCAGTGGCTGGAAGCGCGGCAGTGGCTCGCCACTTTCAGGGTCTAGATAGGGAATGATGTCGTCGTTGGCACGAGCAACGGCGCCGTAGAGCACATTGCCGGTGGCTACAAGGCGCCAGTTGAGCTGCTTCAGCGCGGGCACCGAGTTGAGCAGGAAACCTTCGAAGTGATGATCGAGGCGCAGTGCCACGTACCGGTCACTCACGAACTCGAAATAGCGCATCAGGTTGTAAGCTCCCACGTTGTAGAAGGGAGACTGGTTGCCGAGGTGCGATTTCAGGACCGGATAAGGCACCGTGCTGGGAATATAGCCCGCGTCGAACGTGTAATTGGAACGACCTACTTGGCCTAAGCGCACACTTTGGCTAACCAACAAATTGAACTTATGGTAGCGGAAGTCGCCACCCAAAAACTTGTTCAAACCCAGCGTATAACGCAACGTCAGCACGGGTAGGCGCTTCACTCCAACGGGCGCGCGGCGGTTCTGGTTTTCGTTCTGCACCAGCACCTCATCCGGGGCGTAGCGCGACTCCAGCACCACTTCCGACAAACTAAACTTGGTGTCGGTGGGCGCGCCTGGAGTAGGTTCTTCAGTGTAGTAGGCGAACCGGTAGAGAGGCCGAAACTGCTGGTGCCGGAACGTCACTTTCTGCGTGAACCCCCGAAACAAGTCCGACTGAAAGGAAAGAGCCGACAAGTCCCGCAGCAACGGCCGGCCACGGTCGATGTTGCCGAGGCGGGCCGAAGCTTCAAACAATGGGTTTTCGAGGGCGTAATCATTATCGAGCAAGGCTACTTGATCGATGTCGTGGCGATACTCGAAGCCAACCGTGGTCCAAGTGCGGCGGTCGAGAACGTGGGTGACGCGGGTGCCATATTTAAAACGGCCATCGCGGGTACCGTAAGCCAAATAGGCCCGTAGTGTCCAGTCGCGGCTGATTTCCGAGGTAGTGCGAAAGCCGAGGCGGGGCCTCAGCCCTTCGATATTGTTGTAGCCGAGCGTAGCCAGCACGGGGCCCACATCAATTTTGCCCACCCGGTAGTAGCCATTCACCACCACATCGGCTAGTTCCAGTAGCGAGTGCACCGCCGGCAGCTTCCGCACCGAGTCGAGCACCATGAGAGTCCGCTGCTCCTGCACGGAAAGGGTGTCCGGCCGGTTCTTGTCGAAGTAGTCCGTTTGGGGCTTGGCGTTGTTATTCACCGTCTCCAGCGGCAGGTCGTAGAAGGCCAGCGGATGCGGATGGCCGGCATCAAAACTTGAGTTGACGGTTGTGAAGCGCGCTATTACGCCCGTGCTTTGCTTGGTGGGCCGGATGCCAATCAAGACGCGGGTGCGCAGCGGCAGCCACGGCCCAGATGGAGTCGGCGTCAGATCCTGCCACACCTGAATCTGCTCGATGAAGTTGATATTGGCCTCCGGGCTGACGCGCAAATCCAGGCGGCGCAACGCGTAGGACTTGGCTGTAATCCAGATGGTGCCCGTGAAAGCGAGGTCCTGGGGCCGACGCGGCGTTACGGCCAATTGGTAGCAAAAGTCTTGGCCAATAAAAACGGAGTCCTGCAACTCGTAGTCGTACGTGAACTTCCAGCCGTCCGCGATGGGCGAGATGAAGTCCTTGCCCATGATCTGCTGCCAGTTGCGGTAAAAATCCCAGTCCTGAAACGAGGAGCCCGTAATCTGCGATACCACTGAACCTTCGCGCGGCGCTATGCCCCGCATCTGCGACTGCCGAATTTCCTCACGCCGCCGTAGCGGCTGGCGCAGCACATAGTAGCGCGAGAGAACCTCCGAAACGAAAACCGGCACGATAGGCTTACCATTGGCCCCGCGCTCCAGGCCCAAACTATCGGCCACGGCGGCCATCTGGCGCAGCACCTTACGCCGGCTCACCTGGTCGGGTAAGTTATTGAGGCTGATGTCGGTGCGGTTGTATGAGTCGAATTCGAAGGCGTTGAGACACGCTTTGTTATTGCGGTCTTTCTGTTGCTGCACCCGGCGTAGAATGGCGTAGGCCGGGTTTTCGGTGGGCCGCACCACCACTTCGCCCAGAGAAACAGCTCCCGAACCTAGTGCGAAGTCAATAGTTTGGCTGGCTACCTGCGGCTTCAGGGCCTTCTTCAGCGGCGCAAAGCCCATAGCCGACGCTACAACGGTATCGGCAGGGGCAGTGCTCAACCGATACCGACCATTTTCATCGGCCGTGGCGCCGGAAGTGGTACCTGGTACGAATACTGAGGCGAAAGGCACGGGTTTGCCCGTAGCGGCCTCTGTTATGCGGCCCGTGACAACCACCTGTTGCGCCCAAACAGACTGTGCTCCAACTAGTAGCAGGAGCAGAAACAGCGAAGAATAAGAGAAGCGGTGGTAGAAGAGCGGCAAGATTGATAATCAAATAGATGTCGACAGAAGAACGCGCAGTGAGCCGTAAGATACAGAATAAGGACTGTACCCCTACCCGCCGTGGCAGCCGGGAGGAAAAATTATGCCAGCAGTTAAAAACAAAACCTAGCTATTCGAGTTTTAGCGGGCTTCTGGCGCATTCACCTTTCGCCACGATAACAAAAGAGTAATCCAGGGGAGAGGTAAGTGCCTCACTATTGTACTACTACCTCCACCCGCCGGTTGCGTGGGCGTTGCTGCGGGTCTCGGTTGTCGGCCACGGGACGAGTGCCGCCGTAGCCGCGGGCCGTGAGTCGCACGGAATCAATGCCTTGCTGCACCAAATATTGCCGTACCACGCGGGCCCGCTGATCGGAAAGGCGCAAGTTGAGAGCAGGCTCGCCCACGTTGTCGGTGTGGCCGGCTATTTCCAGGCGCAGGCTCGGCTGTTCCCGTAGCCGGCGAGCCAAGGCATTGAGCATGGGCCGGGAAGTTGGCAGCAGTGAGGCCGTACTCTGTGTGAAGTACAAATTGGGCAGCGTAACCGCCGCGCCCCGGCTCAAAGCGGCCAGATCCGGCAGGACCACCGTATCAACCGAAGGTCCGGCGGGCAATGCTGGACGAGCGGCTGGACGAGTAACTGGGCGCGTGACACGCGGCGCAGCTGGACGAGGAGCCGCAAGTTTAGCAGCAACAGTGGGCTTGGGCGGCTGGCGGCTAGCAACTACTGGCGCAGCCGGTGGTTCGGGCAGCGGCCGGGGCAGCTCAGGATACAGATACTGCTTGGGCACCACTGTGGGGCCGAGGCGCTTAGCTGCATCAAACGCCTGCTCCAGCGTGGTAGGTCCGCCCATCGCCGACGGTCGCACCCACGACAGCACCGCCCGGGATACGCCCTGTACGTTCTTGTAGGCGAGGTCAATCTGGTAAAAGTGGCCAGCTGTGAGGCTCTGCACCATATCAACCGGAATGGGCGGCTTGCGCGGCGCAAAGTACTCCGGCTCATACTTTTCCATGCTCAAGACGTTGGCCCCCGCGAAGGAAATGTCAGTGGCGTCATCCCACTCGGTATGAAACACATACAGCCCCGACTCTGGGGCATACACGTAGCCGGTCCAGCGCACGGAGAAGCCCTGGCTTGGCACGCCGGGCGCCGGGGCGCTGCCCCGCCACGTTACGTTCAGCACCGGCTCTACGCGGCTGTGCACGGCCGGCCCGCGCACCGAGCTAGCATAGTATGTGGCTTGAAGTCCGATGCCGTCGGGGAGCTTGCCGGGTACAGTTACGCCCGCGCTGGGCTGTACGGGGGTGGCGGTAACGGGCCGGCTGCCCGGCGGACCGGGCACGATGCTAATGGTACCGCCAGTAGGCTTTGGAGCGGCCGCCGGTAGTGGCTTGGCCGATGTGGGTAGCGTGGTATACAGCCGGGCGCTTGGAATAGGCCGGGGTTCTTCGGTGGAGTTCGGGAGCTTCCAAGTCAGCAAGGCCCGGGTATCGTACTCCACTTGGTAGTATTCCACTCGGAGCGGATAATAGCGGCCCGCTTCCAGCCGTACTTGCATGGTATACTGCGTAGCAGGTTGCCCTCGCCAGGAGTTCAGGAGCCTTTTGCCGCCCACCCACACGCGCATTCCATCGTCGGTGGTGGCCTGAAAGGTATACATGCCCGTGATGGGAGCGTACAGGTGGCCGGTCCAGCGAACTGAAAAGTCGGTGCCATCCAAGCCGGGCCCCGGAGCCATAAAGCGAGCGGGTGGTTGGCCGGGTGCGGGTGGGGTGTAGGTCCAGTTGAAGTCGACGGTAGGGTCGGTGCGCGTGAAGGCGAGCCGTTCGAAGTTGCGGCCATTATAGTACTCGCCTTTTAAACCGGTGCCGGGCGTAGCGGGCAGCACCTGGGCTGAGGCCGCAAAGCCGAAGGCCAGCACCACCGACAACCAAAACAGAACTCTCATCAAACGTTATAGCTTAGGAGTAGAAGTGCTAATAAATTGTCAACGTCAGCAAGATAGAGGTAACCACGCTAGATGTTGAAGTGCAAAGTTTTATAGGAACACCTTATAGTTGAGCACGTATTGCTAGTATCTCCCTATTGTATTCATTCACATAAAGCAAAAGGTATCATGGCAGAGAAAAAGGCACCATGTTGGAAAGGCTACGAGCAGCAGGGTACCAAGAAGAAAGAGGGCAAAACTGTCCCCAACTGCGTTAAGAAGGATTAATGTTTATAAGCCTGGCGTTAAACCGCCCAGAAGAACCCCGACCTTGGCTTCACGGTTGGGGTTCTTGCTTTCCGGAAGTTCGGGCAGTATCTTCGCCTTGCTACTTATCCAGAAAGACCGAGGGACTGGGCCCGACGACGTCTTGGCAACCTGAAATAAAACAAGGTGCCAACTCCCATTTCGCCACCAGCGGAAGAAGATAAGTACGGACTCGCTTCGCGCGGCTCTTTCTGGATAGGCACTTTTTCGTTGCCCGTTTTCTTTTAGAGCCGATATGCCCACGACCGTCCAGCCCCACTCTCCGCTACACGATATCCTCCAGCAGCGCCTGCTCATTCTCGACGGCGCCATGGGCACCATGATTCAGCGCCACACGTTGAGCGAGGAAGATTTCCGCGGCGCGCGCTTCGCAGATCATCCCAAGCCCCTGCGCGGCAACAATGACCTGCTCAGCATCACGCGGCCCGACATCATTAAAGGTATCCACGCTGATTATTTCGCGGCCGGTGCCGATATGGTGGAAACCAACACGTTCAGCGGTACCACCATCGCGCAAGCCGATTACGGCCTAGAACACATTGTGTACGAGCTGAACTACGAGTCGGCGCGCATTGCGAAAGAAGTGGCCGACGAGTTTACTGCGCAGAATCCAGCGAAGCCGCGTTTCGTGGCTGGCGCCGTTGGGCCTACCAACCGCACTGCTTCTTTGTCGCCGGATGTGAACCGACCCGGCTTCCGCGCCGTGACATTTGATGAGCTAGCTACAGCCTACCACGAGCAAGTGCGTGGCCTGGTAGACGGCGGTTCCGACGCGCTGCTCATCGAAACCATCTTTGATACGCTTAACGCCAAAGCGGCGCTATTTGCGGTGCAGAAGTTCTTCGACGAAGGTGGCCGCGTGGTGCCCGTCATGATTTCGGGTACCATTACCGACGCTTCGGGCCGCACACTCTCCGGCCAGACGGTAGAAGCTTTCTGGAATTCCATTCGGCACCTGCCGCTGCTGAGCGTGGGCCTGAACTGCGCCCTCGGCGCCGACCAGTTGCAAGTCTATATCAAGGAGCTGAGCCGCATTGCGGACGTCCATATCTCCGCTTACCCGAATGCCGGCCTGCCCAATGCCTTCGGCGGTTACGATGAGTCGGCGCAGGAATTTGCGGGGGTGGTAGAAAACTACCTCAAGGAAGGCCTGGTGACGGTGGTGGGTGGTTGTTGTGGCACCACGCCGCAGCACATTGCCGAGCTGGCTCGGCTGGCGGAGAAGTACGAGCCTAGAAAACTAGAGCTAGAAATTAGCTCCCCTCCTTTTTTCAAGGAGGGGTTGGGGGTGGTTCAATCGTTGAACAACTCTGGCCAAATAGATTTTAGCTCTAACTCAACCACCCCCAACCCCTCCTCGAAAAAAGGAGGGGAGCTAATTTCTAGCTCGGTCACCCGCCTGAGTGGTCTGGAGCCATTCAACATCACCGCCGACAGCCTCTTCGTGAACGTAGGGGAGCGGTGCAACGTGACCGGCTCCCGCGCTTTTGCGCGGCTTATCCGTACCGGCGCTTACGAGCAGGCTCTGCAAGTAGCCCGCGACCAGGTGGAAGGCGGCGCTCAGGTCATTGATGTGAACATGGACGAAGGCATGCTCGACTCGGAGCAGGCCATGACGACGTTCCTCAACCTCATTGCCTCGGAGCCCGACATTTCGCGGGTGCCGATCATGATTGATTCCTCGAAGTGGAGCGTGCTGGAAGCCGGCCTCAAGTGCGTGCAGGGCAAGAGCATCGTCAACTCCATTTCACTGAAAGAAGGCGAAGAGGTGTTCAAGGAGCGCGCCCGCACCGTGCGGGCGTACGGCGCCGCTATGGTGGTCATGGCCTTCGATGAAAACGGCCAGGCCGACTCCTTCGAGAAGCGCATCGAAATCTGTAAGCGCAGCTACGACATCCTGGTGAACGAAGTCGGTTTCCCGGCCGAGGACATCATCTTCGACCCCAACATCCTGACCGTGGGCACCGGCATGGAGGAACACCGCAACTATGCGCTGGACTTCATTGAGGCAGTCCGCTGGATCAAGCAAAACCTGCCCGGCGCCCTCACCAGCGGCGGCGTCTCGAACATCAGCTTTTCCTACCGCGGCAACGACGTGGTGCGCGAGGCCATGCACTCGGCTTTCCTCTACCACGCCATCCGGGCCGGACTGGATATGGGCATCGTGAACCCGAGCCAGCTGGCCGTGTACGACGAAGTGCCCCAGGACCTGCTGGAACTGGTAGAAGACGTGCTGCTCAACCGTCGCCCCGACGCCACCGAGCGCCTCGTGGACTTCGCCGAAACGGTAAAGCAAAAAGACAAAGCTGAAGTAGTAGCTGACACCTGGCGCAGTCTGCCCGTTGCTGAGAGGTTGCAGCACGCGCTAGTGAAGGGTATCACTGAATTTATTGACGAAGACACTGAGGAAGTGCGCCAGCAAGTGGGCCGGCCGCTGGAGGTGATTGAAGGCCCGCTGATGGCCGGCATGAACGTGGTGGGCGACCTGTTTGGGGCGGGCAAGATGTTCCTGCCGCAAGTGGTGAAGTCGGCGCGCGTGATGAAGAAAGCCGTGGCCTACCTGGAGCCCTATCTGCTGGCTGACAAGCGCGGGCAGGAGCGCCAGACGGCCGGCAAAATCCTGCTCGCCACCGTGAAAGGCGACGTGCACGACATCGGTAAGAATATCGTGGGCGTGGTGCTGGCCTGCAACAACTTCGATATCGTGGACCTGGGCGTGATGGTGCCGCTGGAGCGGATTCTGGATGAAGCCGCCAAGCACCAGGTAGACGTTATTGGCCTGAGCGGACTCATTACGCCGAGCCTGGACGAGATGGTGTACGTGGCGCAGGAAATGGAGAAGCGGGGCCTCAAAACGCCGCTGCTCATTGGCGGGGCCACCACTTCGCGCCTGCACGCCGCCGTGAAAATCGCGCCCAACTATTCCGGCCCCATTGTGCACGTAAATGATGCTTCGCGCAGCGTGGGCGTGGCCGCCGGCCTGCTAGGCTCGGGCCAGGAAACCTACGCCCGCGCCGTACGCGAAGAGTACCGCCAGCTCCGCGAAGACTACGCGGGTCGTCAGCGCGAAAAAAGCTACCTGCCCATCGACGCCGCCCGCGAAAACGGCTTCAAGGCCAATTGGGAAATGACGCCCATCGTGAAGCCTACCTTCCTCGGAACCAAAGTGCTGGAAGACTACGACTTAGCTGAGCTGGCCGAGTACATCGACTGGACACCCTTCTTCCAGACCTGGGAGTTGAAAGGCCGCTACCCGCGCATCCTGACCGACGAAAACGTAGGCGAAGCTGCCACCCAGCTCTTCAATGATGCGCAAAAAATGCTCCGGCAGATCATTGACGAAAAGCTGCTGACGGCTCGCGCGGTGCTGGGTTTCTGGTCCGCCAACACCGTAGACCACGACACCGTCCAGGTGTTTAAAGACGACAACCGTCAGGAAGTACAAACCGAGTTTTTCACTCTGCGCCAGCAAAGCGAAAAGGCCGAGGGTGTGCCTAACCTGGCTTTCTCCGACTTTGTGGCCCCGCGCGAAACCGGCCGTCAGGACTACATTGGCGGGTTTGCCGTTACGGCGGGCTTGGGTATTGAGAAGCTGCTGGACCAGTACGAGAAAGACCACGACGACTACTCCAGCATTATGGTGAAAGCTCTAGCCGACCGCCTCGCCGAAGCCTTTGCCGAGCGTCTGCACCAGCGGGTACGGGAAGAGTTCTGGGGCTACGACCCGGCCGAGAACCTGTCGAACGAGGACCTGATTCAGGAGAAGTACAAAGGCGTGCGGCCCGCGCCCGGCTACCCCGGCTGCCCCGACCACACCGAGAAAATCACGCTGTTTGAGCTGCTCGACGCTGAAAACAAAACCGGCATCCACCTCACCGAAAACCTGGCCATGTATCCCGCTTCGTCGGTCAGCGGCCTCTATTACGCCCACCCCGATTCGCGCTACTTTGGCCTCGGCCGCATTGGCAAAGACCAAGTAGAGGACATAGCCGCGCGCAAAAACATGCCGCTGCCGGAGCTGGAGCGTTGGCTGGCCCCCAATCTTAACTATGAGCCGACGAGCGTACCCGTAACGGCACTGTAAATTTGTTGTCTTGGGCGCAAGTCCAGGCTGTGTAGCGCAAGAGTATTCACCTACTATTTCGCGCTGTATTCTTCCGCTAACTAGCCCAGGGCTTCAGCCCTGGGCCGCCTTCATGAAAGTAACTGAACACCTGACCCGCGCCAACGGCAAAACACTGTTTTCCTTCGAAGTACTGCCACCGAAAAAGGGCGAGAATATCCAGAACCTGTTCTCGAACATCGAGCCTCTAATGGAGTATAAGCCGCCGTTTATTGACGTGACTTACCACCGCGAGGAGTATGTGTACCGCCAGCATCCTAATGGATTTCTGGAGAAGAAAACCGTGCGTAAACGCCCGGGCACGGTGGGTATCTGCGCGGCCATCAAGAACCGTTTCGACGTGGATACGGTGCCTCACCTCATCTGCGGCGGCTTCTCGAAGGAGGAGACCGAAAACGCCCTCATCGACCTGCACTTCCTCGGCATCGACAACGTGCTGGCTCTGCGCGGCGACCCTATCAAGTCGGAAGGCCACTTCAAGCCCGACCCTGACGGCCACGCCTACGCGGCCGACCTCATTGGGCAAGTGGCCAATCTCAACAAGGGCGAATACCTGGACGAGGAGCAGGATGATACTTGGGCCACCAATTTCTGCATTGGTACGGCTGGCTACCCCGAGAAGCACTTTGAGTCGCCGAACTACGGCGCCGACTTGCGCTACCTCAAGCACAAAGTAGACCGTGGCGCCGAGTACATCGTAACCCAGATGTTCTTCGACAACGAGCAGTTTTTCAACTTCGAGCGGCGCTGCCGGGAAGCTGGTATTAACGTGCCCATTATTCCCGGTCTTAAGCCGCTAACTACCAAGGGGCAGCTCACCATGCTGCCACGGGCCTTCTACCTCAACATCCCGGAGGAGCTAGCCGACGCCGTGCACCTGGCTCCGAACAACGAGGCCGCCCGTGAAATCGGCATCGAGTGGTGTATCAACCAGAGCAAAGAGCTGATGGCGCACGGCGTGCCGGTGTTGCACTACTATAGCATGGGCAAGGCCGAAAGCATCCGGCGCGTGGCAGCGGCACTGTTTTAAGGAGTAGTTTTTGGTTGTTTGTTTTTGGTTGTTCGTTATATACCTGAGTTCAGCATGCCCCACGCTAGCCACTCCACCGAACAACCAAAAACAAACAACGAAAAACGAATTCATGGACCTCGACGACCTATTTGTGCGCCTGCGGGAGGCCAGCGCCCCTGCGGAGATAGAAGCGCTGCAAAACGGCATCTGGCAGCTGTGGCTGACCACCGGCGACCAGCTGCTCGATAAGTACTTGGAGTCGGGAATGCGCGCCTTGGCGGCGGAAGACTACAGCTTGGCTATTGCCGATTTCACGACGCTTATTGAACTGCGGCCCACTTACGCCGAAGGCTGGAACAAGCGCGCTACAGCGTATTATCTGCGCGGCGAGTACCGCGCCTCGCTGCTCGACATTCAGGAAACGCTACGCCGGGAGCCGCGCCATTTCGGAGCGCTGTCGGGCTGGGCCACTATGTTGCGCATGCTCGGCGACAACGCGGGCAGCCTGCGGGTGCTGCGGCGGCTGGAAAAGCTGTGTCCGCGCTGGCCCGGTTTGCAAGCTCAACTCCGCGACCTGCAAGACCGGCTGGATGGTCACGAGAGCTGAACCGCAAAGCGTTTGTTAGTTTGTTATTATAGTTATATCTTCCGAAGTCCAAATCTTTGCCAAGAAACACGTTGGCGAGCCATTTATTAGCTCTCGAAGCCACTTAAAGGCGTTTTGAGCCATAAAGCACAAGCTGACAGGTAGAGAAGAGGTATGTGAGAAGTTTGTGCTTAACTAATATTTTTCTTTGCTCTAACGGCTGACTTGCCGTTCCCCGCCCGTCCCCATTCCCACCCCCCGCCCATTCTATGAAAAAAATTTACCCAGTAGCGGCGTTATGCGTCCTGCTTTTATTGCTCTGTTCGTCCGTTCAGGCGCAACGCCCTCGCAAAAGCGACCTGGAAAGTGGCGAGATGGAAAAAGGTAAAAAAATTGGCGTGTGGGAGTACTTCAGTCTCACCCGCGACGGCCGGCAAGTATTGGTGCAGCGCTACGACCACACCGAAAATAAGCTGCTCTTTTACCGGCCCATTGAAGATATTCCGTACGATACCGAAGTAAGCCCCGGCCAATGGACGCGCACCAGAGTGGAGCAGCCGCCACTTTTTATTGGGGGCGAGGCCGCCTTAGCGGCCTACATGGCCAAGCTCAACTACCCCGAACAAGCTCAGAACAAGAACATTCAGGGCCGGGTCGTCATTGCTTTTGCCATCGACACGCTGGGCCGCGCCTCCAACCATAAAGTGCTGCTCGGCATTGGGGGCGGCTGCGACGAAGAAGCCATGCGCCTCTGTCGTATCATTCCGCCGCTCTGGATTCCGGCGCGCCTCGGCGGCCACCCAGTATCCGTGGTGTATGAGTTGCCCTTCACGTTTCGATTGCTACAAGCACCGCGCTGATTCCGTTGTGCGCACTCTAGCTGTCTAACCCTAGACGGCTGTGCTTGCGTACATTGGGACCATGAAACTCTTCTCTACTTTCCGTTTGCTGACGGCTACGGCCGTGGCAGCCGTATTGCTTACCGCCTGCGATACCACTCCTCGTGAGCGGCAGGAAGCAGTGCGCGAAGAAGCTCGTAAGCTCGATACCGCCGCCGACCGCGCCGCCGCGAAGTTGCGCGTAGCCGGCCGCCGCGCCGCCCGCTTCGATTCGGCTTCCCGGGCCCGCAGCCGCCAACCGCTCGATGAAGCTGCTACTACCTCTTTCGCTCAAGAATTGCTGGGCAGTTACGCCTCCATCGAGCAGCTGACGCCTACCACCATCGAGCCGGCTTTTGTGCAGTTTATGCAGCAGGTGCGAGCACATCGTAAGACATGGACCCAGCGCGATTGGGATTATGCTACCGCCCTCAGCCGCCGCCTCAATGCGCAGTTTCGGGCCATCCGCCTCGACATCAAAGGCCGTGACGAGCTGCACATTCGGGCCCTGCAAACCGAGTTCACCGCCCTCGAAACCGGCCGGGACGTAAAAGACCTCGGCGACGCGGTAAAAACAAAATAGCCAAGTCGCAACGTCTTGTCGAGGTCTTGTCTTATTGCCCCGCATTCGTGCGGGGCTTTCTTTTACTCTGGTGATGAAGGGGAATACCTTATGTAGCAAGTGGTGGTGGCTATTGTGTAGCTGGCTGTTGATGCCCGCCACCCAGGCGCAGCAACTCATTCAAAAAGCGGAAACGCTGCCAGCTGGAGAGCTGTGGCTGAGCCCCGGCGATGCGCTGCAAGTGCGCCTGGTAGGGGAGCCCAGCGGGCAAGCCTCGTTTTTGAACGGCCAGCCATTGGTAGAGCTACCCGCCGCCCAGGCTGGCGGCACTGTTGGCGTTTACCAAGGCACTTATTACGTTCAGCCCAACGATACGCTGGCCGGTCGGGCTGGTGCGCCGCTCTGGTTGCACCTGCGCCTCCCCGACGGCCGCCACGATTCTCTGCAAACGGCTTTCCCTGTGCGCGTGCTCAACCCCAACCAGCCGCAGTTGGCCGTCACGAAAAACGCACTGGCTTATCTGAACTACGGCTTGGGCGAAGACCGACTGGGTGGGGCCAAGATGGGCTACCTCGATTCTTTAGTGATGCTGCACCTTGTGGGCCGCGTGGGCGAGCAATACCGCGTGCGGCTGGCCGAAGGACAATACGCCTGGGTACCGCAGGAAGTGATACGTCTGTTGCTACCCGGCGGCTTTGTGCCTGCCTCGCTCACCGGCTCCTGGAGCGCCCAAGGCGATTCGCTCTACGACTACGTGCGCCTGCCGCTCACCCAACGCCTGCCCTACCGCTCCCAACTGCTGCAAAATCCCACGCGCCTAGTAATAGACGTGTTCGGGGCCACTTCCAACTCTAATTGGATAACGCAACGCAACGGCCTGCGTGAAGTAGGCACCATCTACTACGAGCAGCCGCAACCCGACGTATTCCGAATGGTGCTGCCGTTACGCCACCGCCAAAGTTGGGGCTATCATATTCGCTACGAGAAGAATACGTTGGTTGTACAAGTGGCGCGCCCGCCCAGCCGGCTACGCTTGCGGGGGTTGCTGATAGCTATTGATGCCGGCCATGGCGGTACCAATGTAGGAGCCACCGGAGCCAGCGGTGCCCGCGAAAAAGACCTTACCCTCGCCATTGCCCAGCAGCTGCGGCAGGAGTTGGAGCGCCGAGGTGCCCGCGTACTCATGACCCGTGAAACGGACGTTTCGCTTGATATCAGTGAGCGGGTGTTGCTACTGCGCCAGCGGCGGCCGGCGTTGTTGGTCAGTATCCACGTCAACTCCACGGGCAGCGCTGCTACGCAAGGCACCAGTTCGTTTTACCGCTACGTGGCATTTCGGCCCCTGGCTACGGCGCTGTACGGGCGTATGCAAGCTACCGGACTGGCGGGTTGGGGCCTGGTCGGCAATTTCAACTTCGGTCTCAATGGGCCAACTGAATATCCCAACGCCTTAGTGGAAACTGCTTTTATCTCCAATCCCGAGGACGAAAAGCGCCTAACTGACCCTATCTTCCAGCGCCGAATGGCTCAGGGCATGACGCTGGGCATTAGGGACTTTCTGAAAGCTAGTCGTGCAAAGGGAGTACGCGGCTGGATTGGCAAGCGCCCAGCTGAACAATAAGCGGCATACAAACAGCAGATAGCTATAGAGTTTTACCAGGCAAATATTAGCTGCGCTTGCTATAGCTATAGCTGCTTAGCAAAAAATACTTGGGCTTTTTGCACTAATCGGCGTACAAAGCGGATATCTTCCTCACTTTCAGGCTAACTCAACAGTTAGGCTGACGAAGTCGTAGCCGTTTTTCTCACCAAAACCCACCGATTCGCAATGGCAGAAACATCTCTACTAGACCGTAGCCGCACCGTAGCTGGACCGGGCTACAATCGTTGGTTAGTGCCGCCGGCGGCCTTAGCTATTCACTTGGCCATTGGGCAGGCGTATGCGTTTAGCGTGTTCAAAAAACCGCTCGGCTCCCTCATCAGCGGCAACCCCGACGCGCCAGCTCCCACCGATTGGACAGCAGGCCAGCTAGGCGTTATCTTCTCCATTGCCATTGTGCTGCTGGGGCTCTCGGCCGCTATTTTTGGAAAATGGTTGGAACGAGTCGGGCCGCGTAAGGCCATGCTGGCGTCGGCGCTCTGCTTTGGCGGGGGCTTTTTTATTGCCGCGCTGGGCGTGCACCTGCACAGTATCTGGCTGGTGTATTTCGGCTACGGTTTCGTGGGCGGTATTGGGCTCGGAATAGGGTACATTTCGCCAGTAAGCACGCTCATTAAGTGGTTCCCAGACCGCCGCGGCGTGGCTACGGGCATGGCTATCATGGGGTTTGGTGGCGGCGCCATGATTGGCTCACCACTGGCCGTGGCCCTCATGGATCGTTTCAAGGATTCGGCGCCGCAGGGCGTAGCCCCCACCTTTCTCGTCATGGGCTTGATTTACCTGCTCTTCATGCAGTTCGGCGTCTGGACCATCCGAGTACCCGCCGACGACTGGAAACCTGCCGGCTACACGCCTTCCAACGAACACAACGCCCTCATCACAACCGGCAACGTGACGGCTGACAACGCCATCAAAACACCGCAGTTCTGGCTGCTGTGGGTCGTGCTGTGCATGAATGTAACGGCCGGCATCGGGGTACTCGAAACGGCTTCACCGCTTATTCAGGAAACCTTCTCCGATAATGCCCTGGGTGCCGGGCGAGGCGTAACGGCCGCGGCGGCGGCGGGCTTTGTCGGGCTGCTCAGCTTGTTCAACCTGCTTGGGCGCTTCTTTTGGTCGTCGGCCTCCGATAAGCTAGGTCGCAAAACCACCTACGCCATTTACTTCGGGCTGGGCATCGTACTGTATGCGCTAGTACCCACACTTGGCGCTGGGGCGCAGCTCACGTTGTTTGTGGTAGTGTCGTGCGTGATTTTGAGTATGTACGGTGGCGGTTTTGCCACTATTCCGGCCTATCTATCGGACTTGTTTGGCAAGTTGCAAGTGGGCGCCATCCACGGCCGGCTGCTTACCGCCTGGAGTACGGCTGGGGTGCTGGGGCCCGTCATTGTTAACTATTTACATGCCAGTGCCAAAGCCAACGGACAAGCGGGAGCTGCTGCCTATCAGTCGGTATTCTACACCATGGCGGGCTTGTTGGTAGTCGGGCTGATTGCCAACTTCTTGGTTCGGCCCGTGGCTGAGCAGTATTTCGAGAAAGAGGCTGCTCAGAAAGCCACTGCCTAAGCATACTTCACCTACATTCATTTCCAATTTTTAGCATGGAACAGAAAGCTGCATACTCCGATGCACAAGCCGCACCGAGCTCCACTGGGGCCCTGGTAGTTGCGTGGTTGTTCGTGGGCATTCCTCTGGTTTGGGGCGTGTCGCAAACCTTCATAAAAGCCTTGGCACTCTTTAAATAAGTTGAGTGAAGAAAAAACAGCTCCCAGAATGAAAGAAGCACCCAACAAGGTGCTTCTTTTGTTTTGCCTGAAACACTCCACTTCATGTCCGACGAGTCTGCCAATACTCCCATTGTGCTGCTAGCCTCTTTCGCCAACATCATTTCGGCGCATCTGGCCAAAAATCAGCTGGATGCGGCGGACATTCCTTGCTTCCTCAGCAACGAAAACCGTCCGTACGGGCCTATTTCGGGCGGCGTACGGCTGCACGTGCGCCAGCAGGATTTAGCAGCAGCGCAGGAATTGCTGCATGCCAGCCATACCACCATGCACGCTTTAGCCACGGATGAGGAACCCGACGGCACCACCGACACCGTTCGATGCCCACGCTGCCATCATACCGACGTAGTGTGCCAGCAGCAGCCAAAATCCACCGATACTTTGCTCACGCGCCTACGTCTGTGGCTTCTGGCCCCGGAAAAACCGCAGTGCCACTGTTTTCAGTGCGGGTTTGATTTTGAAGGGTAGATATCGAGACATAAGACAGTGGGACATGAGAAGTGAGACAGATGCTTGGCCGTTAAATCTTTGCGGACAAGTTCATTTGGATTCACTTGTACTTAAGTAACCTGTATTCTTATTCGTCGAGTCATGAGCAATCTACGTCTGTCTCACTTCTCATGTCCCACTGTCTTATGTCTCAGATTTCACTTAAACCTCCACGCGGGCAGCACGGTACCAGCTGGGAAAAACTCTGTTTCGGCCGGTAGCTCCAGAAATGCATCAGCAGTGAGCAAACTAGCTTGGTCGCCGGAGCCGCCGGCCCGCTCCTGGTAAGCTAGCAAGCGCCCATCAGACCCGTGTTCCAAACTCACCAGCAAGAAGTGCGTTACTGAGGGCCGAAACGTTATGTCCTGGGCCAATATAGCCGGAATGGGCCCGCCGGCTGTGCCAGTAACCGTAGCGGAAGTAGGCTGCTGCACGGCGAACAGCCAAGGACGAACGTAGCGGTAAAAATTTACGAGCGTGGAAACCGGATTGCCAGGCAGCGCAAATACCACCGCGCCTTCTGGGTGCTGCCCAAACCAAAACGGCTTGCCCGGCCGCTGCCGCACTTCGTGAAACAGCTGCTCCACGCCTAGTTCGCGCAGTATTTCCGGCAGAAAATCGGCCTTACCTTTCGACACGCCCCCGCTTAGCACCACCGCATCAAATTCATCTAGCAATGCTGGCAGACCTCGGCGCAGTGCTGCGGGGTCATCATCGAAGTGGAAGATTTCGGTGAGAGCCCCGGTGGTTTCCGCAGCGGCTTGTAGCATCAGGCCATTGGAACGCCGAATTTGGTAGGGCAGCGGTACGGCCGTGATAGGAACTAGCTCATCGCCGGTACTCACCACTGCTACCCGCGGCCGGCGCGTCACGGCCACTGTAACGGCGCCAACAGTGGCCGCTGCCGCTAGCGCAGCCGGGCTTAGTCGGGTGCCCGTGGGTAGCAGCAAGTCGCCTTGGCTTCGGTCGGCTGCTTGAGGATGGATGTTGTGGCCGGCGCGCGGCGGCAGTGTCTGCACTACGGCAGTGCGCTGGCCGGTGGCCGTATCGGTACGGAAGCTCACGTCTTCGTAGCGGATCACGGTATCGGCGCCTTCAGGGAGGGCGGCGCCGGTCATTATCTCGATGGCTGCGTACGGGCTCTGAAGCGGTTGTGGGGCCTGGCCGGCAAACTGCGTGCGTTCCACCAGAAATTCAGTTTGGCCGGTTTCAATAGCTGCGAAAGCTAGGGCAATACCATCCATTGCCACTCTATTGAACGGTGGAAAGTCTCGGTCGGCGCGCAGGTCTTCGCGCAGGATGCGGCCGGCCGCCAATGGCAATCCTACGAACTCCGCCGGCAGCAAACGGACAGTGGCCGCGACGTGGCGGGTGGCTTCTTCAACGGTGAGCATGGAGGCGAATGTAGCGTAAGCTTTAAACCAAAGCCGCAGTCGAGTTGGCACAAGCTGCTATGCTGAGCTCTACTTCGCGCCTGTTCCGATGGTTCATCTTGAGTCAGCCTCGTAATAAGCGCGGGTGAGATATACTGCTAGCCTGCATCAACCCACAGACTGCCGTAGCTTGCGTCATTAACCGAAGATGCTCGTAGTTGGTTGAATACAGCCCTGCTCGCCAACACTTACGTTATCCATCCGCCACCTGACGGTGCCAGCGTAAGCTTACGCCCCACTTTCCGCCCATGTCTGATTCTTCCAAACTCACTCACCTCGATGCCTCTGGCCAGCCTGCTATGGTTGATGTGGGCGCTAAAACTGCCACCCGGCGCGTGGCGCGGGCTCGTAGCCGCGTAGTGCTCGGAGCCGAAATCTTAGCCTTAGTGCAAGCCGGTGACCTGCCAACTCGCAAAGGCCCCGTGTTTCAAACCGCCATTCTGGCCGGCATCATGGGTGCCAAGCGCACGTCGGAGCTCATTCCGCTCTGCCACCCTCTGGGGCTCGACGACTGCCAAGTGCGCATCGAAGTGCAATTACCCGATGCAGTGGTGATTGAGTGCACAGCCAGCGTAACGGGCAAAACCGGTGTCGAAATGGAGGCGCTGACGGGGGCCTCAGTGGCCGCCCTGACCATCTACGACATGTGCAAGGCTTTGTCGCATAACATTGTCATCCAGGAAACGCGTCTGCTGAATAAAACCGGCGGCAAACAAGACTTTCATCATGCCGACTGACCCTAATGCCCCGCACCGTAAACACGCCCAGCTGGCCCGTCCTGATCTAGGCGAATTCAACCGCCACGAGCTGGCTATTCTAGGTGCGCCGTGCGGCCGTATCAAAGAGCTAGTAACCCGCCTGCTGCCGCACTTGGCGCCGGGGCTACGGGTAGCTTATGTAGATGCTGACCACGCAGCCGGCGACGAAGCGGCCCAAGGCGGGGCGGGCGGGCAGGACGCCATTCTGCAAGCTGGTGCTAGCGCCGAGCTAACCGACAAAATCACCTTCCGTCGCTTAGACGTACGCCGCGAGCAAGACAAGTTTGCGCAGCAAGAATGGCTGCAACACCAGGGCTTGGTGCTGGTGAATGGCAACCACTTCCGAGCCCGCCGCCAGCTCATCATCCTCGATCCCGCTAAGCCCCTACAAAAGAAACTGAACCGCCTCACTGATGTACGCCTAATTCTGCTGCCCGAAGGCGTTACCGAACTACCCAGTTATCTGCGGGAACACCTACCACCAAACCTGCCCATGCTACCCCTCCACGACACGGCCGCTATTGCTGCCGCCGTGCGGCAGGAATGGCTGACAGCAAAGCCCCGCCTGCGCGGTCTGGTATTAGCAGGTGGCCAGAGCCAGCGCATGGGCCGAGACAAAGGCCGCTTGAGCTACCACCACGGTCAGGAGCAGCGGGCCTACGCGGCCGCCTTGTTGGGTTCTTTTTGCGATGATGTATTCGTGTCGTGCCGTGCCGACCAAGCTGCGGAGCTGCAAGCCGCTGGCCTAATACCTCTGCCCGACCAATTTCTAGACTTAGGCCCAATGAGCGGCCTGCTTTCCGCGTTTCGCCACGACCCCAACGCCGCCTGGCTGGTGGTGGCCTGCGACCTGCCTTTCTTATCGGAAACCACCTTGCAGCATTTGGTGGAACACCGCCACGCGGGCCGGATGGCCACGGCCTTCCAAAGTCCCGAAAACGAGTGGCCCGAGCCACTCATCACTATCTGGGAGCCCAGCAGCTACGGCACCCTGCTACGCTTCCTGAGCCTCGGCTACTCCTGCCCGCGCAAAGCCCTCATCAACTCCGACATCGCGTTGCTGCCCGCCCCTGCTCCCGAAGAGCTACGCAACGTAAACACCCGTGAAGAATACGAAGCCGCCCGCCAAGACTTAGCCACTGAAGGTTAAGAACCAAACCAACTTCTCACTTGAAGCTCGAAAAAGAAATAAACCTAAAAACTAAGTCTAGTCTTCTCTCCACGGGATAATGCGCATCAAGCATTTGCGGGGCTAGTGGGTGAAGCCTACGGGTGCGCCGCCACCCACACGTCCCCATCCTCGTAAAACTCTTTTTTCCAAATAGTCACCACCTGCTTCAGCGTGTCGATGATGTACTGGCAGGCGGCGAAGCTCTCCGCGCGGTGCGGTGTGGAGACTGCCACTACTACGGCTACGTCGCCGATATACAGAGTGCCTTTGCGGTGGATGACGGCTACTTTTTGCAGCATGGGCCACTTTTCGCGGGCCTGCTCCGCCACTTTGCGCAACTGGTGCAGCGCCATACTGTCGTAGGCTTCGTACTCAAGGCGGACGACGCGGCGGCCAGTGCTTTGGTTGCGGACTGTACCAATAAACGTATTAACGGCCCCGGCTCCATCGGCCTGCACCGCTTCAAGAGCGGCCGCAACATCAATAGGCTGGTCGGTGAGTTCAATGACCATCGTCGAATCAATCAGAGTGAAGCAGGAGCAACGAAGAGGATAACGCCAAGCTGACTCCTTCGTTCGGCCGCTTATCAAGCAAATGTTACCCCCCCGAAACCGGCGGAATTAGCGCTATTTCGTCTTGCTCACGCAAGGTTTGCGAATCTTCGGCGTACTCGTTGTTTACGGCCACGGCGAGGCTGCTGAGTTGGCGCAGAGCCGGATACTGGATGCGCAGCTGTTCCAGCAAATCTTGCACGGGCTGGCCTTCGGGGGCCGTCAGGACCAGTTCAGGTTGGCCCACTATTTCTTTGGCGATGCCAAACAGAGCGACTTTCAGGTTCATTGGTTATCGAAATAATTCATCAACATTACGTATAGCAAACCCAAACAACAATGCTGGTGTTACGTTTTGCCTGGCATCATTTGGCTTGGGTCTCTGTTTTCTTCTCCTTACTATGGCTACTGCCGCTCCGTCTGTTCTGTTCGACAACCACGGCCGCCCGTTGGAATACCTACGGCTAGCCGTGACGGACCGCTGCAACCTACGTTGCTTCTACTGCATGCCCGAGGAAGGTATTCAGTACATGCCCAAGCAGCAACTGCTCACCTACGAAGAAATGGAGCGCCTGGTAGCTTTACTTGTAAGCCTGGGCGTCCGCAAGGTGCGCCTTACCGGCGGCGAGCCATTCGTGCGTCGCGACCTAGTGCCCTTCATGACTCGCCTCGCCGCCATCCCTGGCCTTACTGACCTCAGTCTCACCACCAACGGTGTGCTTACTGCTCCGCACGTGCCGGAGTTGGTCCGCATGGGCGTGCGGGCCGTCAATCTTAGCCTCGATACGCTGGATCGGGCCCGGTTCACGCGCATCACCCGCCGCGACGAGCTGCCGCGCGTGCTGGACACATTCTACGCGCTGCTGGCCGCCAGAATTCAGGTGAAAATTAATGCCGTGGTGATGGATGGGCAGAACACGGAAGACATTCTGCCCCTGGCTGAACTAACTCGGGAATTGCCTGTGGAAGTGCGCTTCATTGAGGAGATGCCTTTCAACGGCGGCAGCCACGTGGCCACGCCTGCTACGTTGCCCTGGAACTATACCCGTATCCGGCAGCACTTGGAACAGCATCTGGGCAGCCTAATACCGGTAGCTACGTCCGCCGGCGCTACGGCTTCCGAATACACTGTTGCGGGCCACCAAGGCCGACTAGGCATTATTGCGGCATATTCGCGCACCTTTTGCGGCAGCTGCAACCGAATTCGTCTCACGGCTGAAGGCGGCCTCAAAACCTGCCTCTACGATCAAGGCGTACTCGACGTCCGCGCCCTCTTACGCGGTGGCGCTTCCGACGCGGAAGTGGCAGAAGCATTAAAAAACGCTTTTCGCCACCGAGCTGCCAACGGCTTTGAAGCGGAACAGCGTCGTCCTGTGCATCAACTTAATTTCGAGTCGATGTCGACGATTGGGGGCTAAAAACTGCGCCAGAAGGTTGCCAGACGCAAAGCAGACACCTACACCTCCTTCTGCAAGGAAGTGATTTCGGCTACTTCACAGCGTCCGTTACAGGATTGCTAATGGAGCTAAAAACAGTGTGCTCTAGGAACTCACGTATTTTCTTAGGAGAGTTGTCTGATCCGCTGGCTTCCGTGAGTGATGGTAAGTGTTCAGCAAAAAACATCTGCTTGCGAGCCGTTTCCAGTATAGTGCTCACCAACGTGAGCGGGTAAGGATAAGTAGGATTCAACTCCTGTATTACCAAAGCAATACGCCGCGCGAGCTTTTTGTATTCCTGAAAAAAGCCGGCTTTGTTGTCCTCGTCTACTTCGTGGGTCAAATAAGACTTGGAGCCTTCTCGAATTACAATGCGAGCTAGCGCTGCGTCGTCGAGTTCTGTTAAGGCAGGCGTACTCCTGTCCTCGCCTGCGAGTACTTTTAAAATTAGGTGGATTTTCTCTTTCGGATCATTGGCATGGGAAACCACAAACTCGATTTGAAAACGCATCCAGGCCCAATACCAGGAAACCAAATAATTGAGCAGATGATGCTTGTTGAGAAAGTAACGGTATAGAGTAGCCTCTGAGGACCCCATGCGCGTAGCGAGCTTCTTGAAGGTGAAGTGCTCAAAACCAATTTCGTCGATGAGGCGGGCTCCCTCCAGGAGTAATCGCCTGCCAATCTCTGAATCAGTAGGGTTCTTCGCATATAAGTGCTCGTTAAGTTCTATGCGTAAGGAAGCGTTCATGGACGGTGTGTAGGGTTAAAGAGGAGCGGCAGAAACAGTATCGCAATGTAAAGCAATACTAGTGCTGGAGAAAGCGATTGATAAGTTCTCTACACACTGCTACTTGTACAGCTTAAAGCGAAACAGTAAAAAGTTATAAACACATACGAAGCTTATTACATCCTGGGATTGACTTTTCGTTAGGGGGATTATTGATGCAAGCAGTGAAAAGTGCAAGCAATATTGCTTCAACTAAGTTTTGTTTAAGCATAAAGCAGAAGGAGTTAAACCGCGCAAGTAGTGAAGTCATAAGCTCACAATATTCTAATTATGAGAGGTTTTTTGAGGAATTTTCTCAATTGTAGATTAAATATATTAAAATAAGCGGGAGGCTATGGATCATTCTACCTACAAGTCCAGCTCGACGTCAACAGACTTCAAGACTTAGTCTATTATTCTGCTTGACCAATGCGGAGTACGGGGCGCCTACTTTTTGATGATCTTAGGACGATACAAAAAAATAAACATAAAAATGTTTGGTTTCGACATCGATAGTATTACTTTAGTATCCGAAATCGCCGCCTTCTCAAGAAAATGTATTACCACCTTAAACCTCTCTACTTTGAAACTCACTGCTACTCCATTTCATCCTCAGACAGGCGAATTACTCCCTGCTTATCGCGATGCCTACCTTCGCGGTGACCTGTCTGACCAGCGCGCTATCGAAGTAGACGCGTATTTGCGCCATCGTCCGGCTGTAGGAGATGCTACTCTGGAACGATACCACCAGCTACGCCAAGCTGGGGATCATGTACAGCCGAATGGGTGGGTTCAGCGCCAGTTTGAACTGATCCAGGGGCAAGCGAAGCGAATTCGGCAGAAAGCGGCAACTGTTGCGATTGGAGGAGTGCTAGTGAGTGGGGTAGTACTGGCAGCCACTAGCCTGCCGCACAAGGGGACGCCAAATTTCTCCGTTAACCTGCCTACTACGGCGGAGGGAACAGCCAGCGATGCCGCCGACTTGGCTGCTAGTAATCTCACTTACGCCACGTATACCGTTAGTGGGCGTATTCTTGACGAGGAGGGTAAACCGCTAGTAGGCGCTACGGTTTTGGACAAGGCTACTGGGCAAGGCGTTAGTACTAATTCAGAAGGAATTTATCAGATGCGCATGCCGCAAGGGCGGGCAGCACGGCTGCAATACGCTTATGCGGGCTACCAGGAAGAGGAATTGAATCTGAATAAGGCCGGGGAAGTATCCCTCACGTTGGTGCCGGTTGATAAGCAGCAAGTTGCTTCTTCCAAACTACAGCGGTGGTGGCAGCGAATGATTGCGCGCCGGTAGTGTAAGCGTCAGTCGGTATCAGTTTATCAACTCATCGAATCCGCGAAAAACAGGATAACACCAGAGGCACTGCTGCAGGCAACGACAGCCTAAATGCTGCTGGCAACCAATTAGCACAGGTGCCCCTTTAATGGCCCGATTTCACCCCTGTCTTTCGCACTTCTAACACGGATGCGCCGCCTGTCGGCATCGTCACCCTACTTGGTCACGACGCCCGACGGATCAATTTCACTCATGCGGATACCTTTTTTTAATCGGGTGCCCACTCGTAAGCTCACTGTTCGGACTAATGGACCCGAGGCCGTCAAGCTTACCAGCGCCCTGATGGCCGTGTTGGCCCAACTTCCAGACTTGCAGTTGCTCTATTTGGCCGACAATAGAACTGCTCAAGTACTTGGTTTTTACACCACGGCCGCATCTCTCAACCCCGACTTACTAGCGCAGGAACACGCCCGCCTCTACCAGCGGCCACCACAAGCAGTAGGACCAATTGCTGGGTCGGCTTCGCTGCTGCGCGAAGCTACCTACTTGTTTGAGCAACAACTGCACTTCACCTGTATGTGTCAGCAAGCCAACTGGCACTGGGGCATTGTTGCGCGACTGCCCGATGTGTCTTTGGCTCTCGTGCGGTCCGTGCTGCGTGACCAAAGTATTGCGTTGTAGGTCGGGGTTGATTTTTTGATTCTCTCTCATTTCTCTCTCCTCATTTCATCATGTCTCCCAAACAAGCTGTCCAAGATATTCTGGCTGCATTGCCCACGCTGCTAGTAGTAGCCGTCATCGACACTGAAACAGGCATGCCGCTGGCCTCGCACGCCAACGTCGCCGACTTTGACGTTGAAACGGCGGCGGCCTACAACACGGAAGTGGTGAAGTCTAAGCTGAAAGCTATTCAGGCCCTGAAGCTGAATCAAACCTTGCAGGACGTTCTGCTTACCCTCACCGATCAGTTGCACCTACTGCGCCTCTCAAGCGACGCGTCCATGTTTATTTACCTGGCCGTGAACAGCCGCGACACCAACCTAGCCCAAGCCCGGCAGGTCATCAAAGCATCTTCGGCGGTACTCAACTAACCTGTTCGATTTAAACTGCCTGTGGTAGCTCCAGTTAGCGTTTCTCGAAAGTAGCGTGGAAATCCGTTCCGCGCACTTGCGGAGCAAGTATTTGGAGCTGGGACACTTACCTTAGTGCATAGGAAACCTCGGCTGCCAAAGAGACTCAACACAAAAAGAGCGAGGCCCGAACCACTTTGGTTTGGGCCTCGCTCTTTTATGGGTGGCCAGGATCAACAAATAAGCTTTACCGGCTGCTTTGGTCGTTCATGTGCAAGTTGTCATCGAAAGGGCTTTTCGTGAAGGGATAGACTAATTGCTTGAAGTAGCCTTTGGGGTAGGAACCTTCGCGTACGCCGGTGCTTTCGGGCCACACGTTGCCGGGCAGGTAGTAAGTGCCGAACAGTTTGTCAATAAAAGGAAAGTGAATGGCGAAATTCTTGCCATAGTGGGCTGGATCTTCGCAATGGTGCCAGTGGTGAAATTGCGGCGTCACGAGCAGGTACTTCAGGTACCCAAAGTTGATACTCGTATTGGCGTGGATGAGCACCGCGTGAATGGAAACAAAAAGGATGTAAACGTTGAACGTAATTTCGGAAAAGCCGCACACATAGAGCGGAATAAACGAAATGGAGCGCGTCACGAAGATGTCCACGAAGTGCGTTCGTGACCCGGCCAGCCAGTCCATAGCCTGCGTGGAATGGTGCACCGAATGGAAGCGCCACAGGTACACGTGGCTATGGAACAGCCGATGCGCAGCGTACTGAAACAAGTCGGTGACCAGCAGCGCCAGCAGAAACTCTATCACGAAGGGGAGATTTTGCACCCAGTGCTGGAAAGGCGCCAAGCCCATCCAGCCGAAAAGCAGTTTGGCTGGCGCCTGCGTAATAACGCCAAAGAACTGTACGAACAAGTGGCTGATGGCGAAATACATCAAATCGGTGCGCCACTCGGCGTGAAACCGAGGCTGCTGCCGGTTCTTCGGAAACACCATCTCGATGGGCACGAAGATGACGGCTAGAATGAGCAGGTCCAGTACCAGCCAGTCGAGCCCGATGTGCCATACCGTTTTTTGCACCGAGCGAGCCTGCACTTCGAAGCCACCCGCCGCAATGGCCAACACCGAAAAGATGATGCCCAGCACGGCCAGCTTCTTCCGTTTACTCAACAGGAAGCTAAGCGTAGCAAAGAAAAACGCCGCGATAATGCCCCCTATAAGTAGCGTCTTCATCATCTCGCCAGTGTACACCTCGCGAAACTCCGGAGTAGTGAAATACTCCGGGAAGTGAAAGCACAGCACCGCGAAAAGGGCCAGGATGCCCAAGAAAATAGAGATGTAACCACTAATGAAGCCCTCACCAAAATGCAGGCGCCGGGCAGTGGATTCGGATTCAGTCATCAGGCAAGAATAAGTAGTAGTTGGACAGTCGACGAGAGTTTGTATTTGGGGATAAATATATCGTAATCTGCTTGCACTGCAGCTAGCTTAGGACGTGAATTTTAACGTCTAATTAAAAGGCGTTGACTACGTATGCAAGCACCGCGTTTGACTACTCATGGCATCACAGTTGAAGCTAGGGGTTGCTCTTCTGCGTAGTAAGTTCGGCGGCCACTGAAGTATTTGCCACCTTGTTATAGGCTATGAAGGTTCTACTGGTTGTTTTTGGCTTTGCCTTCGTGCTGTACGTGGCCGTTTGCGTGCTGCTGTATTTTCAGCAGGAACGCCTGTTGTTCTTCCCCACTAAGCTGGCGCCCAACTATCGATTTTCTTTTCCCGGCCGGTTTGAGGAGCGTTGGATACCGGCTGCTGACGGCACCCAGCTTCACGGGCTCCTTTTTCGCGCCGATTCCAGCAAGGGCCTCATCTTCTACCTGCATGGCAATGCCGGCGCCGTGGACAATTGGGGTGATGTAGCCCCCGTGTACACCAACCTCGGCTACGACGTATTCTTGCTCGACTATCGTGGCTACGGTAAGAGTGGTGGGCAGATCAACAGCCAAAGCCAACTGCTGGCAGACGCCGAAACGGCTTACCAACAATTGCTCAGGCAGTATCCCGAAAACCGCGTGGTGGTGCTCGGCTACTCATTAGGTACCGGTGTGGCGGCGTGGCTAGCCGCCCAACATCAGCCGAAGCTGCTGGTGTTGCAGGCGCCTTACTTGAGTATGCGAGCTGTGGCCCGCCAGCACTATCCGTGGGTGCCTAGCTTGGTGGTCCGCTACCCGTTGCGCACCGACGAGGCCCTGCCACGCGTCACGGCTCCCATCGTTATCTTTCACGGCGACCAAGATGAAGTTATCGACTATCAAGCAACGCTCAAGCTGAAAGAACTACTCAAGCCGCAAGATGAGTTCATTACCCTGCCCGGCACTGGGCACAACGGCTTGACGGCAAACCTTATTTACCAGCAGCACATTCAAAGCGTGTTAAGCCGGTAGTTCTAAAACATTGGGTTGCCGTTCTTCGACTCGGCGGGTACCACTTGCAGTACGTCCCAATGCTCCACTATTTTGCCGTTGTCATCGAAGCGAAAGATGTCGATGCCCGCATAGTCATGGTCGTTGGGCCAATGTTGAAAGCAGTGGAGTATTACGTGGCTGCCCTCAGCAAACGCGCGTTTCACTTCCACGCGCTTGCCGGGATAATCACGCTGCATCCGCTCGAAGTAATCAATAAAGCCCTGCTTGCCATCGGCCACGTGCGGATTGTGCTGGATGTAGTCGGCCCCAGCGTAGCGACGGATGGCTTCGGCGGGCTGGCAATCATTGAACATCAACTCGTAGAAGGCAATGGCAGTTTGCTTGTTCTGGTCTTGCGCAGTCGTCATGAGCGTGAGGCAAGCTTCTGATGAGTAAATGATAAAACAAGTGACCTGTCGCGAGAAGTAGCCAGGATTTCAGCTTAAAGTGCCTCTCACTTGCTGATATCCTCCTCCATGCCGGTCAGTTTCTCTTCTTGTTCCCAGGCCTGTATACCACCTTCTAGATTAAGCAGATTGGTGAAGCCATATTGAGTTTGCAGCTGCTCGACTGCCTGCGCACTGCGGCGGCCACTCTGGCAGTACACCACTACCGGATGATGCCGCGGAATGGCCGCCGCACCTTTGGTGAGGGTGCCAAGCGGCAGGAGCGTGGCTCCTGGCAAATGTCTTTGGGCAAACTCTTCTGGCTCGCGTACATCAAGCAGAAAAGGCGGATACGCCGATTCCAACTGCAATTGCAACTCCGCCGCCGAAATATTATTGACACCCACACTGCACAAATCAGAATAGTCGTCAGGGTTAGCGGTATCGAGGTTGATGGCGGCTTGCTCAGGACGCCGCGCAAACTTCAGCGTCCGGGTCTGGAAGGTCAGCACGTCCAGCATCCATAGGCGCCCACTAAGCACTTCGCCCAGGCCGAGCACCACTTTGAGCGTTTCTGCCGCCTGCGCCGTCCCTACAATACCGGGCAGCACGCCCAACACACCCGTGTCATTACAGTTTGGGGCTTCCGCCGCGGATGGAGGCTGCGGAAACAGGCAGCGGTACGTGGGGCCACCTTGGTAGTTGAACACCGACACCTGCCCTTCAAACTTATAGATGGCGCCTGATATCAACGGCCGGTTCAGGCTCACGCACGCATCATTAAGCAGGTAACGCGTCGGGAAATTGTCGGAGCCATCCACTACCACGTCGTACTGCGCTGCTAACTCGCGCACGTTGCCCAGCGTAGCCCGGCAATTATGCACTTCCGTGTATACCAACGGATTGATACGGCGGACGGCTTTTGCGGCCATTTCCGCCTTGGGTTGGCCCAAATCGGCGGGGCCATACAGAATCTGCCGTTGCAGGTTGCTCAAGTCTACTTTGTCGGCATCCACAATGCCGAGCGTGCCGACGCCAGCCGCCGCCAGGTATTGGAGCACCGGACAACCCAGCCCGCCCGCGCCGACCACCAGCACCCGAGCGTTTTTCAGCCGCAGTTGGCCCGCTTCGCCTATTTCGGGCAGTTGCAAGTGGCGTTGGTAGCGTTGGCGTTCTTCAGTGGTAAGCATGAGAAAGGAAAATGGAAACGGAGCCTCAAAAGATAAAAAGGGTACGCTTACTTCCGCCCACTGACCCCGCGTGGCCCAGACTCGTACACCACTACGTAAAACCTGTTTCTCCATCACAAGGTTAAACAGGAGTCGTGAAGTTGGCTGTCATTCCAGCGTTTTCTGCTGCATTTTTTTCCTCCTCTTGAAAGCTTTCCTGCCCCCCACTAGCTACGAATACGTGACCGTGCAGCAAGTGCGGGCCGAAGATGCCACCGAAGCATCCGACGTACTGGCCGCCGAAGAACCGTTGGAAATTCGCGTCGGTTACGGCCCCGCTGGCCAGCGGCAGCACCGCACGCTATCCGTCACTATGCGCACTCCCGGCCACGACTTCGAGCTAACCGCCGGTTTCCTGTTCACCGAAGGCCTTATCCGCCAGCGCGAAGACTTACAAGGCGTTATCTATTGCCCCGACGTGGAGAAAGAAGAGGAGCGCGAAAACGTAGTCCGGGCCGAGCTAGCGCCCACCGCCACGCCCGACTTACCGCGGCTGGAGCGCCACTTCTACACCAGCAGTAGCTGTGGAGTTTGCGGCAAAACCAGCATCGAAGCTGTGCATGCCACTGGTTGCCCCGTGCTACCAGCCAATGGGCCGTACATAGAAGCTCCTGTCGTGCATGAACTGCCCGAACGGCAGCGGGCGGCGCAGGCATTGTTCGAGCAAACCGGCGGCTTACACGCGGCGGCTTTATTTTCCGTAGACGGGGAGCTGTTGCTGCTGCGCGAAGACGTGGGCCGGCATAATGCTTTAGACAAGGTAATAGGTGCCGCGCTGCTAGCTGGGCAATTACCCTTGCATCAGGCAGTGCTGCTAGTGAGTGGCCGAGCGAGTTTTGAGTTGGTGCAGAAGGCCGCTGTGGCGGGTATTCCGGTAATGGCGGCAGTAGGTGCCCCCAGCTCTCTGGCCGTACAAGCGGCGCAGGGTTTCGGCATGACGCTCTGCGGCTTCGTACGTCAGCAACGCTTCAATATTTACAGCCACAGCTGGCGTATTCGCTTTCCCGACGCTCCAAGCGCCATGCCAAGCAGTATCAGCAGCACCTCCGAATCAACATAAGCCTCACCCGCGTAATTCTGTGACCCATGAAGCTCCGCCTCGAAGACAATACCCTCCGGCTGCGCCTGTCCCCGGAGGAAGTAGCCGAGTTCCGCCAGTTAGGTCACCTCGAAACCATAGTGCCGCTAGGTGTAAATTCTTCGGATAGGCTTGTGTATGCTTTAGAACGCGCAACTACTATCAGCGGCTCCGAACCACAGCTCAAGCATAGCCCCGGCTACATCACCATTTTGCTCCCAGCCGCGCTAGCCGATGAGTGGACCGGCTCCGAAACCGTCAGTCTCAGAGGAAGTTTGCCCGTGCTCGACAACAAAGAGCTGCGTATATTGGTAGAGAAAGACCTGGGCTGTAAGCACTAAGCTTGTTTCCGGCCGTCTCCACTACCAATTCCCCCACGCCATGGAAGACTCCCCCGCCACCGACCCTAACAAAGCTGGCAAGCCAAACGAGCAAAAAGCCGCCAAAAAGCCTGTTAGCGGGGAGCGTCCCGATCAAGGCGAAGCCCCCGCTCCCGACCATTACGACCCCAAAGGCCAAGCGAAAGTGGAATCGGCGCCGCTGCCGGTGCAGGATGTGGCCGGAGCCAAATACAAGCACGCTGTGCTGGCCCAGCCGCCCGAAGGTCTTACGGGTCTTAAGCTGGAAGGTCGCGCCAAAGTAGCGGCGGGCATTACGGCTGTCATCAAATCCATGGAGTTCAGTTGGAGTGAAGGTGGCCTTAATCGAGGCACCAGAGGCCTGCTGAAAATGAATCAGAAAGACGGCTTCGACTGCTCTAGCTGCGCCTGGCCCGACCCCGACGACCATCGTTCTGTAGCGGAGTTCTGCGAAAACGGCGCTAAAGCCACCGCCTCCGATGCCGACGACCGTGCCGCCGGCCCCGAACTGTTCGCGCAGCACAGCCTGGCCGATTTCTCGCGCATGACCGACCGGGACCTCAACAACACTGGCCGCCTCACGCACCCGTTGGTGAAACGCTCCGGCGATACCCACTACATGCCCATCGAGTGGCCCGAAGCTTTCCAACTCATTGCCGATGAGCTGAACGCCTTGAACTCACCCGATGAAGCTACGTTCTATACCTCGGGCAAAGTGCCGAATGAGCCCGCCTTTTTGTATCAGCTTTTCGTGCGCGAATTCGGCACCAACAACCTGCCCGACTGCTCCAACATGTGCCACGAAAGCAGCGGCGCGGCTCTTTCTACCACATTGGGCCTGGGCAAAGGCTCAGTCACGCTCAATGATATCCACCAGGCCGAAGTCATCATGGTTATCGGCCAAAATCCCGGCACCAACCACCCACGCATGCTCACGGCCCTGCAAAAGGCCAAGCGTAACGGAGCCAAAATCATCAGCGTCAACCCTCTCATTGAAGCTGGCCTGAACCATTTCAGAAATCCACAGGATTTCATGAATCCACTAAAGGCCCTAGGCGCCTTACTCGGCGATGGCACGCAAATAACCGATATCTACCTGCAAGTGCGGGTCGACGGCGATATGGCCCTGCTACGCGGCTTGATCAAGCACCTGCTGGACGCCGAAGAGCTAAATCCCGGTCAAGTCATCGACCACGACTTCATTGCCAAGTACACCGCTGGCTACGAGGGAATGGTGGAAAATATCCGCAACACTTCCTGGGAAGACATTGAACAGCTAAGCGGCATCTCGCGCGAGCAATTGCTGGAAGCAGCCAACTTACTCGCCAGCAAAAAGAAGATTATTATCTGCTGGGCCATGGGTCTCACCCAGCAGCGCCAAGGTGTACAGACTATTCAGGAGCTAGTAAATCTGCTTCTATTAAAAGGAGCCGTTGGCAAACCTGGCGCCGGCACCTGCCCAGTGCGGGGCCATTCCAACGTGCAAGGCGACCGGACGATGGGTATCTGGGAACAGCCATCCGCTGTTTTTCTTGACTCGCTGGAAAAGGAATTCCAGTTCTCGCCGCCTCGTGAGCATGGCTTCGACACCGTCGAGAGTATCAAAGCCATGTACGAAGGCAAAGTCAAGGTGTACTTCGGGCTCGGTGGCAACCTACTCGCCGCCGGCCCCGATACTGAATTAATAGCCGAGGCCATGCGTCGGCAGCGTCTCACCGTGTACGTTGGTACCAAGCTCAACCGCGGGCACCTCGTCACGGGCAATACCAGTTTACTGCTGCCGTGCTTCACTCACGCTGATGTAGATATGCAGAAGTCCGGGCATCAAATGACTTCTTGTGAGAACTCTATGGGCGTAGTCAGCCAGAATAAAGGAGTGCTGGTACCGTTGCCCGGCCAGATGCTAAGTGAAGTTGCTATTATCAGTGGAGTTGCCATTGCCACCCTCGGCGACCGGACCAAAACGGACTGGGTAGCCATGACCGAGAACTACGACCGAATCCGCGACCATATCTCCCGCGTGATTCCCGGGTTCGAGAATTTCAACGAGAAGCTACGCCGCCCTGGGGGCTTTTATCTGCCCAATGGCCCGCGTGAACGGAAGTTCACCACCAAGAACGGCAAAGCCAACTTCACCACCACTGAGCTAGAGAAGCCCACGGTGGAGTCTGGCCAGCTTATTCTAATGACCGTGCGCAGCCACGACCAATTCAACACCACCATCTACGATTACAACGACCGCTACCGCGGCATCCACGGCGAGCGGCGCGTCCTCTTCATGAACGCCGAAGACATCGCCGATCGTGGTCTACAAGCCAAAGATCTTATTGACATCACTAGTCATTATAAAGGTGAAAAGCGGACCGTCGAGAAGTTCATTGTGATACCCTATGATATTCCGAAAGGCAATGTCTCCGCCTATTTCCCCGAGGCTAATCCGCTCATCCCCATTGCCAGCGTCGCGAAGGTCAGCAACACACCAACTTCCAAATACGTCGTGGTGACTGTAGTAGCCTCAAAAGCGTCTAAGCAGATAGCATTTATGAAGCAAGTAGCCATTGAGGCATAGAATAGCTTCTTATAAGGCATCATTCAAATCTCTCGGCCTATTTTAGTAGTTGACCTTGATAACAGCCTCCACAGTAATCAGAAAGCGAACTGCTCTTCGGTTACTGTGGAGGCTGCATCATACTACAGAGCATAGGTCTCTTGTGTAAAACGGCTCTCGTGGCGCTCCTTATAGAATCAGTAAAAAAGTTGAAGGTACCCGCGAACTAAAAACGGTCTTTAAATAGTTGTGCACCAGCGTACGGCAACCAGCAGCAGCCAGCAAGGGTAGGCGTTCCCACGAAAAAGAGTAGGAGAAAGCTTGCAGAAGAAGAAATGGTCTGCTACTTTTGCACTCCCAATCCGAAACGCGGA
>NZ_JBTYZO010000033.1:0-63279 GCF_057808495.1 Hymenobacter sp. M1-2
GAGCCGAGGGCGGGACTAACTTTTCCATGACCCGAAATTAACTCAAACAGCTTCTAAGCCAGGCCTTGGCGGAGGGCTTTGCTGACGGCTTCGGTCATGGAGCGGACGTGCAGCTTTTCGTAAATTTTCTTGATGTGGGAGCGTACTGTGTCGATGCTGATGCCCCGGTCGGCGGCAATCATCTTGTAGCTGTAGCCTTCCACGAGCAGGCCCAGAATCTCCTGTTCGCGGGCACTCAGGTTGGCCGGCGACTCTTCCACGGTGCGGGGCGGGGCTTTCGGAAACAGGCGCAGCACCTGTCGGGCAATGGCGGGCGTCATGGGCGCGCCGCCCGCCCGCACTTCACTAATGGCGTCGAGCAGGCGCGCGGGAGGCGTTTTCTTGAGTAAGTAGCCATCGGCACCGGCGCATACGGCATCAAATACCCGCTCGTTTTCCTCAAAGACCGTCAGCATGACCACGTTGATGTTTGGCGC
Organism: Hymenobacter sp. M1-2; assembly: GCF_057808495.1. Taxonomy (NCBI): domain Bacteria; kingdom Pseudomonadati; phylum Bacteroidota; class Cytophagia; order Cytophagales; family Hymenobacteraceae; genus Hymenobacter; species Hymenobacter sp. M1-2. The sequence continues at coordinate 477 of NZ_JBTYZO010000033.1, forward strand.
TACGGCCTTGATGCGGCGCAGCCCTTCGATGCCCGTGCAACCGGGCATGTCGATGTCCATGAGCACCACATCGGGGCTGAGGCGGGCCATATCGGCTTCGGCCTGCATGCAGTTGCCCAGCGCCCCGGCCAGTTCCAGCCCCGGCGAGCCTAGCAATAACTGGCTCAGGCTGGCTCGCAGGTCAGCATTGTCTTCATAAATCAGGACGCGGGTGCTAGTTTCCATCGGGAATAAATAGATGTGAAATTCAATATAGTAAAGGTACAAGCTATAACCACCCCGCGCGACCACACAATGATGTGACGAGCCGGGTAGCTATAGTGCTTGGATTGAGCTGGGTAAAAGCTGGTCGTAACCTGCCAATTACTCTTTCAAAGGCACTTTCAAAGTGAGCGTGGTGCCTTGGCCGGGGGCGGTTTCGATGGCAAGCTGGCCGGCAAGGGCGACGGCCCGGCTGCGCATATTGGTGAGGCCGTTGCCGCCGCCTTGGGCGGGCAAGGTAGGGTCGAAACCAACGCCATCATCCTGCACGGTGAGGTGCAGCTGGCCGTGGCGGTAAGCGAGCTTGATGTGGGCGTGCTGGCACTGGGCGTACTTGGCCAGGTTGTTTACAGCTTCTTTGAAGAGTAGGAAAAACTCGCGGCGGGCCCGCATATCCAGTCGCAACCCCTGCACCGACGGGTCGGCGCGGAAGGTGAAATCTATGCCGCGCGCTTCGAGGACCTCGGAGGCAAAGCCGCGCATACGGGCCGTTACGTCTTCCAGCGAGTCGTGCGCGGGGTTGATGGACCACACGATGTCGTCCATGGCATCGAGCATGCGGCGCGACGAATCCCCGATTTGCTCGAGTAGCGCGGCGGCCTGCTCGGGACGCTGCTGGCGCTGGTGGTTGCGCGCCACCTGGCTCAGAATGGAAATACTGCTCAGCGTGGAACCCATGTCGTCGTGCAAGTCGCGCGCGATGCCGTGGCGCACCCGCTCCAAGGCCAGCAACTGGCGCACCCGTATCCGATAGGCCATCACCAAAACCCCGAACACCACCCAGCTCAGCCCCACCTGAAACCACCACGTGCGGTACCACGGCGGCCTGACCACAATGCGCAGCGCCGCGCCACCAGGGCTCCACACCCCGTCGTTGTTAGCGGCGCGCACCCGGAAAGTATAGGTACCGGGGTCCAGGTTGGTGTAGGTAGCCTCCCGGCGCGGACCAGCTTCAATCCAGTCCTTATCGAGTCCTTCGAGGCGGTAGGCGTACCGGTTTTTATCGGGCAGATGAAAGTTGAGGGCCGCGAATTCCAGCGAGAAAACGTAGTCTTCGGGCTCCAGGCGCAACACGCGCCGTTCGGTGATAGAGGTGTCGGGCAGCTCCACCCGGCGGTTGAATTTGAGCAGTCCGGTGAGTACCACGGGCGGCGGCATGGCATTGGTGCGCACAGCCGTGGGCTGGAAATCCACTATTCCGTTTCCGCCCCCGAAATACAAGCGCCCATTGGGGGCTCGGTGCGCCGCACCGGCATTAAACTCATCCTGAATCAGTCCGTCGCGCGTGTCGAAGGAGTGGAATTGCTGGGTACGCGGCGTGAAGCGGGCTATGCCCTTATTGGTTGCCAGCCACAGGTAGCCCTGGGCGTCTTCGAGCATGCCGTAGATGACGTTGTTGGGGAGGCCCTTGTCTTCGTCGAAAACCGTAAAGCGGCCAGTCACAGAGTCATCCAAACGACACAAGCCGCCGCCTTCGGTGCCCACCCAAAGAGTACCAGCTCGGTCGCGCAGCAGGCAACGCACAAAGTTGCTGCTCAGGCTATGCGGGTCGCGGCCATCGGCCCGGAAAGTGGTAAAGCCCCCGGAAAGCGGGTCGTAACGGCTGAGCCCGCCGCCACCGGTGCCAATCCACAGCAGCCCGCGTTGGTCTTGCAGCGTTACGCGCACGAAGTTGTTGGGCAAGCTGCTGGGGCTATTGGGCAGGTTGCGGAAGGTGGTGAAGCGGCGCGTCGCGGGGTCGTAGCGGTTCAAACCCGCTTCGGTGCCTATCCACAGCAAGCCCTGCGGGTCTTCGTACACCGACCGCACGAAGTCGTCGGAGAGACTGTTGGGCAATTGAGGCTGGTGGCGGTAGTGAACAAACTGGCCACTGCCCGGCTCCCAACAATCGAGGCCCTGGCTCTGCGTACCCACCCAGAGGCGCCCGCGCCTATCAAAGCACAAGGCTCGCACATGGTCCTGAGCTAAACTGCCCGGATTAGCTGGTTCATGGCGGTACTGTTGGCGCTGGCCGGTAGCGGGGTTGTAGCACACTATTCCTTGCTCTTCAGTGCCCACCCATAGCCGCCCGGCCAGGTCCGACGTCACGGCCCACACCGGCCCAGTGACTCCCGGCACTCCGTGGCCAAAAGCACCCGGACGCGGATCGGCGCTGCTCAGGCCGGCATCAGTGCCCACCCACAATAGCCCCGAACGGTCCTGGGCCAGGGCCTTCACCGTGTTATTGGGCAGACTCCGTGGGTTGAGTGATTCGTGCCGGGTGCGGTGAAAGGTGCCCGTGGCGGGCTCATAACGGCATAGCCCTTCGTTGGTGCCCACCCACACCGTGCCCTGATGGTCTTCGAATACGGTGTTCACCCCACCCGCGGGTAAGCTGCCGGGCCGAGAGCCGGGAGCAAACACGCACGTAGCTCCAGCAGCGGGTAGATAGCGAAGCAGCCCTGTTTCAGTGCCCACCCATAAGCCACCGGCCCGGTCGGCGTAGAGTGTGCTGATGGCACCGGCCGGCGTGAGACGCGAATCGGGCCGTAGCAGGCCCCGCACGGTATCAAGCCGACTAATCTGGCCCTCGCCATTGCCCACCCACACCGTGCCAGCCCGGTCCTGCGCCAAAGCCCGCACCGAGTTCTGGCGCACGTTGACTACGGCGGCGGGAGCGTGATGAAAAGCGGTGAAGCGGCTGGTGCTCGGGTTGTAGCAGTGCAGTCCGTCTTCAGCCCCGGCCCACACCTGCCCCCGTCGGTCGCAGTGCACGACCCGGATGAAGTTGGAAGTCAGACCACTGGAATCGCCGGGCTCGGCGCGGTAGTTTCGGAATTGGTCGGTACGCGGGTCGTAGCGGGAGAGGCCGCCGGCAGTGCCCGCCCATACGCGGCCGGCGCGGTCCTGGCAGAGCGAAAGCACGAAGTTGCTGGCCAGGCTGGTAGGGCGGCGGGCATTGGCGCGAAACGTCCGAAAGCCCACGCCATCGTAGCGGCTGAGGCCATCCTGGGTGCCCACCCACAGGAATCCGCGCTGGTCCTGCACGATGCTATGTACGCTGTTCTCCGCCAGCCCATCGGCGGCCGTGAGCGTACGAAAAACGGGTCCGCCACCCGCTGTCACAGCCCACGTGCTAGTCAGCAGCATTCCCAGAAGCAAAGCAGCAAAGCGGCGCATGGCAATAAACCAGATGAAAGTCTTTGCTCGGACAAACACCCTGGCAAGAAAGCCTTTTTTCAGCAGGCTTGGTATACTGTTGTTGGTTTAGGTGCGCAAGAAGTCCGTTGTTCCCCTGCTAGGCGCAGTAGACGTTTTAGGTTTATAACTCAATCGGTAACTTGGAACTATGAACCGTGCTTACGAAGAAATGATTGACTGGCTGGCCAGTGGCTTCACTCCCGAGGACTTGACAGCTTATTGACCTTCGGAGGCCGTGCGAGAATGAGTGGCCGATTTGATTCAGCAGGAGAAGACGACTGGTTTAAGACCAACTGAAGCAACTGAGATAGCGCATTTCCTGCAACTAGAACACCTGCTACGCCTCGCTAAGGCGCGAGCCCGCCGTCGCTTGGCTGCGTGAGCCGGGCATACATCAGTGCTGCTGTGCGGCGGCAAGTGGCACTACGGGCAGAATTGCGCTGTGAATACTGTCGGCTAGAAGAAGAAGATATGGTATTTGGATGCCAGGTAGATCACATCATCAGCGAAAAGCATGGTGGCCTCACCATCATCGATAATTTAGCCTATGCATGTGTTTTCTGTAACCAGCATGAAGGCAGCGATATTGCTTCTCTAGCTGATGATGGCACCTTAGTCCGACTATTCAACCTACGCACCGACGAATGGAACGCACATTTTGCGGTTGTCGGACTATTACTTCAAGCGCGGACGCCAATAGCGCAAGCAACAGTCCGGCTCCTCAGCCTTAATGCTCCAGAGCGCTTACTTGAACAGGAGGCGCTGGAAAAAGCCGGTCGGTTCCCGAGTTAAAAGTCTATCGAGAAAAAACACAAGCGGCGCCTGAACCTTCAGGTGCCGCTTGTGCTGCTCTAGTCTCTACTTATTCTACTTCTTCTCGGCTACCGCCGTAGCAATGCTCAACTCTTTAAGCTGCGCGCCGGAAATCTGGGAAGGCGAGTCGATCATGACGTCGCGGCCGGAGTTGTTTTTGGGGAAGGCGATGAAGTCGCGGATGGAATCGGCGCCGCCGAAGAGGCTACAGAGCCGGTCGAAACCGAAGGCGATGCCGCCGTGGGGCGGGGCACCGTACTCGAAAGCGTCGAGCAGGAAGCCGAACTGCGCTTTGGCTTCTTCATCGGAGAAACCCAGCAAGCTGAACATGCGGGCCTGCACGGCGCGGTCGTGGATGCGGATGGAGCCGCCGCCTACTTCCACGCCGTTGATGACCATGTCGTAGGCGTTGGCGCGCACGTCGCCGATGGTGTCGGGCGAATCGAGCAAGGCTACATCTTCTGGCTTGGGTGAGGTGAAAGGGTGGTGCATGGCGAAGTAGCGGCCTTCCTCCTCGTTGAATTCAAGCAGTGGGAAATCGACCACCCACAGGGCCGAGAAAGTGTCTTTATCGCGCAACCCGAGGCGCTGGCCCATTTCCAGGCGCAGCTCGCTCAGGGCTTTGCGAGTTTTGTTAGGCTCGCCAGCCAGCACCAGCAGCAAGTCGCCGGGCTGGGCGTTGAAGGCCGCTTTCCACTGCTGCAACTGCTCCGGTCCGTAGAACTTATCCACCGACGACTTCACGCTGCCATCCGTCTCCACACGGGCGTACACCAGGCCAGTGGCCCCAATCTGCGGGCGTTTCACGTAGTCGGTTAGCTCGTCGAGCTGTTTGCGGGTATAGGAGGCCGCGCCGGTAGCGCAGATGCCTACCACGAGGCCGGCCGCCTCAAATACGGGGAAGTTGTGGCCTTTCACGAGGTCGTTTAGCTCCACGAACTGCATCCCGAAGCGCGTGTCGGGCTTATCGTTGCCGTAGAGGCGCATGGCGTCGGCGTAGGTCATGCGGGGCAACGTGCCTATTTCCAAGCCTTTCACTTCCCGAAACAGGTACTGCACCAGCCCTTCGAAGGTGCTGAGAATGTCTTCCTGCTCCACAAACGACATTTCGCAGTCGATTTGCGTGAATTCGGGCTGGCGGTCGGCGCGCAGGTCTTCGTCGCGGAAGCATTTCACGATCTGGAAGTACCGATCAAAGCCCGACACCATGAGCAGCTGCTTGAACGTCTGGGGGCTTTGCGGCAGGGCGTAGAATTCGCCGGGGTTCATGCGCGAGGGCACCACGAAGTCGCGGGCTCCTTCCGGCGTGCTTTTGATGAGTACCGGCGTTTCCACTTCGATAAACTGCTGGCCGTCGAGGTAGCGGCGGGTGGCCTGGGCCACGCGGTGGCGCAGCATCAGGTTTTGGCGCACGGGCGCGCGGCGCAGGTCGAGGTAACGATATTTCATCCGCAGGTCGTCGCCGCCGTCGGTGTCGTCTTCGATGAGGAAGGGCGGCAGCTTGGCCGGGTTCAGCACGTCGAGCTTCTCCACCCGAATTTCGATGGCGCCAGTGGGCATTTTATCGTTTTTGGAGTGGCGCTCGGCTACTTTGCCACTCACGCAGAGCACGAACTCACGGCCGAGCTGGCGGGCCTGCTCGCGCACTTCAGCCGTTTCTACGCCTTCTTCGAGGGCCAGCTGGGTGAGGCCGTACCGGTCGCGCAGGTCAATCCAGAGGATGCCGCCTTTGTCGCGGGTGCGCTGTACCCAGCCGCAGAGCGTAACGGTTTGACCAACGTGTTCGGGGCGAAGTTCGCCGCAGGTGTGCGTCCGGAGCATAGCTTTTTTTAGAAGTGAGAGATTAGAAGTGAGAAATGAGAGTTGCTCAACCAAAAGTCTGACTTCTCACTTCTAATCTCTCACTTCTAAATTCAAAGCGAAGGTAGCCAGGAAAAATCAGTGGAATAGGAAAAAGTAAGCTCCTCATCTGGCACGAAAACCACAATGAATTGTGCATAATACCTGTTTTTCGAGAAGATGAGGCCTTTTTCATACGCTTGCGGTAACTTCGGCACGGAGTGTGCAAAACGCTCTTCCAAAACCGTCTCGCATCTGACCTCAACTCTTCTTTCTTACCAACTACCGACATGAAACGCTCTGCTCTGCTTGCCTTGGCCGCTGCCCTACTCACCTTCTCCGCGGCCCAGGCCCAGACCAAGGTTAAAACCAAAACGAAGTCGGAGAACGGCACGGAAATCAAAACCAAATCTGAAACCGCGGAGCCCGTAACGCTCAACGGCCCCATCAAACGAGTGGAAACGCTGTCGGGTATCGACGTTTTCCCGTCGTCCAGCGGGCAGACCATCATGCTCAGCTTCACGCAGCAGTTCACCAAGCCCGGCACGCTCGTCGTGACCAATTATAAGAAGCAGGCCATCTACAGCACCGACCTCGACCCCGCCAACAACACTGGCGCTCCGGTGGACCTGGGCCGCATTCCGGCCGGCAACTACATGGTAGAAGCCAAAACCGGCAACTACGTGTACTGGAAGAAGGTGAGCATCAAGTATCCTTCGGCCGCGGTGTCCAAGAAAAAGCGCCGCTAACAGCGTTGCTGGCACGTTTTACAGCTCCGGGGTCGTTGTGGCTTCGGAGCTTTGCTTTTCGGGCCCGACGGTGCTTCGGGCTCCACTCTCTCAGTAGCTGATAGTAAGTAGTTGGCGTTAAGACACCTCTCAATAGCAGCTCACTGTCCTGCTACCAACTACTTGCCTAGTTTCTTTCTGCGCTTATGAAAATCGTTTTTCGTTTCCTTGGCTTCGCCCCGCTCCTGCTACTCGTCGTTGGGCTGGTGGCTTTTGTGGCCCCGAAGCTCAAAAAAACCGCCATCAATAAGGACATCACTGTGAGCGTGCCCGAAGGCTTTTCGGCGCTGCCCGATGATGGTATTGCCGTGAAATATCCGGCACCGCGTAAGCCGCTGGCCGTGTTCAGCAACCCCAGTGGCCGCGTCGACTTTAGCGTGGCGCAGAAGCCTAGCACCTTCAGCAACCGGGATTACGCGCTGCTGCTGAAGATCTATAAGGCCAGCGTCCAGAACATGTACTCCAAGGTGGAGTTTCTGACCGAGGACATCCGCACCATCAACAAGCGCGATTTTGTGGTGTTGGAATTCGTGTCGACGGTAGCGGATACGCGCCGCACGAGCAACCTGGCCCCCATTCGCCGCTACCAAATGGTGCAGTACACCATCGAAGGCGACCAGCTCACCGTATTCACCTTCGTGGCTCCCGCTGACGAGCAAGCCCAATGGCAACTCACCGCCCGCCAGGTGATGAGCAGCATCGTGATGAAGACGAAATAGCTCGGTTGCGGCGAGCCAACCGGCTGGTTTTACTTGAACTCAATCGTCAAGCCGCAGCCGTTCTTCACTCTCCTGAGTTACCCATTCCTCCCGCCACGCCCTTGACGGCCGCTCAACCGTCAAGGGCGTGGCGTATTTTTGGCTTGACGCTTCTAATCAATAGCTCCTCAATAGCTCCGCCTGTAACGATACTTCGGTTCCTAAACTCACCTCATGTTCTCCGACGATGACTACATGCGCGAGGCGCTGAAACAGGCGCGTTACGCGTTTGCGGAGGAAGAAATTCCCATTGGGGCCGTGGTGGTGATGGACCGGCGCATCATTGCGCGGGGCTACAACCAAACCGAGAAGCTGCGCGACGTAACGGCCCACGCCGAAATGCTGGCCCTGACGGCCGCTGCTGGGCACGTCGGTAATAAGTACTTGGCCGACTGTACGCTCTACGTTACGGTGGAGCCCTGCGTGATGTGCGCCGGGGCCACGGCCTGGGCCCAGGTGCGCCGCGTGGTGTACGGCGCCGCCGAGCCCAAATTTGGCTTTCGGCGCCACGGCCACCTGCTGCACCCCAAGGCGGAAGTGGTGAGCGGGGTGCTGGCCGACGAGTGCGGGGCCATCATGCAGGAGTTCTTCGCCCGGAAACGGAAATAGGCTACTTTTGGCCGCCGCCGCAACCACCGGCCGGGTCTGGCGGTTAAGCATAGACGTCTTGCCACTACGCTTTGGCAAGATGTTCCGGCTTACTTTTCCTTTCCACCTTATCAACCCCAACAGCATGGCTTTCGAACTGCCCCAACTGCCTTACGCCTACGACGCGCTGGAGCCGCACATTGATGCGCAGACCATGGAAATCCACCACAGCAAGCACCACCAGGCGTACGTCACGAACCTGAACAACGCCATTGCCGGCACCGAACTGGAGGGCAAGAGCCTGGAGGACCTGCTGCAAAATATTGCCACTGCTCCGCCCGCCGTACGCAACAACGGCGGCGGCCACTGGAACCACTCTTTCTTCTGGCAAATTCTTGGTCAGAACGGCGGTGGCGCCCCCACTGGCGCAATAGGCGAAGCCATTACGCAGGCTTTCGGCAGCTACGACAAATTCAAGGAAGAATTCACCAAAGCGGCCACGTCGCGCTTTGGCTCGGGTTGGGCCTGGCTGTGCAAGCAGGCCGACGGCTCGGTGAAAATCTGCTCCACGCCCAACCAGGACAACCCGCTCATGCCCGACGCCGGCTGCCAAGGCACGCCCGTACTGGGCCTCGACGTGTGGGAGCACGCCTACTACCTCAAGTATCAGAACCGCCGCCCCGATTACGTGGCCGCTTTCTACAACGCCATCAACTGGGACGAAGTAAACCGCCGCTTCGCCGAAGCCGCGTAAACCAAATTGTCGTCGCAACACTTTGTAAAACGGGTCTGGCGCTGAGCGTTCAGGCCCGTTTTGCGTAGGCAAAGGTGGTGTCGGCGCGGGGCGCCTTATCTTGCTTTTTCTATGGACTCTTTACTCGTGGCCAAATCGGCCGGGGCTCTTTCCGATAAGTACCGGCTCAGTATTGTGCTGGCGCTCAGCCAACGTCAACAGCTAGCCTTTGCGGAATTGCAAGAACTCACGGGCCTTTCGCAGCCCTGCGTGTCGCACCACCTCAAAATTCTGACTGATAGCGGCTTGGTACTCACGCAGAAATGCGGCCGGTGCGTGCACGTCATGCTCAACCGCGGCGCCATGCAGGAGCTAGCCACGTTTCTGGGAGGGCTGAGTCTGGGGTGAAACAAAAAATTTAACCTGACTCATTTAAACATTTCGATTAGTTAGTGCTTTTAGCCCCGTCATTTCACTTCAACTTTTCTATCCCATGGCTTCTAAGTTGTTTTCGCCCGCCACGCTGGGCTCCCTCACTCTTGCAAACCACGTAGTAATGGCTCCCATGACGCGCAGCCGCGCGCTCGGCAATGTACCCGGCGCACTAGTGGCCGAGTATTACGCGCAGCGGGCCACGGCGGGCCTCATCATCACGGAAGGCACTTCGCCGGCTGCCAATGGGCTAGGCTACGCTCGGATTCCGGGCTTGTACAACGAGGCGCACGTAGCGGGCTGGAAGCTGACAACCGACGCAGTACACGCCAAAGGAGGCCGGGTTTTCGTGCAGCTCATGCACGCGGGCCGTATAGGGCACCATCTTAACCTGCCCGAAGGAGCCGAGTTGGTTGGTCCTTCGGCCGTAGCCGCCGCCGGCCAGATGTGGACCGACCAGCAGCAGATGCAGGACCACCCCACGCCGCGCGCCCTGAGCAACGCCGAAGTGCGGGAAGCCGTGCAGGAATTTGTGCATTCGGCCAAGCTGGCTATTGAGGCCGGTTTTGATGGCGTGGAGTTGCACGGCGCCAACGGCTACTTCCTGGAGCAGTTCCTCAACCCCAACTCCAACCAGCGCACCGACGAATACGGCGGCAGCATTGAAAATCGCAGCCGCTTCGTGCTGGAAGTGGCCGCCGCCGTAGCCGCTGCCATCGGCGCTGAGCGCACCGGCATCCGCCTCTCCCCCTGGGGCGTGTTCAACGACATGGCATCCTACGACGAGTTGGACGCCACCTACGAATACTTGGCGGAAGAGCTGCAAAGACTGAATCTGGTGTATCTGCACCTCGTAGACCACGAAGCGATGGGCGCGCCGGCCGTACCCGCTGGCATCGTAACGGCCATCCGGCAGAAGTTCACCAATAGCCTCATCCTGAGCGGCGGCTACGACGCGCAACGCGCCGAAGAAGCCCTGCAAAGCGGCCGCGCCGACCTCGTAGCTTTCGGCCGCCCCTTCATCGCCAACCCCGATCTGGTAGAGCGCCTGCGTACCGGCGCTAACCTAGCCCAGCCCGACCAAGCCACCTTCTATGCTCCCGGTCCCGAAGGCTTCCACCAAGGCTTCACCGATTATCCGGCACTGGCCCAGAAGGAAGCAGCTGTATAAGTAGCAAGTCCAACAAAAAGCCTTTCCAGCTTAGCTGGAAAGGCTTTTTGCATTTATCCACTTACGGAAAAGTTGGGTCCAACACTTCCCTGCTTGGTAAGGGCGACATCACACTATCCTTGGTTGTGAGCCAGGGCCGCATTCTATAAGCAGCTCATAATCAATCAGCCATGATGGCACCTGCTGCCAGGAGTACTCGCCTGAGCTATCGGTGCATCTTCGCTAAGCTGCGTTTAGGGGCCATTTCTCCCCTCCAATTTTGCCTATCTTTGAAGACTGGGAATATGTTGGTAGTCGATTCGTCCTCCCACCTTACTTCTGCCCTTTTGCACGGAGCCGTTCACCGGATTACATCCTGGCTACAACTGCGCCATGATCCGGGAACTTCCGCGTAACGTACTGACTTGTTTGCTTCGTCCCGCAACTCTCCATTATCCCAAAGCTTTCAGAAGCAATTGCTTCTGAAAGAGTTTTCCACCCTCACTCTCACATCTGCATGAGTATTAAGCTGCGTCTCACTGTAATGAGTTTCCTACAGTTCTTTATCTGGGGCTCGTGGCTGATTACTATTGGAGCGTATTGGTTTCAAACAAAACAATGGTCTGGCGCGCAGTTCGGCGCCATCTTCTCGACCATGGGCATTGCCTCTATCTTCATGCCTTCCATCATGGGCATCGTTGCCGATAGATGGGTGAATGCCGAAAAACTATACGGTTTGCTGCACATTCTGGGCGGCATTGTCCTGTTCACGGTTCCCATGGTCGACAGCCCGTCCACCATGTTTTGGGTGATGCTGCTGAATATGATATTCTACATGCCAACGCTGGCCTTGTCCATTGCCGTGTCGTACTCGGCTCTCAAAAGCGGCGGCGGTGACGTAGTTAAGGACTACCCGCCGATAAGAGTATGGGGAACCGTTGGTTTTATTGTGGCCCTTTGGGTGGTTAGCTTATTACATTTTGAGACGTCCGCCAACCAATTCTACGTTGCGTCGGCCGCTGCAATTTTGCTTGGCTTCTATTCTTTCACGTTGCCTAAGTGCCCACCGCAATTGGGCCGCAGTCAAAGTAAAACTCTCGTCGATGCTCTAGGCCTGAAGTCGTTTACCCTGTTCCGGGACCCCAAAATGGCCATCTTCTTCATATTCGCGATGCTATTGGGCGGGGCCTTGCAGCTGACCAATGCTTACGGAGACACTTTCCTGCACGACTTTGCTAACGTTGATATCTACAAGGAGACAATAGCGGTGAAGTATCCGGCTATCATCATGTCTATCTCGCAGATTTCTGAGACGCTGTTCATATTGGCAATACCGTTTTTTCTGAGAAGATTCGGCATCAAGCAGGTGATGTTTTTTAGCATGATTGCCTGGGTGCTACGGTTCGGTCTATTTGCCTATGGCAATCCGGGAGATGGCCTCTGGATGATCATCCTGTCCTGTATCGTGTACGGAATGGCCTTCGACTTCTTCAATATTTCCGGCTCCTTGTTTGTAGAAACGCAAACCGACCCAGCAATACGAGCAAGCGCCCAAGGCTTGTTTATGATGATGACCAACGGCTTCGGGGCCGTTCTTGGCAGCTCATTAAGCGGCATCATCATTGAAAAGTATTTCACATTGGCTGACAGTAGCAAAGACTGGCATGGCATCTGGATAACCTTTGCTCTGTACGCTCTGGTTATTGCCGTCTTGTTCATCATCCTTTTCAAACACAAGCACGATCCGCAAGCCGTACAAAACGTGCATGGTCATGCCGAGCCAGTGCTTTCCACGGAGGGAGCATAAGAGCAAGGCTCTCGCGAACCTGTGTTTAGTACGCTGCATCCGTTGCTCAGCACAAAAAAGGCACAACTTGAGTCTATTTTAAGCACAAATAAAAACCCGCTTGGCGCGCTGCCAAGCGGGTTTTTATTTATTTTCTAGAAGATGGCTAAGCTGCAGGTGCCAGCATCTGAAATAATGTACTAGAGCTGTTCGTCAGCCGAGAAGAAGAAGTCTCCCTCAATCTGCGCGTTTTCGTCGGAGTCGGAACCGTGTACGGCATTGGCTTCGATGCTCTTGGCGTACTTCTTCCGGATGGTGCCTTCGGCTGCCTGTGCCGGGTTGGTAGCACCGATGAGCGTGCGGAAATCGGCTACGGCGTTGTCTTTCTCCAGAATAGCGGCCACAATAGGACCCGACGACATATACTGCAATAGGTCGTTATAGAAAGGACGCTCCTTGTGCACTTCGTAGAATTTGCCGGCCCGCTCGGGCGTCAGGCGCACTTTCTTCAGCGAAACAATACGGAAGCCACCTTCCTCTATCATGCTCAGGATACCGCCAATGTGGTTTTCCTGGGTGGCGTCGGGCTTAATCATGGTGAACGTGCGGTTCGTAGCCATTCGGTTCTTAGGGGTTAGAAGTTGAAAAGGAATGCGCCGGATGAGGTGCAAGGTATTTGCGGGCGCAAAACTAGCCGGATTTAGAAGGAATCTAATCGGCCAAGAAAAATATCGGTGCGGCAGCACCTTCCTGGTCTCAGCTGTTACTTACCATTACGTGCGTGTTGCCTACTTTCGCGACACTTATAAAAGAGGCCCCAGGTTCCGTATCCGCTACATTTCCCGTCTTATCCGCATTTTCCACATTCCCATGCTGCACTAAACCGCAAGCCGTTTTGTTGAAACCCGGAATATTTCCGACTTTTGCCGCCTTTGTACGCGGCCTAAACGACCGAGATTCAGTCACCTACCCCGTAGGCAATGTCCACAATATCTGAGTTACAGGCGCTGCTGTCGCAGCCCCGGCAGGTTTTCATCACCACCCACCACAAACCCGATGCCGATGCTCTCGGCTCGTCGCTGGGACTGGCAGGCTACCTCCGCAAAAAAGGCCATTCCGTGACCGTCGTGACGCCTTCGGACTACCCAAATTTTCTCGCCTGGATGCCCGGCAACGAGGAAGTGGTAGTGTACGAGCCGCGCGAAAACGACGCCCAGGTGCGCGACCTTATTCAGGCGGCCGAGGTTATTTTCTGCCTCGATTTCTCCTGCCTGAACCGCATCAATGAGCTGGGTGAATACATCCGGCAAGCGCCGGGTACCAAAGTACTCATCGACCACCACCAAGAGCCCGAGGCCTTCGCCAACCTCGACTACTCCAACTCCAAAGCGGCGGCTACGGCCGAGTTAGTATTTGAAGTAATTCGGGACCTGGGCGACCAGAGCCTGATTGACACCGGAATCGGCGAGTGTCTCTACGCGGGCATCATGACCGATACGGGCTCGTTTCGGCATCCTAGCACTTCGCGCAACGTGCACCTCATCATTGCGGAGCTGCTCAACGCGGGCATCAACCTGAGCGACGTACACCGCCGCATCTACGATTCGCACTCGGAAATGCGCCTCCGCTTCCTGGGTTTCGTGCTGAAAGACAAGCTGACAGTGTTGCGCGAATACAACACGGCCTACATCGCCATCACGCAGGACGAGCTGCGGCAGTACGATTCCAAAACCGGCGACACGGAGGGCCTCGTCAATTTCGCGCTCAGCATCGAGGGCATTGTTTTCGCCGCCGTGCTCATCGACCGGGGCCAGGCCATCAAGATTTCTTTCCGCTCCGTTGGCGACTTCTCGGTGAGTGATTTTTCGCGCGCCCATTTCCAAGGCGGCGGCCACCACAACGCTGCTGGCGGCATCAGCTACGAGCCTTTGGACCCCACCGTGCAACGTTTCCTCGATTTATTGCCTCAGTACCAAAGCCAACTGGTGACGGCCCCGCTGGCAGTTGCGCCACCTTCGGCGTAACTTGCCCGAAATTTTCTATCTCACCCCTTCTCTGCTTCATGCATTTGCATCGCAACATTCTGAGCGTGGCCCTGGCGGCCGGCATCCTAGGCCTGGCCTCCTGTAACAAAGGCAGCGGCGACTTCTCGAAGACGAAAACTGGCATCGAATACAAAATATTCAAGAGCGAAGGCGGCAAATATTCGCCTCGGGAAGTAGGCGCCGACGGCGACGCTACCTATAAGAACCGCCTGGGCAAAATCCTGGCCCTGGACGTAGAATACCGCTCTTACAAAGACTCTATCCTGTTCAATTCGCGCAAGCAGCAGGGCATTCCGATGCGCATTGAGTTGCAGGACCTAAAAGTGAAAGGTGGTTTGGAAGAAGCTATTTCCCTGCTGCAACCCGGCGACTCTGGCGTGTTCCGCTTCAACGTGGACACCATTTTCGCGAAGTCGTTCCGGCAGCCGGTGCCGCCCTTCATGAAGCCAGCCCCGAAGAAGGACGCCAAGCCCGGCGACAAGCAAGATCCAGTGTACATGACCATGCTGGTGAAGGCGCAGAAGTTGCAAACCCGCGAAGAAGCCCAGGCCGACCAGCAGAAAATGATGGAAGAGCAGCAGCGTAAAATGGCTGCTCACGCCGAAGAGCAACTGAAGAAAGACGACGTAATTTTGAAAGATTACGTGAAGAAGAACAACCTGACCATGAAAAGAGATGAGTCGGGAGTGTACTACATGATAACCAAGGCTGGCTCCGGCCCCAAGCCCACGCCTGGCCAAACTGTTTCGGTGCTCTACAAAGGCTCCTTGCTCGATGGCAAGGTGTTCGACTCGTCGGAGAAGATGGGCAACAAGCCGATTGATTTCCCGATTGGAGTTGGCCAAGTGATTCCGGGCTGGGACAAAGCCATTCCGCTGCTCAACAAAGGCAGCAAAGCGACACTGCTCATTCCGTCGTCGTTGGCCTACGGGCAGCGCGGCGCCGGTGCCGATATTCCTGCTGATGCGCCGCTACGCTTCGACGTCGAGTTGGTGGATGTGAAGGGACCAGCGGACGCGAACGGGCCGATGGGCATGAATAAGTCGCCAGACTCGAAGTAAAAACACTGGCCGCGGCAGACTCTGCCGCGGTTTTTCACCCTTTTAGTTGCTTACGCTTATGAAAATCGGATTTCAACGCGCCATCATCGTCCGCGCCGCCGTGGCGCTGCTGGCCGTGGCTGCTCCTGCCTTGTCGGGCTGCAACAAAACCGACTTTGCCAAAGAGCAGCAAAACCGCCAGAACGAGTATAAAGTCATTGATGATGGCTTGCTTCAGGCCTACCTCACGCGCAAAGGCTACACCGAAGGAACGGGTGTAAACCAATATCAGCGCCTCAATGAAAGTGCCAACGACGGTATTTATTTGGTGAAGCTCAGCGATGGGCCCACCGGCGAAAATATCAAAAGCGGGCAGCAGGTGGACGTGAAATACGTTGGCCGTTTCCTGCGGGAGAGCAACGAAAGCACCATTTTCGATAACTCCGCCGATAACCGTACGCCCTGCGGCTGCATCAGCTTTACTATCGGCGGCAATGGATTCATTCCGGGCTGGACGCAAGGTTTGTTGCAAATGAAGGAAGGCGACCGAAGGTTGCTATTGATTCCTTCGTACTTGGCTTACGGACAAGCTGGCCGTCCTTCTAATTCTGGTCCTTCTGTTCCCGGTGACGAGCCGCTGCTCTTCGATATGGAGGTGCTGGACGTTCGGTAAGAGTAGAGGCAATGAACGTACTGCACTCTATACGCCTGTTTCGATGGGCGGCAGTGCTAATGCTTTGCTTGCTTTCGGCGGTGGTGCGGGCCCAAACGGGCTTGGCCACCGCCGATTCGCTTTCTAAGCCTCCGGCTACTGCTCTTGCCACACCCAACGGTGTCCGCTACGTAGTCTTGCGGTCTGGTACTGGTCTTCCTGCCCAAAGTGGAGCCCGTGCTGCCGTGTACTACCGGGGCTATCTGCCAGATGTAGCGTGTTCGACAGCACGCTGGCGCCAAGCCGACCCTTGCGCGTGCGGGTAGGGCGGGGAGAGGTTATTCCGGGTTGGGACGAACTGTTGCTTTTGCTGCCCGCCGGCACGCGCGTCCGGGCCTGGATTCCGGCTAGGCTGGCATACGGCACCACCGGCGTCCGCAGCCCCGAAGACGACAGCCGCTACTCGATTCCTCCCAATACCGATTTGCGCTTCGACCTGGAAATTTTATCATTGAAGTAGAGACCAGTGTTTAGAGGCGATGAATCTGAGTCTTTACATGATACTTGGTTAAATGAAGCTAATCGGGCGGCACGTGTGGGGCTTGATTTCGCCTCAATAGGATTTGACCTCCTTTCACTACTGTTCTTTGTAACGATATATTGCCGCACTAAGGCTTGACTATCCAGGCTGGAACTTGGGCTGAATGAGGCTATCTTCGCGGGCTTCTATCTGCGTCTTTTTTGATTATGCCTCGGTTTTTCCACCCTGCTTTGTTGCTCTTGCTTGGTCTTGTGAGTGGCGGTTTTCAGCCACAGCAAGGGGAGCCTGCTGCTTTTAGCCGCACGGCTTCGGGCATTGAGTATCGTATTTATCAGAAGGAAAACGGGCGCTACACTTTGCGTACGAAGGCCAATTCGGCAGGTGATTCCACTTACGCGAGTCGCGTTGGGCGGGTGATTTCAACGCATGTGCAGTACCGCAACGGTAAAGACTCTACGATGTTCAATTCGCGCCGCCAGCTTCGGATGCCGGTGCAGATGCCACTGGCGGAACTGAAAGTAAAGGGCGGCCTGGAAGAAGCGCTGGCGCTGTTGCAACCCGGCGACTCGGCCATATTTCGTTTCAACGCCGATTCCGTGTTCAGCAAGTCCTTCCGTCAGCCCGTGCCGCCGCCAGTGCGCCAAGGTGGCAATGTGCTCTTGATGCTCGTGAAAGTGAATGGCATCTTGACGCCGGAAGAAGCCCGCGCCGAGCAACAACGCCTGATAGAACGCGCCCGACAGCAGGAGGCGGCAGTGGCGGCGAAACGGTTGCCCCAAGAAATAGCTACCATTCAGGCGTACGCTAAGCGTAATAAGCTGGTGGTCCAGAAAACGCCGGGTGGAGTGTACTACGTCGTCACGCGGCGCGGTACGGGAGCTAGACCTGCTGCTGGCCAAATCGTTTCAGTGCTCTACGAAGGCTCACTGCTGAACGGCAAGGTATTCGATTCGTCGGCCAAGGCGGGTGGGAAACCAATTGAATTTCCTGTGGGCCGTGGCCAAGTGATTCCGGGCTGGGATCAAGCCATTCCGCTGCTCAACAAGGGCAGCAAAGCCATTCTGCTCATTCCCTCCAGCTTGGCGTACGGCACTCGCGGTGCTGGTGCTACTATTCCACCCAATTCCATCCTTCGTTTCAACGTGGAGCTGGTGGATGTGAAATAAGTATTTCGGCTTTACTCAGCTAGCACTTCTGATAGAATGGCGAGAGAGCGGACTTCGCCGAGCCGCTCTACATGCAGCTGATAGTAGCGAATGAGTATGGCCAGCAGTTCGCGGCGTACCCGGCCATTGGGAATGGTAGTTTGCGTGGGGTCGCGCAGCAACTCATCAAAGTACTGATCGAACTCCTGCAGGCGCAATACCGTGGGGCCACCACCCTGGCTTGTATTGACGGTGCCCGCAAAAGCTACTTGTGTCGTAACCTCCTCCCCTCGCTCCACCCCGAAACCTAAATAACGAGCCAGACCCAGCAGGAAAACCAGCGCGAAGTTTTCGTGGCCGCTGGTCTGCTGATCAAAGGTTAAGAGGCTGTCATGCAGAAAATGGAAGAGCGGCTCGTTTTCTTCTTCTTCCAGCACCGAATGGCTTAGTATCTCGGACAGCACCAGTGCGACGCTGCTTTTTTGCACGTCGTAGGGGATGCTCGTATACGGCTCAGCGCAGCGAAATTCAGAGAGGCGCGTGAGGCCGCCCGTGCGCGACGTGTAGGCCACCAGTTCCAGCAGCGTGAGAGGCTGAAACAGTGCAATACGCCCCGGCGGCTTCGCCTTCCGTACACCATTCACCACGTAGCTCTGCACGCCGAGCCGCTCGGTGTACACTCGCGCAATAATGCTGGTTTCGCGGTACTTGATATAGCTCAGAACAATACCGCGGGTCTTGATTAGCATGAGGAACTGAGGATTGCTTCGTAACTGAACGGGGTTGATGTCAGAGTGAATATTCGTACTTCGCTGCCCGCCCGTCACCTTTATTTTTCCACTACCGCAATCTTGCTAACGCAGCCATTTTTACCGTCGGCATCAGAGGAAAGCACTAGGTATACGCCCGACTGCACCTTGCGGCCATTGTAGTCAGCCAGATTCCAGGTGACGGTGCCCCCGTTGGCGGTGGTTTGGTACACGAGCTTGCCCGTTACGTCCGTGATTTTGATGATAGAGTTGTTGGCCAGGCCCGATACGCCTACTTGGCCGCTGAAATTGGTACGCACTGGGTTTGGCGTCACTTTGGCGCAATCCGGCTTACTTTCCGTTACGGTAGCCGAACCCTGATACGACACTACGCCGCCCGTGGTAGCTACGAATACTTCCCCAGTGCGGTCATTCACGGCCACGTCCACAATTTGGTTGGTAGGCAGGGGGCTATTTTCCGTGTTGAATTGCAGCAGAATTTTATCGGCGTTTTCGCTCAGTAGCCATAAGCCCCGGTCGGTGCCAAACCACTTACGGTTAGCGCCATCAACGGCTATGGCGCGTACTACTTCCTCATTTAATGCTGGAAATCCGTTGAGATATGGTAGCGTAAAACTTGGGTTACTGGTAGTAAAAGCCGAGCTAGGGTCATCAATAAACGCAACGCCTTTGTCCGTAGTCGCCCAAATGGCGCCTTTATGGTCTTTAGCTAAGTCATAGACTGTGTTAGAAGGCAGACCATTGCCTTGCGAGAAATACACCGGCGGCGTTTTGTTCACGTCGTCGTAAGCCATCATTCCTGAGCCTAGCTTGCGGGCCTGCGTCACCCACACGGCGCCGAAGTCGTCTAGCACCAGCCGGTCGAGATTATCGAAGCCAGGGTAGAAAGGAATAGTCCGCCACGTCTCGGTACTAGGCGTCAGCACGTGTAGCGCCGATTGATTAGCCCGCTCCGGATGGCGCAGAGCCACCCACACGTCGCCGTTTGCCGCTACAGCCACATCCGTTACTCGAGTATAGAGGGGGTTATTTGGAATTGCGCTCAACAAAGGACTGTTACTCGGGCTGTACTGTTTAAAATCGCCGGGACCTTTCCACGCCAATAGTCCTTGTCCGTAGCTACCCATGTAGAGCGTACCCTCGGGTGTGCGGGCACCACGGGTAAGATCCTTCAGGTTGGGATACTCACTACTATTGGGATAGTTTTCCCTGGTAATATTGGTCCAACGGCCTGTTGTGTATTCATAGAAACCTTGAAACCGATCAGACTGTACGTAGGAAGGGTCTTGGTAGCCTCCTGTGAATACCGTAACCGTGTTAGAGGGTGCATCAGCTAGTAAGCTGAATCCTTCTTTAGTCTGCGGGGCGTTGCCCATGAAAGCCTCGTAGTTCTGGCGGTCCGTAGTGCGGACTAAGCCCCGCTGCCTATCGGCCACATAAATATCCCCCGCGGCAGTACGCAAAGCGTAATTTGGATTAGGCATGGCCGCGTTGCGCAGTGCCGTTACAGTGCCGCTGGCGCTTAGTAACGATACCTGCGTACCGTCTGTGAAGAGCAAGCCTGCGGCCGAGGAAGTCAGGCTAAGGTATTGCGCGGCGGTGGTAGCGGGAACTGGGTCCCAGGTTGACCCTGAACGATAGCGCAGCAAACTGCTAGCATTTCGGCCAGCATACACGTACCCGCTGTAGGTAACCAGGGTCTTAAAGATGCCGTCTATACCAGGCACATCCAGCCTCCAAGAACGGAAGTCAGCAAGGTTGGCGGTAAGCGGGGCGCGTAGAAGTCCTCTTTCGGTGGCCGCGAAGATGAGGCCGTTGGCAACGGTGGTAGCGTAAACCTTCACAGCTGCTCCCATCGGACCGATGTTGGAATAGGTGTCGCGCACTTCCAGCCGGTTTACATCGAGCACCACGATTCCGAAGTCGCAGGCCAAATAAGCTAAGCGCCCATTGAAGTAGATATTGTTGATGGTTTTGGTGCCCGTTATCTGCTTCCGCTTGATGTCAGGAATGTTGCGGATCCGGCTGGCATCGGCGCTGAGCAGATCAAGGTTGGCATCTTGGTACGCTACCAGGAGTTGCTGACTGACGGAATCATAGGCCATCGTCTGCACGCCGACGCTACTTAGCTCGTCGCGGCGCGAGAGCAGTGTGGTCGTGTTGGTTTCCTTGTCAAAGTAGTAGAAGGAATTGTCGGCGGCTACGTAGATGCGGCTGCCCGCGTCGGCAAGTACGCGCGCGCCGCTGGTGGGTAGATGCAGCTTCCAGTCGCCGTAGGCCACTCCTTGCGCTAAGACCCGATTGGTCAGCAGCAAGAAAAGCAGGAAAACAGCGCCGTAACTTAAGGTGCGTAGCAGACGAATCATGGGCAGATAACAGCAAAGAAGAAAAAGACCGGCTGCATAACGACCACCGACCAGAATTAGTGCTTGTGAACAGCTGAGGTTTCGGCGGCGGCTTTTTCCTGCATGCCTTCCAGAAAGCAGGGCCGGCAGCGAGCCTCGTAAGCGTCGGTTTCACCGAGGAGAATCTTGTCTTCGGACGCCGCTACCCGGAATGAGTAGGAAGCTATTTCGCCGCAGCAAACGCACACCGCGTGTACTTTCGTGACGTACTCGGCCACGGCCATCAGGGCTGGCATGGGGCCGAAGGGCTTGCCGAGAAAGTCCATGTCGAGGCCGGCCACGATGACGCGGGAGCCGGCGTTGGCCAGCTGGGTACAGACTTCCACCAGGCTTTCGTCGAAGAACTGGGCCTCATCGATGCCGATAACATCGCAGCCGCCAGCTAGCAGCAGCATTTCCTGGGCCAACGCCACGGGAGTAGAGCGGATGCTGCTGGCATCGTGCGACACTACATTTTCGACGTGATAGCGCGTATCGAGGGCCGGCTTGAATATTTCCACCCGCTGGCGGGCTATTTTGGCGCGGTTGAGGCGGCGGATCAGCTCCTCGGTTTTGCCCGAGAACATGGAGCCGCATACCACCTCAATCCAGCCCCGGCGGGGTACATCACGGCCATTGCCGACGCGGGGTTCGATGAACAACTTCGTGGGAGTAACTAAGTGACAGAGTAGCTGAGTGGGCAATTGGGTAGGTATCAAGCCGCCCAGCCCTCAGTTTTGACAGCCCAAATTACGACTTTACCGCCGGAAGCCACCACGGTTTTTGCGCAGATTTGTCTTTGCTGAGAGCCATTTCACAGTTAATCAGCCGCTCAGCTACGGAGGTAGGATACGGGGCAGTAGGCTATGAGAAGTTAGCCAGATGTAGGTGCTTCAGAATATTATGGACGGCATAGCCTGTCCGCCTTTTCAAGCCGGCTGCTTGTTTATAACAAGACGAAATGATGATACGCTACCTCTGCTTTGCGGCGTTATTCCTCAGCGTAGCGGACGTGAGGCAGTTTGGTGGCTTCGGGTACGCGGCCGGTTACATGGCCGGTTTCGAGGCGGGTTTGGCAGGTGAGGCGCTCATTGTCGCGCAGGCGTCCCGCAGCCCGGTAGCGCAACTCCGCGGCACTGGGCGGCGTTAGGACCTCGCCACCATCCTCCACCACAAGCCGGCAGGTAGTGCAGCGGCCCTTGGCCCCGCAGGCGTGCATCCAGTCGTGGCCGGCGGCTTGCAGGGCGGCCAGCAGCGTGGCGCCAAGTGGCACGGGCACGGGGCCGCCGAGTAGGTTTCGCACGGTGAGCGTAGGCATTTTCCTTAACTTTCTGGCCTGAACCAGGTGTTTTTCGATGAACGACAAAGATAGCGCGACCTTCCGCGAACAATACGGCCGCCGGTTGGCTACCCAGCTCTGCGACCAGCATTTCGGGGCCCGCCCCACCGCCACCCTCGATGGCCCGGCGGTATTGCGCTTCACTCCCATTCGCCAGGTGAACCTGTTTGTGGTGCAGCAACTGCTGGCTCAGTGGACCCAGGAAATGGCCCGGTTGCGCAGCCCCTACTTCGATTTTGAGGCCGATGACGTGCGGCAGGCGCTCACGCAGTTCATGAACGTACTCTCGCGCCGCATCAAGCTGGCCCGCCCCACGTTCGAGCCGCTGCTGGCCCGCGCCATCACTGATACGCTGGCCGTGCCCCTGGACCCAACCGGGACGTTTGAGCAGAAGCTGCTGAGCAGCCAGCCAATGGCCACCGTTCAGCAGTTGCGCGATGCCCTGCGCTACATCGACGTGGACAAACCTTTCTTTCAAGATTTCCTGGATTCGCTGCCCGCTGGTACCGACCAGGACCGGGAGGCACTGCTGAAACGCTTCCGACTGTACCAGGAAGCCAATTACAAGCAACACCAGCCGCTCGCGAAGTTGGTGGAGGAGTTCAACACGTTGCTGCCGCTCACCGAGGACGAGCTACGCGGTGCCCGCCCGGCGGCTCCAGCGGCAACGCCTGCTCCGACTCCCGCGCCGCAGCTCATTACACCGGAACCCGTCGAAGAGCCTGCCTTCACTCCGCCCCCACCGCCGATTGCCACTGTGGTACCAACGCCAGAAGCAGTGCCCGTCGTGACGCCGCCGCCGGTGGTACCCGTTGCGCCGCGGGTTGCGGAGCCACTGCGCCCGTTGGCTGCTGAGTCAGGCACGGTGCCGCTTTACGAAAAGCTAAAGGCCGGGCAGCCCGCCGCCGTGCCTCTCAGCGAAACACTACGGCCCGAGCGCCCGGCGAGTACCATTGCCGACCAGGCGCCAAAAGTCGAAACCTTGCGCGAAGCCATTTCTATCAATCAGCGCTTCAGCTTTATCAATGAACTGTTTAGCGGCGAAAACATGGAATATCACGCCGCCATTCAGCACCTCGACACTCTGCCCGATGCCGAGACGGCGAAACGTTACGTGACCGAGAGTCTGGCTAGCAAGTACGACTGGACCCGCAAAGACGAGCACGTCAGCAAGCTGCTCAAGCTCATCGACCGGAAATTCGCCTAAAGTAGCCAGGCGTCCTACCTTGTAGCGCGAAGCATCATTCGCAGAACACTCGCCCCCGATGCGGAACAACCTTTGATTGTTCTGTGGGGTGGGGAAGCTCCGCGACTTGAGGCTTCGCGCTACTTTTGCTTCGCGTCTATGCTCAACTCTTCTTCGCTCACCTCGCGCTGGCGGCGGTGGCTTCTGGTTTATGTATTGGCGCTGGGCGTGTTAGCCGGGCCGGCCTACACGATGTACGTGCATTATGATTTCTCGCACTCCCTCGACACGCGCAGCTACCTAAGCATGGCGCGAGGCAAATTTGAGGGCGTAAGCGTGACGCGCCGCTACCGGGTGCTGGTGCCGGCCGTAGCCGCCGCCGTGGCCTGGCCGTTGGAGCAACTGTACGCCCGGATCTGGCCCCAACGCGCCACCTCCGACTGGCCCCTCCGGCTGGCTTTTTACGTAGTGAATATGGCGCTGCTGGCAGCTACAGGCGTGGTACTGTACGAAACGTGTCGGCTCTATGGCGCTCCACCGGCCGCTGCCGCGTTGGCGGTGGTGGCGGTACTATGTAGCCGCTGGGCCGTGTACATTGCCGGCCTGCCCCTCGTCGACAGCTTGTACATGTTGGTCTTTGCGCTGGCTTTTTACGCCCCACGGGCGGGCTCGGCGGTGGCAATGGTGGCAGTGCTATTATTAGGGCCGCAAACCAAAGAGTCTTTCGTGTTTTTGGCGCCGTGGTTGCTGTTTTGGGGACGCCCAGCTCTGAGCTGGCCGCGGCAATTAGCGTGGCTGGCCTTGGGCGGGGCAATGGCGTTTGGCGTCCGGTACTGGATTGATGCCCGCATTGGTGCACCGCCAGCCGAGAGCGTCAGCAACGCGTTGGATCACGTGCACAACATCGTCTACTCCCTCAAACGCCTGTTGTCGGTGAAAGGGGCCGGTGAAATCTTCAGCATTTTCGGGTTCTTCTGGCTGGCGCTGCTGGCTGGTTGGCGTGGCGGTGCAGAGTTGCGGCACCGCTGGCTCGCGCCGTTGGGCTGGTCGGGATTCTGGTTGGTGGTCGTGGTGTTGATCCACATGTTTTTGTCGGGTGACCTGGGCCGCATGGGCTACCTCGCGGCACCTGTTTTTGCCGTGGCTTTTGCGTTGGTGCTCACTCATCAGCCGTGGCTAATCCCTCGTTCGGTCAATTCAGCTAAGGCTGATGCTTCATTGGCTGAATTTGGTGTCAGCGAATTTCCGTCAAATAAATAGGCCCGAAAGAAGTTGGGAAAGAATCGACACGGGTAAGCACTTGCCCGGCCAGCAGACGGCGCTGTGCTTCGTCGCCGCCTTGGGTGAGGCGGGCCCGGTCCAAGAGCTGCGGGGCATCAAGAGCATCGGTGTAGACTCGTTGCCCGGCAGCTCGGCGGCTGGCCAGCCACGCCCGCAGCCGCTCCGGCGACTGGCCCGGCCGCTGCACCAGCAGTGCCGGAGCCGGTAGAATAGTGGGTGGCCCCACCGGTTTCCCGGTTTGGTAATGCAGCTGGTTGAGCACCAGATTAGGGTCAGAAAGCAGCCACCACGCGGCGGGCTCCCGACGGATGCGGGACAGCATTGGGGCCGTGTTCGTGAAGCAGAGTGCGTGCGACGGTAGGAGTCCGAACATCAGGTTCCAGAGCAGCAGCGCCGTGCCAGCCAGCACCAGCGGCCGGCCAGGCCAGGGTTGCCGGACCAGCAGCAAGGCCAGCAGCGCCGGCAACATCACCATAAACTCCGCGTTGCCGGCGGCCCACGTCGCGCAGGCTAGTTGCAGAAGTAGAATGAGGACGTGGATTTTCTGGAACAAGCCGGCGGGCTGCTTTTGCGCCAATGTAGATTTCCTGCCACGCCAGAGCAGCCAACCTGCCCCTAGCATCAACCCAACACAAAGCAGCCCCACGCCACCCAATACGGGCCAGCGCTGGAGCAGGGCCAGCGTGGAGCCGTGTAGTTGCCCGAAGGTTCGAAGCAGATTAATACCGGTCAGCAGCAGTGTACGCCCCGAAGGAGCGACACCAGCGTGACCGTGGTAGAGCTCATAAAAAACGAAGCGCCAGAAAGCAGAGAGCGTAAACGGCAGGTTCCAGGTGGGTAGCGCGGTAATGTAAGCCAGTGGCACCAACAACGCCGGCAGCGTATACAGCATCAAGGCTTTCCAACGACCTAGCTGGGTCTGCACACACCCGCCCACGAACAAGCCTAGCCACCACCCGGCGTGAATTTGGTGGAACAGCGCGGCTCCCGTGGCCCAAGTCCCGGCAGCCAACCAGCTTTGCGCCCCTCGCTGTTCGGTCATTGCGCGCCACCAGCTCCGGCTAGCTAGCAACGACAGCAGCAACGGCAGAATGTACGCTTCGTTTTCAGTGGCAAAGCGCAGCATTCCGAAGCTGCTGCCTACCACCAATAGCCACGCCGCTACCGGCGTGGCCGGCCCGCCCACCCGGCGCAGCAAATCCCGCAACACCAGCAAACAGCCACCAAAAGCTAGGGCGTTTAAGGCTTTCAGGGCTGCCAGCGTATCTACTGAAGCCGGTAGCAGCTGCGTCCAGAGCCATCCCACCGCATTGTAAAGCAGATGGTGAGGCAACAGCAACTCGTGTCCGTGACGCACACAGGCGGCGTAGTACCAAGCATCAGGGGTGGAGTTGCGCGTGGGCAGCAGCAGAGTCAGCGCCGTAAGCAACCCCATTACGAGCCATTCAGCGCGGGTTGAGTTGGGGGAAGCAGCAGAAGAGAACGGAACGGCGGAAGCGGGCATGAGCGGCAAGTTCGGGTGCTGAAACGGCCGCGCCAAATGGAGTAATTTCTTCTTTCGGATGAAGCCGGCTTCGGTCTGTTGGTCTTTGCGCGCCAATGGACATCAACGATAATCGTTTGCTCTGATGCAGTGGCAGGTGTACCGGGCGCTGCCTAGCCCAGGGCTTCAGTCCTGGGAATTCAGGACCAGGAACGTTAATACCGCTCCAAATCCTGCTTGCGGTAGGCGTCGATGCCGAGCAAAATGAACAGCAGCGTGGTAAACGACCAAAGTGAGGAGCCGCCGTAACTGAACAGCGGCAGCGGAATACCTACGACCGGCGCCAACCCAATGGTCATGCCGATGTTGATGGCAAAATGGAAGAAGAATACGCTGGCTACGCAATAGCCATACGTGCGCCCAAACACCGATTTTTGGCGCTCGGCCACATACAGAATGCGCCACAGCAGGGTCATGAACAGGATAATGACGATGGTAGTCCCCATCCAGCCCCACTCCTCGCCCACCGTGCAGAAAATGAAGTCGGTGCTTTGCTCGGGCACGAAGTCGAACTTGGTTTGAGTGCCTTGCAGGAAGCCTTTGCCCATAAAGCCGCCCGAGCCAATAGCTATTTTCGACTGCGTGACGTTCCAGCCGACGCCTAGTGGGTCGGCGGAAGGGTTGATGAGCACCTCGATACGCTTGCGCTGGTGCGGCTGAAGCACGTTGTTGAAGAAGAAATCAACCCCGAATACCATTCCAATCACCACCGCCCACACGCTCAACGATACCGGCAAATGATGGCGCATCACCCGCGAATTAAACGCGAATACCAAGATCAGAATCAGCGTAAACGCCCCCACTAGCCACAGCTTAGGCACGAGCAGAGCGAGAATGAGAATGAGCCCAGCAGCAGCCAGAATCAGCAGAATCAGCGGCGACATTCCTTCGCGGAAATAGGCTAGCAGAAACGCCCCAAACACCAGCGCCTGCCCCGTTTCGTTGGAAGCTAGAATAAGCAGCGGCGGTAGCAGCGTGAGGCCCGCCAGTACGGCTTGGTCGCGGAAATTTTGTTGGCGCAGGTTGATGCTCGCCATAAAGCGCGACACGGCCAGTGCGGTAGTAAACTTGGCAAACTCGGCGGGCTGCAAGCGCACTGGCCCTAGCTCCAGCCAGGAGCGGGAGCCCGCAATAGGGCGCGCGATAACCAACGTGACGAGCAACAGCAGAATCATGCCACCATAAAGCGCGAAGGCAAACGTATCGTAGGCTTTGTAGTCAATGACGAGCAGCACTACAATGAGCACCACGGCCGTGCCAATCCAGAGAATTTGCTTGAACCAATTGAAGGCCATCAGCTCCTGAAAACTCAGGTTGCCGAATAAGCTTCCGTTGGTGGGTGCGTCGGGCGAGTAGCTGGCCGCATATACGCTCACCCAGCCTAGCCCTACCATTAGAACATAGATTCCGACGGTAATCCAGTCGATGCTGCGCGAATATCTTGCTGGTGAAGAGGGCATATGCTGATGCTATGTCATCCTGAGGCGGTAGCCGAAGGACCTACCTTCTGCTGACAGAATAGTTATTGTAACAGCGTCTCGTTTAAACATGGCAAGGTCCTTCGGCTACTGCCTCAGGATGACAGGTCTTTTAATTGCTTGTGACGAAACGTTCAGCGGGGCCTTGTAACCAGTTTTCCCACCGCTTGCGCCACGGTGAAATTTTGCCTCGCAGGTGTTTTTCTATCATCAAAGAGGCCATGGGGGCCGCGGACAGACCTCCAAAGCCAGCATTTTCGATGAAGACGGCAATGGCAATCTTGGGGTCCTCGGCTGGGGCGAAGGCGGCGAAGGTGGCGTGGTCGGCGCCGTGGGCGTTTTGCACGGTACCCGTTTTGCCCGCCACGGAGATGCCCACATCGAGCAGAGAAGCAAAGTTGCCGGTACCGCCGCGACCGTCTACTACTTGCTGCATCCCGGGAATAATAGCCTCAAAGTGCTGCGGATCGACGGCCGTGACGTGCCGCTCCTGGAACTGCGGCAGTGGTCCGCCCGTGCCGATGCCCCGCACGAAATGCGGCGTGTAGAAGTAGCCCCGATTGGCAATAGTGGCCATGATGTTGGCCATTTGCAGGCCCGTAACCCCCATTTCGCCCTGCCCAATAGCGAGAGAATAAATGGTGCGGAAGTTCCAGCGGTGAAAACCGTAGCGCTTATCGTAGAAGTCGGAAGAAGGAACCAAGCCCTTTTTCTCCTGTGAAATATCGACGCCGAGCTTGTCGCCGAGCCCAAAAGTTTGCACCTGCCGCCGCCACTCTCCGTAGCCCAGGCGCGCGTCCTCAAATCGGTTGCTGGAGCGGCCCCGCAACACGGCCGTGCGCATCACCTGGTAGAAATACGGGTTGCAGCTGTTTTTGATGGCCACGCTCACATTGCTCGGGTACTCGTGGCGGTGGGTGCATCGCACCAACTTCCAGTTGCAGTCAAACCCTGTTTGCGGCGACACGACGCCCATTTGCAAGGCCACTAGCTCATTCACCAGCTTGAACACGGAGCCCGGCGGGTACGTGGCCATCAGAGGCCGGTTGAAAAGCGGCTTCTCCTTGTTCTGTAGCAACTCCATGTAACGGTTGCCCATACCTTTGCCAGTGAGCACCGAAGGCTCAAAACCCGGCGACGACACCATCGCTAGGATTTCGCCGGTTTTGGGGTCCAGCGCCACAATGGAGCCGCGCTTGTTCTGCATCAGCAGTTCGCCGTATTTCTGGAGCTCAATGTCGATGCTGGTGTGCAAGTCCTGCCCCGCCACCGAAAGCGTATCGAACTCGCCACCCCGAAAAGCGCCCTTCTCAATGCCGCGCACATTCACCATACGGTACTGCACGCCGCGCCGGCCCATGAGTTGCGGCTCGTAGAAAGCCTCCAGCCCCGAAATGCCCAAAAAGTCGCCGGGAAGGTACTTGGCGTACTTTTCCTTCTCCAAAAAAGCCGGCGTGATGGCGCCCACATAACCCAGCGCGTGCGCCATGTTTTCGGTGCGGTAGGAGCGCGCCATGCGGGCCTTGATGCTGAAGCCCGGAAAGTCAATGAGGTTATCCTGAATGGCGGCCAGTTCGGGCGTACTCAGGTTCTGCACCAGCGGCGAGGCTTTCACGCGGGAGTAAGCGCGGGCTGTTTTCAGGGCTTCGCGCACTTCTTCCAACGGCAATTGGAGCAGTTGGCAGAAGCGCAGGGTGTCGAGCTGCTTCACCTCGCGCGGCACCACCATCAGGTCATATACCGGCGTGTTTTGCACCAGTAACTGGCCTTTACGGTCGTAGATGAGGCCGCGGTACGGCACCTGCACGATACGCTGTAGCGTGTTCTTGTCGGCGGCCAGCTTGTAGCTGCCGTCGAGCACCTGAATGTAGAAAAGTCGGGCTCCGAAGGTGAGAGCCACGGCCAGAAAAATAGCCAGCACCACAAACCGGCGTCCTTCGAGGTATTGCAAAACGGTGTGTTCTGAGGAAAAAGCACTTGCGGCCAACAGACCGGAGCCACAAAGGTAGCACCGATTACTCCCACCCGCCAGCAAAAGCCCGCCGCTTACTGGCGTAGGTACTTCTGTTTCCGCGCCTGAGAATGTTACCGTCCGCGCCGGCTGGCCGGAAAGAAAATCAGCTGAATGATGAGCAGCGTGAGCCCCGTAAATAGCGTGCTGGCCACAATCTTAACCAACGTGAGCCCGAAAGCCCGGAAACTGCCCAGCTCCAATAGGAAGAAGGCCAAATGATGCAGCCCCACGAGCAGGGCCATGTACACCACAAACCACTGTCCGCCCATTTGGTGCACGTTCACGGAGTCCTGCGCTTCGTACCCGTCGCGCGGGGTGAGCAGGCGTAGCACCCAGGGACGCAGGTAGCACAGCAGCACGGCCGCCGCCGCGTGCACGCCGCCCGTGTCGTAAAACATGTCCATGATCAAACCCGTCCCGAAACCAAGCACCAGTTGCAACACAATGGGTGTGCTGATGGGCAGAAACAGCAGAAAGCCCAGGTAAAAGAAGCACCAGCCCAGGTCGAACAGCACTAGCTTGCTCACCAGCAGCATGTGTACACTCAGGTAGAATACAAAGCGCAGCAGTTGCAGCACCAAAACGCCCACTCCTTTCATGGCCGTTCCTCCCCTTCCGGCTTAATGCCTGCTTTCAGCTCCAACGTGTCGCGCTCCGCTTTGGGCCGCGGATTGATGACGTACACGTACGTAAGCTTCGAAAAATCAACGGCCAGCCGCACCTGCACCGTCCAGAAGTTCTTGTCTGGCTCCTTCACGAAGGAATCGATGGTGCCAATCATGATGCCTTCTGGAAACACGGCATTGTAGCCGGAGGTAACAATAGTATCGCCGCGCACTAGCTTGTTCTGGCGCGGAATGTTGTCGAGCAGCGCGTGGGTAGGGTCGTCGCCGAGCCACTTGATGCTGCCAAAGGTATTGTCGCGCTTGATTTTGGCGGAGATGAACGTCTTGGAGTGCAACACCGACGTGACGGTGGCATAATGCTCACTCACCACTTTCACGCGGCCTACCACGCCAGCCGCTGCCAGCACGCCCATGCCGGGCCGCACGCCTTGCTGCGCCCCTACGTTCAGAGTCAAGTAGTTGTCCACGCGGCGCAGGGAGTTGTTCATCACGCGGGCCGGAATCAGTGGATAGTCCGGGTCGCGGGCAGGTAGCGTGCGTAGCCCTAGCAGCAGTGAGTCTGGGCGGGGCAGACGAGCCAGCCGGGCCTGCGAGGTGCTATCCTGCGGCACGGGCAGCGTTGCGGCTTCTCGTCGGCTGCCGTCGGCAAGGTAGAGCTGCTGGCGCAAGGCCGCATTTTCCTGCACCAAAGCCTGGTTGATGCTTATCAGCCGGAAGTAGTCGTAGATGCGCGTGCGCACGTCCAATACCTGTCCCACGTACGTGTTGGCCGAGTTGAAAAACGCCGCCCGCTGGTAGGTACTGTTCCGAACGAGCAAGTACAAACTCAGCACTTCCAGCAACGCAAACACGAGCATACCTCGGTAGCGAAACAGGAAGGCGAACAGGTTACGCATGGAAGGAGCTAGGAGTTAGGAGCTAGGAGTCAGGAGCAATCCAAGAAAATCAGGCGCGCTGCTTCTCCTAACTTCTAGCTCCTGACTCCTAGCTCCTCAACACTACGTCAGCAGGACGCTGCGGAAGGCTTGGATGTTCTTAATGGCGGCGCCGGTGCCGCGGACTACGGCACGTAGCGGGTCTTCGGCAATATGGATGGGGAGCTTGGTTTTGGCCGCCAGGCGCTTGTCCAGGCCGCGCAGCAAGGCGCCGCCGCCCGTCAGGTGAATGCCGTTTTCGTAGATGTCAGCCGACAATTCAGGCGGGGAGATTTCCAGCGCCTTCAGTACGGCTTCTTCAATCTTGGCTACCGACTTGTCCAAGGCAATAGCGATTTCCGAGGAAGTTACCTTGATAACTTTGGGAATGCCGGTCATCAGGTCCCGGCCGCGTACTTCGAAGTCGGCGGGCGGCACGTCCAGTTCGGTGAGGGCCGCGCCTACTTCTATCTTGATACGCTCAGCGGAACGCTCGCCAATCAGCAGGTTATGCTGCCGGCGCATGTAATCGAGAATGTCTTGGTTGAACACGTCGCCAGCCGTCTTAATCGACTGGTCGCACACAATGCCCGACAGCGCGATAACCGCAATTTCGGTGGTGCCACCCCCGATGTCAATAATCATGGAGCCCACGGGCTGCTCCACGTCGATACCGATGCCGATGGCGGCGGCCATGGGCTCCTGAATCATCCAGACTTCCTTGGCACCGGCGTGCTCGGCGGAGTCACGCACGGCGCGTTTCTCCACTTCCGTAATGCCCGATGGAATGCAGATGACCATGCGGTGCGAGGGCTGAAACAGCCGGGTCCGCGTGTCAATCATCTTGATCATTCCCTTGATCATCTCCTCGGCGGCGTGGAAGTCGGCAATTACCCCGTCTTTCAGGGGGCGAATGGTGCGAATATTATCGTGGGTCTTCTCGTGCATCTGCTGCGCTTGCCGGCCCACGGCAATTACTTTATTGGTCGTGCGGTCTTTGGCGATGATGCTCGGCTCGTCCACTACAATTTTGTCGTTGTGGATAATAAGCGTGTTGGCCGTTCCCAGGTCAATGGCAATGTCGCTGGTGAGGAAGTTGAAGAAACCCATTGGTTAACGGCAAGAGAATGGGTACGGGGCAGGTGCACCCGCACAAAAAAGTGGGGCAAAAGTAAGCAAGTTTCGGGGAAGCCCCGCTGTCATTTTGCAGCCGCTGTCATTGCGAGCAGCGCGAAGCAATCCTTCCTTTCCGTGCGCAAAGCATACTGCAGCCGTAAGCCTTTGCCGTGGGGTTACCACACTACTGCCAAAGAGTTTATCTTACAAGTGAAAGTCTCCGCTGTGAGAGGAAGGATTGCTTCGCGCTGCTCGCAATGGCACGCGGGCCTCCTTGCCTTGACACTCGTGCTTATTAGTGCTTGAAGTGGCGCACGCCGGTCAGCACCATCGCCAGGCCGAGGCGGTTACAGGCATCAATGGAGTCTTGGTCTTTGATAGAGCCGCCGGGCTGCACCACGGCCCGAATGCCCGCCTCCGCGCCAATTTCGACGCAATCGGGGAAAGGGAAAAAGGCGTCCGAAGCCATAACGGCCCCTTGCAAATCGAAGCCGAAGCTGCGGGCTTTCTCGATGGCTTGGCGCAAGGCATCCACGCGCGAGGTTTGGCCCACGCCGGAAGCCAGCAATTGCCCGGCCCGCGCCAGCACGATGGTGTTGCTCTTGGTGTGCTTGCACACCTTCAGGGCAAATTCCAGCGCCGCTACCTCGTCCGCTGTCGGCGCCGATGCCGTCACGGTTCTAAACTCGGCGGCACCTTCTATCTGGCGGTCGAAATCCTGTTCAATGATGCCATTCAGAAGCGTTTTAATTTGCTTCGTGGGGAAAGCCACCGGCTTTTGGCGCAGCAGGATGCGGTTCTTCTTGCTTTGCAGCACGGGCAGCGCCTCCGCCGCGAATTCCGGCGCAATCAGCACCTCAAAAAACAGCTTGTTCAACTCCTCGGCCGTGGCGGCGTCCACCGGCTTGTTCACGATGATGACGCCGCCAAATGCCGATACCGGATCACAGGCCAGCGCGTTCAGGTAAGCCTCGCGCAGGGTTTCAGCCTGGGCCACGCCACAGGCGTTGGTGTGCTTTAGAATAGCGCAAGCAGCAGGACCAGCGGCTTCAAACTCCTGCATGAGCAGCACGGCCGCATCTACATCGACCAGATTGTTGTAGCTAAGCTGCTTGCCGTGCAGCTGGTCGAAGAGAGCGTTTAAGTCGCCATAAAAGGTACCGGACTGGTGCGGGTTCTCCCCATAGCGCAAAGGCGTCTTTATCTTTAATGAAGAGGTGGGAATGAGGAATGAGGAGTTATCGTCTACTAATTCTTCATTACCAGCTGATTCCTCACTGACGAAGTAGTTATAGATTTGCGTGTCATAGTGAGAAGTGGTTTTGAAGGCCGCAGAGGCGTAGTGGCGGCGATCTTCGAGGTCGGTGGCGCAGTTCTTGGCAGTTAGCAGTTCCGTTACGGCGGCGTATTGGTCGCGGCTGCTTACTACAAGCACGTCGCGGAAGTTTTTGGCGGCGGCGCGCAGCAACGAGATGCCGCCGATGTCAATCTTCTCGATGATGTCCTGCTCGGCCGCGCCGGAAGCTACGGTTTCCTCGAACGGATACAGATCCACAATCACGAGGTCGATGGGCGGA
This sequence comes from Hymenobacter sp. M1-2, assembly GCF_057808495.1. Taxonomy (NCBI): domain Bacteria; kingdom Pseudomonadati; phylum Bacteroidota; class Cytophagia; order Cytophagales; family Hymenobacteraceae; genus Hymenobacter; species Hymenobacter sp. M1-2. The sequence goes on from NZ_JBTYZO010000033.1 coordinate 34,456, forward strand.
ATTTGATGCTGCTCGGCTTCGGCCAGGTCGCCGGCTTCGTGGCGGCGGTGCAGAATACCCCCAAATACTTTTGGATGCAAGGTTTTGACACGGCCGCCAAACACGGCCGGGAAGCCCGTCAGGCTTTCTACGGCCGTTACTTCGGCGCCCTGCTCCTCCAGAAACTGCTGCGTTCCACCCGTAGAATACAGCTGCACGCCATGCTGCTTTAGCAGCGCCACCAGCGGCTCCAGCCGGTCTTTGTAATATACAGAAATGAGGGCGGAGCGAATGGGCTGCGACATAGCAAGGAAGAAGTTTGGTGAGGAGGTGAAACGCGCCGCGAAGGTAGGACCACCAGCCGAGCCTGTTATGTTACCGAATTGTTACCTATACGATCGTATAATGCCCGGAAGAAGACGTTGTTAGCGTGAAATAAGGTAGAAGCTGCACGGTAATTAGGCGCATCATACACAGGGGTGTTCTAAACCAGCAACTACTGGCCTAGAACACCCCTGTCGATGACTCTCATTAAAGACTTTAGAAAGCCTCACCCACGGCGAAGATGATGCCGGAGTTGCCGCCCGAGCCCACGCCGTAGTCGAGGCGAATGTTAAGCCGGTCGCGACGGTTGAAGCGAAAGCGCAAGCCGGCGCCGCCCGCCAGTTTGGTCTCGTCCAGCTTGTAATCGGAGAGCTTGTTGCCAACCTGGCCCGCGGCTAAAAAGCCCGCTATATCAAAGCGCCAAAAGAATTTTTGCCGAATCTCTGCCTGGAACGTGGTGAGTTGCCGGTCGCGGAATTGCGCTTCGTAAATGCCCCGCATCAAGTAAGAGTTGTTGTAAAGCGAACCGCCGAGCGTGGCTCCTATTCCGCCAAGCTCCCGAAACGGGACATTGCCGGAATGATATTGCCCCAGGAATTGCAGCGCCAGAATGGTGTTGTTGGTGCCAAAGAGCGGGTTGAAGTGGCGGGCATCTATCTGGTAGCGGTTGAACTTGTAGTCGCTGCCCAGGGCGGAGCCATTGAAGAGCATGTGCGCATCCACGAAATTGCCGCGGTAAGTAGCCAATACATTGTCGCGGCCGTCGTAGAGCAGCGCCGGGCCTAGGCCGGAACTGGTGCCGCCGCTGCGCTGCTCGGCCGGAATGGCGTAGTAGGGGCCGGTATTGCCATCTTCATCCTTGAGCTCCACTTCCCCTAGATCGGTAAAGCGGTAGCGCAGGCCCACAAATAAATTAGGCACTACCCGAATCAGCGCCCGCTCATCGAACACCCACAGCGGGTACTGAATGTGCGATTCAATGTCTTTGTCCGTGTTATTGCCGACGCCATAGTAATTGAAAGCCAGATCGTAATAGCTCAGCTCTCCAGAAAGGAAGAACTTCTCGCCCGGTCCGAATACGGTGTGCGTTAGTTGAATGGTAGTTTGCTTTTCCTGCGAAAACCAAGCAATAAGGCGGGCGTTCGACTTGCGCACCGTGGTATCTTGCCCAAAACGCCACACGGGCAAAATGGCTGCTCCCGCCGCAAATCCGGTTTCCTGCTGATAAAACACGATGGGAACCGGAATAAAGCTCGGCTTGTCGCTGGGAGCAAATAGCGACTTTTTAGGCTTGTCGCCGCCGGCTGGGCGAAGGCCAGGCGTAGGAGCCGCCTGACTAGTGGCTGCATTGGTACTATCGGGAGCAGGTGCTACCTGAGCAGCACTGAGTCGGGCCAGCGCGCACAAGGCTAGCAGCGTATAGAGGAAGCGCATAAAGAGCTTGGGGGAAAGAAATGCAGCTCCAGGCCAGCGCATATCAGCTTGAAAGGCGGCCAGGTTGATTTCCCTAACGAAGCAGAGCTGTCTACGGTTATCCCAACAAGGCTACCAGCAGCATCGACAGTACGCCGGTAAGCATGATTCCCTTGCACCACCAGCTCAGTAGCGCGAAGTGGCGTCGCCGGTCGGCCCGTAGCAGCAGGCGCCCGAGCCATAGCAGCGGCCCCAGCACCAGGATCAGCAGCCAGAAGGCCAACGGCAGCATCTGCTGCGCCAAAGTGCGCCATACTACCCCAGCCAGCAGCAGCAGCAAACACGCCAAGAAAAAGCCGACAACCCATTTGGTGCGCGCTACGCCCCACACGATGGGCAGCGTACGGCAGTCGTGTTCAGCGTCGCCGCGCATGTCTTCCACATCCTTTACAATCTCGCGCACCACTGTCAGCAGAAAAGCGGCCAACGCATAAAGCCACACGCTGCCCACGCCGGTGCGGAGCTGTAACTCGGGCAGCAATACCAGCGCCGCCGTGAGCGTCGCGATACTGACGTTGCCGACCAGCGCCACTCGCTTGAAGCGCACCGAATAGCCCCAAAGCAGCAACGCCGAACCCAGGTTCACAAGCCCCAACAGCGGCGAGAGAAACGTGCTCATCCCCACCCCTACCCCCGATAGCAGCAAATGCGCCAGCATGGCCCGGCGCCGGTTCACGACGCGCCCCACCACCAGCCGCTCAGGCCGATTGATAGCGTCAATCTTCACGTCGTAATAGTCGTTGATGATGTAGCCGGCGGCGGCAACGCACAGGGCGGCCAGTACCAGGACCCCGAAACGCGCATCGAGCAGCGTTGCCACGGGCTGTTCTGGCACCAGCAAACCTGCTCGCACCAGCACCAGGCACAGCAACATCATGAGCAGATTGGGTAGGCGTATCAGCCGGGTAATGGCTTTGAATCTGCTTTCGTGCCCCAAGCCAGCCGGCTCCGCATCGGAGGAAGCAGCAGACGAAAATGAGGCGGCCGACGACATAACGGAAGGAATAAGCCGACAGGCTGGAAACAAAAATATAACATGGATGCTACCACCAGCTGCCGTTGCGAGTGCGCCTCCTAGTGCAAAGGTGGCAAAAAGAAAGCCCTTCCGGGTACGGAAGGGCTTTCTCACTGTAAATAAAGTATGGCGTAGCTGAAGCTTATACTTTCCTCACATTTACCGCATTCACGCCCTTACGACCTTCCTGCGTCTCAAACTCCACGCGGTCATTTTGTTGAATTTGGCCCCCGTTAAGGCCCGTGATGTGAACGAAGAAGTCTTCCTTCGTTCCGTCATCCGTAATGAAGCCGTAGCCCTTCGACTCATTAAAGAATTTTACGGTTCCTGTTTTCATGAAAAAAAGAGAAAATGATGAATGGATGAGTGGGTAAAGATATATGATATTCGGAAAAGTGCAACTCTATTTAAGGCCTCTACGAGCCTCCGAAAAACACGGCTGTGCAGTATCTAAAGTGCACTTACCAAGTCTTCTGCGTCTTCATAACTGTCTCCACTAACTCCCGTACGGCACCGTGTCCGCCGGGTGAGGAAGCCACGTAATTGCTGATGGCGCGCACATCGATGGCAGCGTCTGCGGGACAGGCCGCAACGGCGCAACGGCGCATCACTTCCAGGTCAGGCATGTCGTCTCCCATGTAGGCAATCTGCGTGGGGTCGAGACGGTAGGTGTTGATGTAATTATTGAAAATCTTCATTTTATCGTCGACGCCGAGGTAGATGTCGCGCACGTCCAACGACTCCAACCGTTTGCGGACGCCTTCTTCTTCGCGGCCCGAAATAATAGCTACGCGGTAGCCGTGCTGCAAGGCGTGGCGGATGGCATAACCGTCGCGAATGTGAAAGGCGCGAGCCTGCTCTCCCGAGTTGAAAGCCAACAGCGTACCGTCAGTGAGCACCCCATCGACATCAAGGATAAAGACTTTGATAGTCGATAAGTCGGGAGATGTAGAAGCTGTTTTCATAGCAGAAAAGCGGAGGAAGAATGGATCGGGCCGCAGCCGCAGGCTGCCCGCCGCTGCAAAGGCTCTTAGCAAATACTGGAGCGAGGTAGCCTTTGGACGAGCCGAACCAGATCTTCTACGCTAAGGATAAACGGACGTACTTGATTGGAGTGCTAGTCGTAGCGCCTATTTCTGATTGTCGCGCCACTCGTACACCCACTTGGCCTGAATCTGCTCCAAGTGGCCCTCATTAGCCTGTTCGCGGGTGCCCACGAAATTAGGCAGGCTCAGCACCCAGTCCAACAGTTCTGTGAAACGGATGCGGTAGATTTTAGCCTCGGTGAAGTCGTCGCCAAACTTCTCATACAAAGCCATGGCTACGTCTTCGTAGTCATTCCAATGCATTGGGGGCTCAAAATGATTCATGATGTGCAGATTGTATGATGTGCTGATGTGCTGATTGTCCGTTCAGTAATGTGCTATCATAGCTGTTGAGCGTCAATCAGCACAGGAGCACATCAAATAATCCGCACATCAACTAGTGACCCAGAAACTCCTGGGGCGGAATGAGGATAACCAGGTTCTGGGTAGCGTCTTGCACTACGCACTGGCAGCCCAAGCGAGAGTTAATGCGCGGATTGACGGCGCGGTCGATGAAGTCTTCCTCTTTATCGCTGATTTCGGGCAGCCCTTCCTCGCCGCGCACCACATACACGTGGCAGGTGCTACAACCGCACACGCCCCCACAGTTGTGTTGGAGCTGAATGCCATTGTTGAGTGCTACGTCCAGCACCGACTCGCCTTCGGTGGCCACGTGGGTCTGCTCAGGCTGGCCGTCTTGAAACTGGAAGGTGATATTGACAGCTTTCACGCAGAAATCTTCAAACTAGACGAAAATTAGGGCACGAAGGTACGTACCCCTGCCACCGATTCAAAGCTCGGTACGGCCTTCGTTGTTTGCAGCTACGTCCAGCAACTGCTGTTGAATACTCGTAGTCAGCATGTTGTATATATCCAACCATTGCGGATGTGCACTCAGCAAAGCTCGGTGGCGGTCCAAAGTAGGCGTATCGTGACGGGCGGCGGGGCCAGTTTGTACCGTAAAAGGCGGATAGGTTAAGGCCTTTTCTACGGTCTCTTGCAAAAGTGGCGCTAGCAGCGTTAGGGGTAGTTGCTGCTGGGCCAGTAGTGCCTCGCTGATGCCAAGTAGGTGGTTGGTGAAGTTGCAGGCGAACACCGCCGCCACGTGAATGACTTGCCGTTGCGGCGTTCCAATCCGGCGCACGTTGGCGCTCAGTGTATTTCCTAAAGCCAGCAGCGTAGTTTCAACAGCCGGAGTGGCGCCTTCTATGCATAATGGCACGGCTTGCCAGTCCACAGCACGACCAACGCTAAACGTTTGCAACGGGTAGAACACTCCACCTTGCAGGTCAGGATAGGGCTCGAATACACTGAGTGGTACTGTACCCGAGGTGTGCGCAACTAGTGCGCCGGCCGGAAACTGTGCCTGGGCCAGCAACTCGGGAATAGCTGCGTCGGGCACGGCCAGTAGATACACGTCGGCTGGGGGCTGAGTGGTTAAGTCAAGGTTGGGTAATACCTCGGCGCCAGGCACGGCGGCAACCAAAGTGGCCGCGGTACCCGCAGTGCGGCTCCAGATGGAGAGTATTTGATGGCCCGCACGGTGCAGAGCCGGCGCTAGTTGGCTGGCAACCCGGCCGGCACCCAGCAGAACCACGCGCAACGAGGAAGCTGTAGTAGATATCATTATCTATATTGAGAAAGCTGAACCGCCAAGCTACAGCTGCGTAAGCAGCTTTTCTGGTTCACAGGTGTTGTGTTCTCAAAAAAACAAGCAACTTAAGGACCCAGAAGCCTCACTAAACATTTTTGCGGCTGCATGTTGTCACTTTTTTCATCCACCCTTTCCTTCATTTCAAACGTTCACCTCATGACAAACTCGTACACCGCGCCTTGGCGCAAACTGGCGCTTACCGCTCTACTCGGCCTGGGCAGTGCTGGTGCATTCGCGCAAGCACTGAATTACAACACGTTCGGCACGTCCAACGCTGCTGGCACCTATACCGATCTTGGCACGACGGGCACCGCCATCACAACCCCCAATAATGATGACGCCAACTCGGCCGCTACACCTATCGGTTTCACGTTCAACTTCAACGGTGCGGCTTTTACCGACTTTGTGCTGAATACTAATGGCTACTTGCGGCTAGGCACCACCGCGCCGGCCGCCCCCTACTTTTACGATGGCGCCCAGGTAACTACCGGCGGCCCGCTGAACACGGCCACGGAGACTAATCTGATTCTGCCGCTGAATCTGGATCTTGAAGGAACGGCTACCACTGAGTATCGAGTGGCTACCAGTGGCACTGCTGGTGCGCAAGTAACCACTATTCAGTGGGAAAATGTGAGTGATAAGGTGGTATCCGCCGCTACAGGTAAGCAGTTTGCTTCCATTTCGTTCCAGGTTAAGCTGTATGAAGGGTCGAACAGAATTGAGTTTGTGTACGGCCCTTCTACGGCCGGGCCGGGGCCTGATGTAGCCAAGTTTGCTGCTGTTGGCATCAAAGGCTCAGGTAATACTGCTACCACATCGCTTCTTATTACCAAAGGCTCATTACAAGCTTGGAGCGCGGCTTCAGTTATAGCGGGTAACTACCCTGCCAGTACTAATGCGCATAACGTGCGCAGCACTGTGGGCCCGGATGCTGGTCGTACCTACCGTTTCGAGCCGGCCGCTGCCAACGACGCCGCTGTTGTGACGGTTTATGCACTTGGAAAAACTCCCGCTAGCCCACAAGTAGTGCGAGCGATAGTACGAAACGTTGGTACGGCTGTTCTTCCCAGCTTTCCGGTGACGTTAAACGTGACTGGTGCTAATACATTTACGGATGCCAAGATCGTCTCTTCATTGGCTCCTGGAGAAGTTGCCACAGTTTCCTTTGCCTCTTACACGCCCACTATCACTGGTACCAACACACTTGTCGTCAGTGTGCCAGCAGATGGCAACACAAATACGTCTAATAACTCCCGCAACTACACCCAACAGATACAAGCCACTACTTTTGCTGCGGCTGATCCTACTCTGGGAGCAACGAATGGCAGCGTAGGCTTTACTGTCACCACCAATATGGTAGTGGAAGCCGCCACAGGTATATTCGCCGTCAAGTACACGACCCTTTCAAACCGCACGGTTACGGCCGTAAATGCCTTTTTAAGCGGCGCGCCAGCTTCAGTGGGGCGCACGGTTTACGCTGTGGTACTCGACAACGCTGGCGCGATTCTTGGTCGCACCCCTGACTATGTTATTCAGGCCAGTGACATAGACACCTACAAAACCTTCACTTTTGCTACCGCGGTTCCAGTTGCGACGGGTGAATTTTACGCTGGCTTCGCGCAAGCCGCATCTCCTGCTGGCACCGCTCCATTCTCTCCGCTGGGCCTACAGGCCGAAGTGCCGACCCGGAGGGGTACTTTCTACACGACAGGACTTACTGGCGGCACCCTAGTAGATTTAGCTGCAACTCAAAATTTCGGTCGTTTCATGATCGAAGCTGTAGCTAGTGCCGGGCCACTAGGCACATCGGAGGCGCTGAACCGGGCCGTATCCATATATCCTAACCCCTCGGCTGGTCTCGTGAAGCTGGACGTGCGCGGGGCTAACGCCAAGGGCAATCTGAAAGTAGAAGTGACGAACATGCTGGGCCAAACCGTACACACGGCAACACTCAAGGACAATTTCACCAATGAACTCAATCTTTCTGGCTTAGCCAATGGTATGTACCTGCTCAAGGTGCAGACCGGCGCTGACTTCACCACCCGGCAGCTCACCGTCGCCAAATAAGTTAGCGTACTACCACTCAATGCACAGAAAAAGGGCCGCTCTTGGAGCGGCCCTTTTTCTATTGACTTTCTTCTGGTTTATGGTTGCTCGAACATTGAGGATGCCAGCTTGCATCTTCAATTTGGCAACTTTAACGCTCAAGATGCCAGATTGAACGTTCAAGTCGGCGTCTTGAACATCCAAGTCGCTAGATTGAAGATGCAAGTTGGCATCCTCAATGTTCGAGGAGGCATCTTGAACCCCAAAGTTGGCACCTGTAGCATTTGAGAAGGCAAGTGTAGCGCACAGAAGGCTGGCACAAGTATTCTGCCTGGCAACAAAAAAAGCTCCGGCAGGGAGCCAGAGCTTTTTCATCGTATGCTAAATGGTCTACGCCACGCGCTCTACGGGCCGATTGCTCGCGCTACTGACCTTGGCTTTGCTCTTGCGGCTAGGTGTGGGATCCGCAGCGACTGGGGCTTCTTTGCGGCTGCCTTTGCGCAAGGCCAAGCCGAAGCCGATAGCCATAAGCAGCGTTCCGCTCCAAACTAGATTAATAAAGGGCTTCTCCACCGCTTTCAGGATGATGTAGTCCTTTTGCGTGGTGCTCACTCCAAAGGTGAATTTACTGGACTTAGGATCGACAGCATTTAGGCTCAAGCGCAGACCAAGATCCTCGATTTCATCGGGTACGCGGCCAATCATGCGATTACGCACTACAAAGATGGGATGCACATGGTACTGGCGCTGCTTTTCCCCGAATACAATGACGTCGGCCTGAATGGCTAGGTCTCCTTTATTGAGTCCTAAGCCAGCGGTTTGCTGAGCGGGTTCGATGGCCCGGAACACGGCGAAGTAGTCGTTGAGGAAGATAGTGTCGCCGACGGAGAGTTGATACTCCTTTAGCTCGCTCCAGTCTTTCTCCTTGCTAGGATCGGGCACGGAGCTAATGTGGGAGTAGATATCGTGATCGAAGAATTTTTTAATGTCGGGCGAGGCGAGCAGGCCTCCCATCTCCTCGTTCACCTGGGCGCGGGGGTAAAGCGTGAATACCTTACCACTCTTGCGGTTCTTGTACTCGACCCGGTAGTAGGTGTTTTCAGGCAGGATTTCCACCGTGTCGCCCGCTTTGTAGTACACCTTGTCGTCGCGCTTAATGTCGCCGCGGGCTAGCGCCTTATACTCATCGGCCGTGCGGAAGAGCAGGTCTTTATTGACGTAGCCCGGTACGCTGGGCACATCGAAATACTGACCGGTGTAGCTCACGTCGTACTCGCCCATGGGAGTGGTATCGTTGCGCCACAGCAGCACGTTGTCGCGGTTCATCTCCTCGGGAAACTCCTTGGAGTACACCATGCCCGATACGTTCTTGGAGATGATGTTGGAGTAGCCTGCCGAGCCCAGAACGCCCAACAAGATCAGGGCAATGCCCAAGTGCGCTACGCCCCCCCCCGACAGCTTCACCCGACGCAGGATGAGTTGCGAAATGGTGCTGATGTTGGCCAACACGCCAAACAGCGCGGCCGTCAGCAGTACGATGTACGTCGGCTTGATCTCGTGGCCGTTGTAGCGGAGCAGCAAGATCACCAGCGCCGAACCCAGCAGCGTGAGAATGCCAGGCGTACCCAACGCATTCATCACGCTGTCCTTATCGTTGCGCTGCCACCACATGAGCTGCGCCAGACCCGACAGCAACGCCACCCCCACGCCCATCCACAGCTGAATTTTGGTGTAGTGCGCAATTTGATCGGCGGGCAACGCTAGATTGGATTTGATGCCGATGAAGCCAAGGAAAGCGTTGTAGACCGGAATACTGGTCGTAACCAAGACTTGAAAGGCTCCTAAGCACAGAACTGTAGCCCCCACAAACACCCACAGTTCGGGGTTGTAGGTGGTCAATTCTTTCTCCGATACCGGAATGGACTTCCAGCGGTACACGAGCAAACCAATTGCCAGCACCACGAAAGCGCCCAGATAGATCATCAGCTGCCCAGAAAGGCCCAGGTCGGTGAAGGAGTGCACCGAGGCGTTGCCTAGCACACCGCTACGGGTGAGGAAAGTAGCGTAGAGAATGAGCAGGAAGGTGGCGACTACCAGCACGAAGCTCGTGCGCAAAGCCGTGCGGCGCTGCTGCCACAGCACCAAGCCGTGAATGCCGGCCACCAGCACCAGCCACGGAATGTACACCGCGTTTTCCACCGGGTCCCAGTTCCAGTAGCCGCCGAAGTTCAGCGTTTCATAAGCCCAATAGGCGCCCATCATGATACCGACACCCAATATTAAACCACCCCACAACGACCAGCGCAACGCCGGCTTCACCCACTTGGTAAACTCTCCTTTCCAAAGCCCTGCTACGGCAAAGGCAAACGGCACGAGCGTGAGAGCAAAGCCTAGGAACAGCGTGGGCGGGTGAATCACCATCCAGTAGTTCTGAAGCAGCGCATTCAGACCAGTACCATCCTTAGGAACGAAGTCGGGGTTGAGACGGAAGACGGGCAGATCAGTGAGGAAGTCGCGCAGCAGAATGAAGGGCGACGAGCCAATCTTAACGCCGCCGAACACGACACCTAGAATCATGGAGGTGAGAAAGAGCTGCACGCCCGCAAAAACGGCCATTACCGGAGCTTCCCACAGCTTATTCCAGCGCATGATGGCGAATCCGAGCAGCACGTGCCAGAAAATCCAGAGCAGAAAGCTGCCCTCCTGCCCTTCCCAGAAACAGGAAATCATGTAGTACACCGGCAGATGGTTGCTGGAGTGGCTCCAGGCGTAGTAGTACTCGTAGCGGTGCCCGTGGATGATGCCAAACAGACACGCAATGATGGATACCACAGCCAAGCCGTGCACCAAAAAGGCACCACGCCCAATCCGTAGCCAACTGGCATCGGACTGGCCGAGCGGCTGTTTGCGCGCTGCCATGTAATAGGAGTACGCCGCTACAGTGGCCGCCACGAAAGCCACGATGACACTCAGGTGCCCGGCGTCGCCGATGAGGGTGTTGAGCATAGGAAATGCGTTGTAAGAGAAGAGGCCGAACGGCTAGAAACTAACTGGTCAGCCAAAACGTGTTTTAAGATTTGGGTTGCCGCCGCCGTACTCCGGCCAGCCGCTTCATACGCGCCCGATGACTCCGCCGCTCCCAGCTTTGCTGCGCCTTAGTTGCCCGCTGCGCTGCTTGCTTGGAAACACTGGAAAAAGGACCAGCCTCGGGCATGGGCTGGCTGTACACGTACCACTGTTGCTGCACCACCACGGGCACGCTGGTAGCAGAAGTTTCGGCTATCACTTGGTAGAGGTAGCGGCCCGGCGTGGTGAGCGTATCCGTCCAGCTATAGTCAGGGTTCGCGCTACCGTACGTGGTGCGTCTTACGGCTACGGTGGCTTTGAATGAAGCTCGAAACTCCTCAGCTTCCCGCCGCAACACTCGGAACTGCCGGACGGCACCTACAGAATCGGGCAGGCTCCAATGCAGCGTAAACTGCCGGTCAGTGGCAGGCACTACCGAAGATAGAGCTGGTGTAGCTAGGGCAGGTACGCCCTTGGGCTTGCTGCTCACGGCTAAGCTGAACTTGCAGAAGTCTTTGAGGTAGCCATCCACATCGAGCAAGTATGGCCGGCCGGCTTGCAGCTTATCCAGCGTTACGAATACATCGTCCTGGCTGCCGAGCGACGTACAGGAAAGCACCTGATACGTTTCGGGTTGGCCGGGAGTGCCAGTCAGTACTACGAGCTGCACGCCGCGCGTATCGCGGCACTGCTGCCCGCTGATGTTCACGTAGTAGCGGCCCGAAACGCGCGGCGTAAACTCAAACCACTGGTCATTGTGGTATTCAATGCACTTGCCTGTCAGCTTCTCGTCTACGGCATTCCACTGCACGGTGCAGTTGGTGGTATTGGAGCTGATAGCCTGCTCTAACTCTAGTACCTGGCGATGTTCAATATTATCGTTAGGAACCTGAGCGGCTGCGCCAATTAACAATGAGGAATGAGAAATGAGGAATGAAACAAGTGCGCAACGGCGCCAGAAACGGCTGCCCGCTTCAGTCATCGGCTTTGCTGCTAATTCTTCATTCTTCATTTGCACTTCCTAATTAACTGCGGCCGTAGCGCCTTTAATGTCCTTCTCCACGTACTTCGATGGGCACTTGAGCAGGATTTTGTCGGCCACGAAGATGTCCTTGCGCATGGCCCCGGTAATCACCACCTGCTCCGACTTGTCGAAGTCCTGAGGCTTGGGATTGAAATAGATAACGCGCTGGGCAATGCGGTTGGTGTCAACCAGCGTGAAGGCAAAGTAATTGGGGTCGAGGACGGGGTTGTATTCGAGGCCCAGGATGTTTTTCTGACCGTCGCGGGGCAGGCGGCCCACCACGTGCACCTTCGTGAGGTTACCTTCAGCGGCCCGCTCGTGTGCTTCCTTGAAGGTCACGTACACGCTGGCATCGCCGGCGGCGCTCATGATGATGCCAATGGCTACGGCAATGACGGCAATGGCAAGAATGTGTGCTTTTTTCATGTCTTTTTACAACAGAATGGCCACTCCGGGCCCAGGTATTATGTAACAATCAAAGCGGCCGGAAGGGTCCAGCGAATTCAACTATAGCTTCACTCTTTGTTGCTCGCCGCCGCACTCTTATTGAGCCGGGTGGCAGCACAAGCGGAAGCTTAAGCCACGTCCTTCAGTTCGCGCTCCAGGCGGCTTACTTTTCGGTCCAAGGATACCAGCAGCGCCAGCAGGCCTGCCAGCACCACCGCAATGACGGCGACCACCACGTAGATCTTACCGTCCGTGCGCAAAGTGTCAGCCATTTCCGGCGTATCGGTATTTTGGGCGGCGGCTTGCAATACGGGCAGCAAGAAAGCCAGTAAGAGCAGGAGCGCTAGGCGCCCCTGCCGCGCGACTTTATCAAACAAGCTGTTTTTCATACACTTTGAGTTTGAGCAAAGAAATGCGGCTAGCTACCTGAGCCAGCCAAAATGCCAACAGCGTCCAGCCAATGACGGCCGGATAAAAAACGGCCCGCATGGCATTGTCGAGGTCGTATTTGGCGAAAGCTGGGTTGCCGCCCGCGCCGGGGTGCAAAGAATCCGTGAGGCGCGGCAGAATGTAAAACAGCGGCATGGCCGTCGCGAAGGCGAAGATGTTGTAGATGGCTGAAATCCGGGCCCGTTGCTGCTCATCATTGAAAGAGGAGCGCAGCACCAGATATGCGCCGTAAATCAGCATGGCAATGGCCGCGCCGTTGAGCTTGGGGTCGTTGGTCCACCACGTGCCCCAGGTGTAACGCGCCCAGATGCTGCCCGTCGCTAGTCCTACTAGCCCCATCAGAATACCCGTTCTGGCCGACTCATGTGAGAGAATATCCAACTCCGGCGTAGGCGTGCGCAGGTAACGAATGGAGTAGTACACTGACGCTATCAGGATGAAGGTCATGCCGAACCACATCGGCACGTGGAAGTATAGATTGCGGATGGTTTCGTTGAGAATGGCCAACCGCGGCACCGGCATTAGCAGCCCCGCCACTGCTGTGTAGAGCAGCAGCACCACCGTTAGCGCCTTCCACCAATTTTTCATGCTATAGAAGAGAAATGAGAGGGCAGAAATGAGACGTCGTGCTGGCAGTAAGCATCTTCCAACCAGCCACTAAGTAGCTCCATGACAAACACACTAGCTCCCAAATTGTGTTGATTTTCGTTCTGGCTGTTGGTCCTTTTCCTCGCATCGCGCTCATTCTAAATTTAGCTCCGCCACAGGAAAGGAAACAGCAAATAAGACACTGCCGCCACAATCATATTGAGAGCCACCAGCGTGAGCAAGGAACTCTGGCTAGCTTCGAATTCGAGGCCATCCAGCGCGTTCTTGGAAACTTTGATGAGCAGCAACAGCATCGGAATCATGAGCGGGAAGCCTAGCACAGCCATGAGCGTGTTGCTGTTGGTGGCTTTGGCCGCAATGCCCGATACCAGCGTGAGCGTAGAAGCGAATCCGAGGGCTCCTAGTGCCACGTTGCCCACGAATAGCGGCACGTTCTGCACCGGATTGCCCAGAATGAGTAAGTAAAGCAGTAGTCCGGCCAACGCCAAACCTAGCAGCAGCAGAGCGTTGTAGGCTATTTTGGCCAGTATCACGGCTTGCGGCCGAACCAGTGTGTAGTAGTACAGCATGCGCCCCCGGCTTTCTTGCAGAAAACCTTTCGCCACGGCATTCACCGCCGAAAACAACAGGATAATCCAGAACAGCGCGTTCCAGGCAGGAGCCGGCGGAATGCCGCCCCGCAACGAGAAGCTGAGGTAGCATACGAACACCGTGCTGCCCACGTAGAGCAGCATGCCATTGAGGGCCGCGCGCTGCCGCCATTCCAAGCGGAAGTCCTTGAGCATCATAGTCCAAATCTCACGAAGGAGCAACACGGCAGCACGGCTGGTGAACGGGACTGCAAAGATACATCCCAACTCTGGCATTCGCAGTCCCGCGCTGCACCTAAAAACGTCAGAACTCGACACTAACGGTACTCTGCTGCATCATAGCAGCGGCAGCGTCTCACGACCTATGAAACACTGTTTTAACGGCGTCGCCAACAGGCTCTCTAGGTAGCAGCCAGCACTCCTACTTCACCTGCAACTTGCCCGTTGCCACGGCTTCGCCTTGGCGGATTCGGTAGCTATACAGTCCTGGCGCTACGGACCGCACATCCAGCGTAGCCTGCCCGGCAACGGGTTGCAAAGTCTGCACTGTTGTTATGCGGCCTAAGGCATCCAGCAATTCTACCTGCACGCTAGCACTGCTTGACACTCGGAACCGTACTGCTTCATGAGCCGGGTTTGGATAAGCCTGCACGGCCAGCGGAATTGCAGAACGGGTGCCCAGCGGCTGCCGGAACGGCTGAAACTCCACGAGACCCAAACCAGCTTGGTCGGGTTGGTGGAAGATGTGGGTTTCGATGGTGGCGGGGGAAGCTGAGCCCCAATCATTGTTCTTCGCGTTGACAGCATCGGGGCCGTAGTTGTAGAAATCGTACACCTGTCCGCTGTTGCCGTTATTCAGGAAACGGTTGAGGCCCACGTCGGTGCTGTCGGAGCCGGTGGGGTTGCCGAAGCTGATGCGCGGCCCACCCGCCATGCCCGACCGGACCAGCGTCACGCCCCACAAATTGCCCGTCACCACGTTGCGCGACACCACGCCGGTTTGCGTCTGGGTACCTTGGAAGTTGAAGCCGCTGCCCCCAGTCTGAGCGTTAGGATTGGTGTTGTTATTTTGCACGGTGTTGCCCGTCACGTAGCTCGTAATGCTGGAACCGATGATGGCAATGCCATAGCGGTTGTCGCGCACCGTGTTGCGCCGGATAATAACCATCGTCACGCTGCTGCCACCCAGCAGATTCGACACGCCAATGCCACCGGCCATATTGGTAGCTGGATTACCCACCACCAGGCACCGCTCAATTCGAATGGGCTGCGCGCCGTTGCCGATGCCCAGATTGATTTGCGGGAAGTTGCCGTTTTCGGTGTCGTTGTGCCAGAAAACGCAGTCCAGAATAGTGGGCGAGGTAGGCCGGTTAGAGGGTGAGTTGATGCCGGCCCGGGCGTTGCGCACGAAACGGCAGCGCTGCACGAGGGCCAGATTACCAGACAACGCCAACGCACTGCTGTTGGTCGGGCGGCCACCCACTGTGGCGAAGTTGCTGCGGAAGACGCAGTCCGAAAACTCTACGGCCGCGTCCACTACCCGTACGCCACCGCCTCGCTCTATCACGGCCCGGCGCACCACCGAACCCGCACTGCTGGCGCTGAGCTGCATTCCTTGCCAGGGGCTAGCCGCGTCCGCAGCCGTGAATACCACCGAGTCGGGCGGCGTAATGCGCAACACGCCATCCACGCTCACCAATACGCGACTCGCCAGCCGCACCGTCTCATTGGTTGTGATGCTCAGCGTGTCGGTGGGGGCCAGCCGGATGGTGTCGTTGATGAGCCAGATGCCAGCGGACTGGGTTATGTAGCCGCCCGAGGCCGCAGCTAGTTGAGCCAGGGTAAAGCGCCGACCAGTGCCAGGAGTACTGTATTGCGCTTTCAGCACTAAGGCGGGCGCCACCAGCCAGATCAGCAGCAAGGCGAGTAAAGCTTTTCTCATGAAGGCAAGACGGTAAAGTGAGGCAAGAAGGTAGGAGAAACGAAGCAAAAAAGCCACCCGGGCTATCCGAGTGGCTTTTGCGGTAAGTGCGGCTAAGCGCTGTCTAAAAATCGTAGCCGAGGGTGAGGTAGAATTTCGGGCCTTTCTGCACGTAGTCTTCCTGGCTCCAGGCCAAATCTCCTTTCACGTAGAAGCCCAGCATGGTGGTCCGCATCCCGAAGCCGTAGCCAACCAGCAAGGGATTACGGAAGTTGACTACCGTGGCCGAGAAGGCGTTGCCGCTGCCGCCCACCACCTGCGTGTTGAACGAGTTGTTCTCGTTGAATGGATTGTTGCCGGAGTAGGCCGTGCCCGCGTCGCCGAAAGCCGTGAGTTGCAGATTGCGGAAGAAGCCCGAGTAGATGGGTTTGCGCGACAAATACTGCACGATAGGCACCCGCAACTCCGAGTTGAAGAGCACGTAGCGCGGCCCAGTGCGCTTGCTGTAGTTGAAGCCTCGCAGGTTGGTTACGAACTGCTGGTAAAAAACTTCCGTGGGGTCATTATAAGGAGAAGCGCCGGGAGCCGTGATGGGAAGCAGCTGAGAATCTTCGTAATCGTTGTTGATCCAGTTGTCCATACCGCCCAAACGGAAGGTCTGCTTCGATTGCCCGAAAAACTGTCCGTAGCTGGCCCGGTTGGCCCAAATAATTTGCCGGTGAATCTTTTGGTAGTGCCGCAAGTCAACGTAAATCTTCCCAAAGTTCCCGTTGCTTCCATTCAGGTCGTTGAGCTTGAGCACACCAAGTTTCATGCGCGTGCCTTCGAGCATGTTCA
Source organism: Hymenobacter sp. M1-2 (assembly GCF_057808495.1). Taxonomy (NCBI): domain Bacteria; kingdom Pseudomonadati; phylum Bacteroidota; class Cytophagia; order Cytophagales; family Hymenobacteraceae; genus Hymenobacter; species Hymenobacter sp. M1-2. The sequence goes on from NZ_JBTYZO010000033.1 coordinate 50,976, forward strand.
CGCCCGTCGATACAGCATTATCAAATACGAGTTCTCCATTTACCCCGAGGTAATTGCGGTCAACATCATTTTGGCCCGACAGCTCGGTATACACCTTCCGCGAAACATTCACGAAACGGGGGCCGCCGCGTACGCTCAGATTGTGGGTGAGGGGATACGCAATATTCGGAGCTATTTCGTGCCGGCCGTAGCGAATACGGCCCGAACGACTATCAAAGAAATACGCCTGCTTGTCGTAGCGGATGCTCCAATCGTAACGGTGCTTCAGGTTGGTGTACTCCGCGAAGATATTGCTGGTCCTTAAATCCGTGAGGGCGAAAATACCACCCCGAATCCGGTGGTTTTCAAACAGATCCGACATGTTGACCTGCGCAATAAGGCCCAGGCCCAGCAGCGGATCAGCATACAACGACGACACAACGTTATCGATGCTGAAGCGGGTATCGTAACGGAATGGACCAGCGGGAGCCTGCGAACTGGCGGCTAGAGGAGCAGTTACGGCAGCCGTAGGCGCGGCTACTGTTGGAGTTGGAGCCGTGCGTGTCCGTCGCGTCGCGCTGGTGCGGTCCGCGGGCAGATCCTCATCAAACTGATAATCACTAGTGTTGATGGGGGCGTTGGTAGTGCCAGCAGTACTGGCTGGCTGTTGCGGTTGCTGTGGCTCCTGCGTTGGTTCTGGCTCCGTGCGGGTAGTTGGGGCTGGAGCCGGGGCTGGCGCAGGCTTGGCAGCGGCGGGCTTGGAACGGTCTTCCAAGGTTTCCTGGCGAGCCGTTTTGTAGAGCGTGATGTTCTCGGGAAGGGCGTAATTCTGGTACAAATACACAAAGTCCCGGGCGCGGTCGGCGGCTACGAAGCCTAGCGTACTGGTAGCTGCATTATAATCGAAGTCCTTGACGTTGGTGCGGAAGCTACTTACGGCGGTGCGCTGCTTGGTGCGTAACGAATAGCGGTACACGCTTCGAATTCCACTCTCCTCGCCCAAGTACACTATTTCGTCATCCGAGAGAGCCCGCGGCCGGCCTTCGTTGGAAATCGTGCTAACCAACATTTCTATGGGTTGAGCACGCCCGTCGAGGTGGTACAGAAACAGGTCGTAGTTGTTTACCACTCCCTCAAAGTTGCCCCGAGCGGTACCCGCCGAATCGAGCCAGCGGTTGGAGCTAAACACTAAGGCACTACCACCGGGCAGGAAAGAGGGCTGTATGTCGTCGAATACGTCGTTCGTGAGCTTCTCCGGCCGACGGGTACCAGCCTTCAGCACGTACATATCGCACTGGCCATTTTGTACGCCGCTAAACACTAGCGATTTGCCGTCGGGCGAGTAGCTGAGGTCGAGAACTTGCTGAAAAGGCTGAAAAATGGAGGAGCCTTTGTCGCCAACAAAAGGTAAGGCCTCCCCTATCCGGGCCAGCAGCCCCGAGGCACCGCCACTTGCGGGCCGCAGCCGCAGGCTCATCGCTCCCTTCTGCGTCTCGGCCACAGCTACTTGGCCATTGCCGCGCCAAGCCAGCACGGGCAGGCGCGTTTCCACCTGCTGACCAGGAGTTTTATAGCCGCCTCGGTGAATGGTGTGCCGGCCCGAGCCATCCCGATTAGCCACCATCACCTGATAGCGGCCCCGGTCGTTGCTCACGTAGGCCAACTGCTGCCCATTGGGGCTCAGTACTGGCTGCGAGTACTGGATGTTTCTGCGGTTAGTGCCCGTGAGGGCGCGGGCTTCATCTACGTCAACAAATGCCGTTTGTGGCTGCGCGTTTAGCTGCCGATAGTAGGCCAGCCAATCTTTTAGAAACACTTTGTAAGGCACATTCAGTGAAGAACTGATGCCCACTTCCACGTCGCGGGTGATGCGCGTCAGGTTCAGGATGTTCTGAATAGTAGTGTAGCCGTAACGCTCCGCAATGTAGTTCCAGAGGCTCTGGCCCGCCAGCTGCGGATTGCGCAGGAAAAATGGGGCCGTGCGGTTGCCCTCATACTCCTGGGTCATGTCGCGCATGTAGTCGTCCATTTCCACGCTCCAGCCCTCGGCAGCGTACGCCGAAGCACCGCTTACAAACCAGTCGGGCAGTTGGAGCAGATAGGTGCTCTGGATGACTTCCTTCAGGGAGCCACCATACATCATATCGTTCAGCAGCACGCGCGTAATCTGGAAGCTCAAGTCGCGTTTAAATTGGGTCTGCTGGCCCTGGAAGGCAATCTGCACCTTGCTCATGCGCAGCAAATCGGTTTCACCGCCGGTCTGATACTTGTCCTGGTCTAGCCCGATGTTGCTCTGCCGCAAGTCGCTCACGGAGTTGTAGAGCATCACTGTCGTTTTCGAGTACGGGTAGTACCCAACCAGAGAGGTGATGCGCTGCAGTTCCTTTTCAGCATAGTCGGCGGCGCGGCGGGCGCTAGCGTCGCCACCGCCGTAATAGTAGATGTTGAAGTTTTGGGTGCTGAGCAGCTGCCATTCAAAGTCCTTATACTGGATACGAACTCGCCCAAAAGCTTCCTGCGACGTTTGGGCCCAAGCCTGCCCGCCGGAAACTAACAGCAGGAACAGCAGTACGCCGCGCACTCCCAGGCGACGCTCCATACCCAACCGCTGAAAAAAGGATAAGTGCTTCATAGCAAAAATCAGTAAGCCAAAAGCGGCTCTTGCTGTGTGCGCGAGCCGTTGTGTTCAGGAAGAAAAACCAACGACCACTGGGGCCGCCTCATACAACGCTTGGTAGCGCCGAATATTGACCTCGGGCCACAACTCAGCCGTCGGGTGTTCAAGATGGTCAGCTAAGAGGGTCGCTAGTCGCGGAGCCAGCATCACGCCCTTCGAGCCGAAGCCATTAAATATACTCACTACTGGCACATTCGGATGACGTCCCAGCAACGGTTTTCGGTCGCGCACCGCTGGCCGTACCCCGGCTCGCTGCTCACGCACCCGAAAGGGTAAATCAGTGGTGGTGGCCAACCGCTGGCTCAGCTCACTGCACGCTTCCGGCGTGGTGCCTTCCGCAAACGGTGGCCAGCGGTACGTGGCCCCCACTCGAAAACGACCTTCGCCAAGGGGTACCACGTAAGCTCCTTTGTTGAGCACCTGCGCCTCGGTGAGACCGTGGCATTCAACATCCAGAACTTCGCCTTGGTTAGGGGTTAATGGTAACCAGTGAAAAAACGGATTTCGCGTCGCGGCCGCGCCTTCGCAACAGACGAGCTGTCGCGCCCGCACGCGTCCTGCATACGTAATTCCCGCCGGGCCGGTAACGAGTTGTTCCCAAGCAAAAGTTTCGTGTTGCAACGTTCCATTTTTCAGGCCCTCCGCAGCCAAGACGGCTAGCAACTCGCGGAGCCGCACGTAGCCGCCACGCCGGATGCGTAGTCCCCCAAATTCGTTGCGCACGCCGGTAGCAGATGGCAACTCCGTGCCGGCTTCTTCCACAAAGTCCTGCCACGGCTGGTCGGCGCTACGGGCCAGCATGGTGTTCTGCTCGGCTATCGATGAAAACAGCTTCCAAATCGGTAATTCTAGCAGAAACTTCTCGCCGAAGTGGGCCTCTATCTCACGATAGAAGCGGCCAGCCGCCGTTAGTAGCTCATCGGCTCGCCAAGCCAGTGCGAAACGCTTGCCCGCCACAGGGTTCATCAGGCCCGCTGCTACATTAGAAGCCGAATCAGGATGCGGCGCATCGAGTACCAATACGCTACGTCCGCGCCGGCGCAGCTCCCACGCTAGTGTGGCCCCCGCAATGCCGTGGCCCAGAATAAGGTAGTCGTAATCGGTCATGATGGCTGGCAAGGTAAGTGGGAAACGCGGAAAACGACAGCCAGAGCCCACTGAAAATGGAAGGCACTACACCACCGCTGAGCCGATCAACCTAAATAAGACTCGTAACTTACCACCCGGTTCCCTGCGGTGGTAGCTGCACCTTCTTTTTTTCTCTTCGCATGACCGTTTCTGGTTTCACCTTCAACGCTTTTTCTGAAAACACCTATCTGCTGCACGATGCCACCGGCCAGTGCGCGATAGTGGATCCCGGCTGCTACGACCGTGCCGAACAAAAGGTGCTACAGGACTTCATTCAAACCAACAAACTCCAGGTTGTGCTGCTGCTCAATACGCACTGCCACATCGACCACGTCTTTGGCAACCAATTCATCCTCGACACCTATAAGGTGCCTTTTCTGATTCACGAGGCAGACTTGCCTACGTTACGGGCCGTGCCCAGCTACGCGCCCAGCTATGGTTTTCCGCAGTACACGCCCGCCGAGCCAACCGGCTTCTTGACACTTAAACAATCTGTACGCTTCGGCGATACCGAGCTGGAAGTGCGCTTCACCCCAGGCCATGCGCCGGGCCACGTGGTGTTCTACCACGCTCCTACCCAAACGGTCATCGGTGGCGACGTGCTTTTTCAGGGTAGCATCGGCCGCACCGACCTGCCCGGCGGCAATTACGCTATGCTCGTTCACAGCATTGATACTGAACTTCTTACGCTGCCTGATACCGTGAAGGTGTATCCCGGACACGGCCCTGCTACCACCATTGGGGTGGAGCGGCGGTCGAATCCTTTTCTTAATTAGAGATTGAGAGGTGCGTCTTAATAATAAGGTTCTGCTTTGTGGTGCCTCATACGATTAATCGTTCCTTCTTCGTTTTTGATTTTTTATTGAATGAAAAACAACCTACCCAACGCTGTCACTTGTCTTAATCTGTTTGCCGGGTGCTTGGCCATTACCCAAGTTTTCGCGGGCCATTTGGAGCTGGCAGCCTACCTCGTGGGTCTAGCCGCCGCCTTCGACTTTGCCGACGGTCTACTAGCGCGGGCGTTACAGGCCTCTTCGCCCATCGGCAAAGACCTAGATTCGCTCGCCGATATGGTGTCATTTGGGGTAGTACCCGGGGCAGTACTATTCAGCCTACTACAACAGGCACTGCCAACGGCGGGCCTACCCAACTGGCTTAGTTATCTAGGCTTCGTTGTTACCATCTTCTCGGCCCTGCGGCTGGCGAAGTTCAACAACGACACCCGCCAAACTACTTCCTTCATCGGACTACCCACGCCAGCCTGTACGTTGGTAGTGGCCTCACTCCCACTCATTCTGGCTTACGACGGATTTGGACTCACAAATTTTATTCTGAATCCGTGGGTGCTACTTGGTCTTGCGGCGCTACTATCTGGGCTGTTGGTGGCTGAAATTCCGCTCTTTGCCCTTAAATTTAAAAACCTGACCTGGCAAGACAACTCGTTGCGCTTCGTGTTTTTATTGCTGGCAGTAGGGCTACTAGTGGGTTTGCAGGCCACAGCCATTCCACTCATTGTGTTGCTGTACGTGTTGCTGTCAGTACTTCGTCCTTCCGTGGGATGAATTTTGTGTAAAGCATCACAATATTTGCATAGCCAGCGAGTTAAACTAAGCAGTCGGCAATGAACTGCCCCTAGTGTTGGCTTGTTGCAGGGCCACAATCGCCCTCACTAACACTTCTTTACTGAACACACTTCTATGCGCTACTTTACTTTTCTGGTAGTTAGTTGCTCTTTGCTGTTAAGTTTTTTACCGTCGGCGCGGGCGCAGAATGGGCGTCGTTCGGTATCAATGCAGCTGCGTTGGCAAGGTTACGAAGAGCGGCCTGGCCCCGACCGGAAAGTACATCGTCTTCCAACATTTGCCGGGGTGCAGCATCTTCCTAGCTCCCTGCAAGGCTACGCCCTCGTCTCAATAGATGGCACTGTGGCAGAGGGTAAGCTACTGAATGCTGTTTATGAGCCTTTTTCCTCTGCTGATGCCGCACTGTTGAAGGATTTCAATCCCATCAGCACCACTCTTGAGCAATTTAACCGCACGGAAAAAGGTCAAGCTATTACGCTGGTGCTTGTGCCAGCTATACGCCGTAGTGCTCAGAGTGGGCAGCCCGAAAAGTTGGTATCTTTTGAATATAGCTACTTGTCTGGCGGCCCAACAGCGCAACGAGGTCAGCAGATAAACTATGCGAGTCACTCGGTTCTCAAAGACGGCACATGGTGTAAAATAGGGGTAGACCGTAGTGGCATTTTTAAACTTGATAGAGCTGCACTCCAGTCTATGGGTTTCGATGTGCAAAGTCTAGACCCCAACCGCCTGCAGGTTTTTGGCAATGCTACCGGCATACTGCCGCAAGCCATTAGCACTCCCCGTCCCGATGATTTGGTGGAAAACGCCATATACTTCTCCGGCGACGGTCCCACACTAGAAAGCAACGAGTATTTTCTGTTTTACGCTCGCGGCCCCCACGTGTGGGAGCGTGACCCTGCTCCCAGCAGCACGCGTTTTCGCCACTTACAACACCTCTATTCCGATACAGCTTACTACTTCGTGACGTTGGCTCCCGCGCCGCGCACGGGTCGCCGCGTAGCTGCGGCTCCTAGTGCTGGTGCTCCAAACGCTCCAGCCATCTCCCAGTATACTGCCCGTTGGTTTTGGGAGCGGGATTTAATAAATCTGGCTAAATCTGGTCGGCAGTGGCTAGGAGAAGGCTTTAATGCTGGTACTCCCCAAAACTTTGACACTGATCTAACAGATTTAGTAGCTGGCACACCAATACAAATTACGGCTTCTGTAGCTGGGACTGCGAGAAGTAGCCAGTCCTTTACAATAGCAGCCAATAATGCCACTGTCACGCAGAGCATTCCAGCGATTATCCCACAAACTATCCCTCCATTTCCAGAATATGCTGGTACTAGTTTAGAGACGCATTCCGTAACGCCGGTTGCGTCTTCGTCAGCCCTGCGCATAGCCTTAACCTACTCTAGCACTGATGGCTCGGCCAAAGGATACCTCGATTATTTGGAAGTCAATGCCTTACGACCGTTGAGGTTTTCGGGTTCTCAACTCGAGTTTCGCTCTTTTGCAAACCTGCGGAGAGGCGCTGTTAGTCCATTTACACTGGCAGACGGCACTGGCGCAACGCAAGTATGGGAAGTAACGAACCCAAGGCGCGCACGGTCTTATGCGCTTAGCAACGGTACTTTTGTAGCTCCTACCGATTCGCTACGGGAATTCATTGCCTTCGACCCGTCTGCTTCATTTCCAGTTCCCCGAACCTTCGGGAAAGTAGAAAACCAAGACCTGCATGGCATTTTAAATCCGAATCGTGATTTGGATTTGGTCATTGTTACCCATCCCACTTTTAAAGCCGAAGCCCAGCGACTAGCCAACTGGCGGGCCTCCCACGACGGCCTGAAAGTACAGGTAGTAACTACTACCCAAGTCTACAATGAGTTTGGTGGTGGCGGGCAGGATGTTACGGCCATTCGCGACATGATGAAAATGGTCTATGACCAGCGCGATAATCCTCGCCGCAACCAGTACCTATTACTCTTCGGCGACGCCTCTTACGATTATAAATCCAAGCCCAGCAATCTTAATAACACCGCTAACTTGCCCGATTGGTGGGCCCGGCGTTCACCTAGCAACGCTGACCGAATAGCGCAAAACTATGTTCCTACCTACGAGTCCCGCGAGTCATTTGCGCAAATCTATGGCCGGCCACTTGGTCCTGGGCTACAAACCTTCTGCTCCGATGATTACTTCGGTATTTTAGACGAAGGCGAAGGCGAATGGCTGGAATTAGGTGTAGTATATGGTGAAACAATGGACGTAGCAGTTGGTCGTTTGCCTGTTCGTACACCATCTAATAATGCTCAATCGACTACGCAAGCTGCTGCCATTGTAGATAAGCTTATTGCCTATGATTCTCGCTCGGCACTAGGCAAGTGGCGTAACCGTATCACCTTTGTCGCCGACGACGAGGATGGCAGTCCCTACATCGGCAACGCGGAATCGTTTATTGATAGAATCAGAAACCAACATGCAGAGTTTAACATGCGCAAGATTTATCTTGACATGTATCCCCAAGTAAATGCCGCGGGCGGCGAACGTTCTCCTGAATGCGAAAAGGCTTTTGACGAAGCTTTTGAACAAGGATCTCTTATTATCAACTATAACGGCCATGGAGGACCTACTGGCCTAACACAAGAACAAATTTTAAGCACTTCTTCTGTATTGCGCCTGAAAAATCAAGATAGACTGGCATTTGTAGTGACAGGTACATGCGACTTCAGCACATACGATGAGCCAGAACGGGTATCAGCTGGTGAGGCTCTCTTGACAGATGTACAAGGCGGTGCTATCGCCTTGTACACTACCACCAGACTTGTTTTTGCTACTTCAGCAGCTGTGTTAGTGCCTCCGCTTTATGATTCTATTTTGAATACTAGAAGCGGGCTAGCAACCCGTATTGGCGACGCGACTCGCTTCTCTAAAAGAACTGATCTTGATCCGCTTAATCGTAATTACGTGTTACTCGGTGATCCAACTGTGCGTCTGGCTAGACCAGATGTTGCTATGACGCTTGACTCTATCAACGGTCGGGTACTGACAGTTGCTTCTTCTGATACGCTCAAAGCCCTGTCTACTGTTCGGCTTTCGGGTTCCGTCCGCACTAGCCTCAACAGGGCATCAAATGTCAACAATAGTTTTTCAGGTACGGCCCAGGTAACAGTCTATGAAAAGCCTACCACTATTTACACATTAGGCACCTCCCCACAAGATTCCGTCAAACCAATACAGGTTCAGGAAAATATCATCTATGATGGGCAAGCCACGGTAACCAATGGTCGTTTCACCGTCAAGTTCGTCGTTCCGCGTGACATTAATTATAACGTCGGCTTGGGTAAAGTCAGCTTGTACGCATCCAATAGCTCCGGCGCAATCGTAGATGCGCACGGCTACCGCGAGGCGCCGATTGGCGATGCCGCGCAGCTGAACGCCTTAGACACCATTCCGCCACGTATCCGTCTGTTCATGGACAACGAAAAATTCGTATTCGGTGGCCTCACGAGCACCGATACGAAACTCATTGCTCGGCTCTTCGACGAAAGCGGCATCAACACTACTGGTTCTGGCATTGGCCACGAAATCACTGCTACGCTTGATAATGACCCTACTAAGCTCACTATCCTGAATTCATACTATGTGGCCAGCGTCGATAGCTTTCAGTCGGGCCGAGTGGAATATCAGTTTAAGGACCTCGCCAATGGGCCACACGTGCTGCATCTCAAAGCATGGGACACGTTCAATAATTCTTCAGTGCGCGATGTTGAGTTTATTGCCGCTAAGAACGATAAGTTGGCTTTGAACCACGTTCTAAACTACCCGAATCCTTTCTCCAACAATACCACCTTCCACTTCGACCATAACCGGCCTAACGACGTGCTGGACGTGCAGGTGCAAATTTTCACGGTGGCGGGGCGGCTGGTGCGCACACTTCAGACCACGGTCAACGGCGGTACCTCGCACGTGCCTGCCAATTACAACGATCCAGATCTGTCTTGGAACGGTCGCGACGAGTATAACGACCAGCTAGCGCGTGGTGTGTATGTTTACCGGGTCAGTGTCCGTTCTCAGTCGGATAAGTCCACCATGTCAAAGTTTGAAAAACTGGTTATTCTAAACTAGCCTCCGGCGTTTTCACCTCTTTCCTGCGTTCCTCATTCCCCATTGTATGACTCTTCAGAAGCTGCCTGTGCGTTTTGCATTGCTTTCCGGATTTCTAGGCCTGCCGTTACTTAGCATGGCCCAAACTGAGCCCAGTGCAATCACCACAGCTGTTCCAATCTTCACCATCAGCCCCGACTCTCGCTCGGCGGCCCTTGGTGAAGCAGGCGTTGCTATTTCACCTGATGCTAACGCAGGCTATCACAATGCTGGTAAGCTCGGCTTTATTAATACCAAGTACAGCGTCTCTCCCTCCTATTCGCCTTGGCTACGTAGCGTCACCGATGATATGGGACTGGCTTACTTGTCAGGCACAGCTAAAATCAATGAGCGTTCTGCCATTTCGGCTTCTTTGATGTATTTTGACTTGGGTACTATTTCGTTTCGAAACAGTAATAATGATCCTCTCGGCGACTTCAATCCTAAGGAATACTCTGTTAGCATAGCTTATGGCCAGAGGCTTTCTGACTACTTAGGCGTTGGTATAGCGGCTCGATACATCCGTTCTAACCTCACGGGTAGCTCACTTGGCAATGATGCACGTCCTGGCAACGCTGCGGCTGTAGATTTAGGCGTCTACTACAATCGTGATGTTACTATTGGAGCCGGCGATTACAACCTAGGATTTGGTGGTACGATCACTAATATTGGCAACAAAATCACCTACACTGACGCTAATCAAGCTGATTTTTTACCCACTCGCCTTAAGCTCGGCTTCGCTTTCACTCGTGAGCTAGACGCTTACAACAAAATCACACTTACCGTTGACGGCGCTAAGCTGCTGGTACCTAGCCCTTATTATGAGGAAGGGCCTATCCCTACTAATGCCGCCGAAGCTCAAGAAAGGGCCGACCGTATTGAAGCAGAAAATACTGATCGCCGCGATAAGGGAGTTGTTAGTGCTGCTTTAGGTTCTTTCAGTGATGCTCCGGGTGGTTTCCGGGAGGAATTGCGAGAAATCAACCTTTCAGCTGGCGCTGAATACACGTACAACGACTTGCTGATGGCGCGCGTAGGCTACTTCTACGAGTCTCCCGTAAAAGGTGACCGCCAATACCTGAGCTTCGGTCTAGGCGTTCGATATCAAGTATTCGGCGTTGATGGCGCTTACCTAGTGCCCAACTCCCGTGCGAACCCGTTGGCACAAACCATTCGTATCTCGTTGCACTTTAACTTCGACCAACTCGACCAAGCCTTTGGTGACGGATCCTCCGACACTCCAGTAAACTAATTTGTATCTGATGCTCGACCGCCAAGTCGCTCCTCCTGTTCAGCCGCTGGCTAGCGTATCGCTGCCCGCGGCTGACGTGTTTTCCCTCCCTAATGGAGCACGCATGCACATACTACGCAACGACGCTCAACCTGTCGTTCGCCTGCAAGTGGTGTTCAAAGCCGGCAAATGGTACGAGCATGCGCCAGGCGTTTCGCTGCTCACGGCGCGCATGCTGTTAGAAGGCACTCGCACTCGCACAGCCCGCCAAATAGCTGATGAAGTGGCCTTCTACGGTGCCTCGTTGGAATGTGAACAAGGTTTTGATAGAGCAACTCTTACCTTGTACTGTCTTGCCCGTCATTTAACCCGGCTGTTGCCGTTAGTGCAAGATGTTGTTCTGGGAGCGATCTATCCTGAGACGGAGTTAGAACTGCTTAAAACCCGCACTATTCAAAATGTGCGGGTAGAGCGTCAAAAGACCAGTTACCTCGCTGCTGAACGTTTCTCTCATAACCTATATGGGGCAACTTATCCTTATGGAAACGTATTCGACGAGCAAATCTTTGCAACTGTTCCGCAGGATGCTCTCAAAGCATTTCATCAAGCCAATTACTCGCTTAGTGAGGCAGAGATATTTCTTTGTGGAGACATAACAGAAGAACATCAGCTTCTCACCAAAGAGTTATTAGGTCAGCCAGCAGGTGCTTCGACGGTTTTACAGCCTGCCTCTTCTCTTGCTCCTTCAGGTGGGCTCTCTCACGATTACGTACCAGTAGCAGAAAGCATTCAGTCTTCTCTACGCATAGGTCGACTATGGCCTGCTCCAACTCATCCGCATACTCATCAGCTCCAAGTTCTAGTAAAAGTCTTGGGCGGCTATTTTGGCTCCCGTTTGATGAAGAATATTCGAGAGGATAAGGGATTTACATATGGTATCTACGCGAGTGTAAACCCGAGGGAGCACGCGAGTTCATTGGTTATCGGCACTGATGTAAATGCGAACAGCGCAGATGCTGCGGTCCGAGAAATTCACCATGAGCTGCATTTGCTGCAAAATGAGCCAATTCCTCAAGAGGAGTTGCAGACTGTCAAGAATTACATGACAGGCAAGTTTGCGAATGAACTAAGCACCGTGTTCGAGCAATGTGATAAGTATAAAAACATAATCTTCTCAAACCTCCCAGCCACTTATTACGCTGAGTTCAATGAGCAAGTCAATGAAACCAATTCGGAGCAGTTGCTGCTACTAGCGCAAGAGTATCTCTCGCCGGATTCGATGATTGAAGTGGTGGCTGGTCCCATTCGTTGATCTAGCCAGAGCTTAAACATTTAAACCGAAAAAGCCCCACGAATGATAATTACTCGTGGGGCTTTTTCGGTTTAATCACCGTTAGTGCGCGTGTAAGCTAAAGACAATTAATAACTGTTCAGAATTAATAGGCCCTCTGCCAATTTGCATAACACATTACAGTTGACCGTTGCTATGCCCCTGACCGACTTAAAGTGACGTATATCCACACGAGAAGGCCCTCGGTGCGCCGGGGCAGGAGCAACGAGGGCCTTGGGGGTGTGCCCGCC
>NZ_JBTYZO010000034.1:0-58248 GCF_057808495.1 Hymenobacter sp. M1-2
TTCGTCTTCGTTCACGCTATCGACCGATTCGGGCTATAGCCTGCAACTTGGGTTAGGTAGCTGTTTGCCTGTGAGTTGAAGGGTTTCCCTCATTTGAAGTGTTGCTGTTCTCTTCGCCCTCTTTACTTTAGCAGTTCCCTTTCATATCCTTTCTATGCACGGTTTCCTACACTTCGTCTTCTCCTGCTCGCTTGTGCTGCTGGCCTTAACGGCCAAGGCCCAGTGCGGCTGCGACGGGTACGAGCAGGTGCAGCCAGTAATGGAGCGCAAAAAAGGCAAAGGCTCACTTGAACAGCCCTTGTTGGCCAACCGAGCCGGCAGGGTCCTATTCGTGGTGCGAGGCACCGAGCAGGATTCGGTCGGCCTGTTTGTCTGCGGCCGGTTGCAGAAGCAGTGGCGCATCCAGACAACGGAGGACGCGCCCGCCTATGCGGCCAATAGCGTCGAGGTAGCGCTTACCGGCACCCATGACATGACCATTGTAAACTATGATAAGAAGCAATGCGCGTGCTTCTCTGCAACAGACCGGTTTCGGATTGTTAGCGTTTTTGTGTCGCCGCACACTTGGTGGTTCACGAAAACCAATTTGACCATGATCCTGGAATAAGCGTTCATAGCAGGCATGGCCGCGGGGAAGAATCGAAATAACATCTAAAGAACCCTCCTTTTCGCGGACGACCAGCAGCAGCCCAACAGTAATGGGTGCTGCTAAACAAATAAGGCAAGCCTTCCGAGTCGGTCCTATGCGGGTTTACGTAGCGGCTCCTGAGCTGTAATTGGGTTCCTGTCAAGGGAGGCTTTGGCCGACATGGCCTGATAGGGAAGTTTTTCCTATTTGTTTACAGCACCCAAAGTTTCTTGACTTTCTCAGTAACCTATCCAATTACGCGAAGTTACCCCGCCGATTACCAGGCACCCGCGTCGGCGTGCTTAGGTGCCGACGCGGGTGTTCTTACTACAGACGGCGCCCTATTTGTTACTCCACTAACTACTTGCGCCATGAAACAGCTCCTCGCTTTCCTCTTGTTGTGTCTGCTTTGCTCCAACAACGCACTGCAGGCGTGCACCATTGTTTCCGCCGCCCTGAAAGGCGAAGTTTTTGCTGCTTCGAACGAGGATGATTTCACCCCCTTTGCGCGCGTCTGGTTTAATCCCGCCACCAAGGGGCGCTACGGCTCCGTCTGTTTTGGGCAACCGGATTTGCAGGCGCAGGCCGCGGTCAATGAACACGGGCTCTTCTTTGACTTTACCCAACAAAACATCGACCCGTCGAAGTACAATATACAAAACCCTTATCCGGGCGACCTGTTTTTTGACCTCTTGGGCCAATGCAAAACAGTACCCGAAGCCCTAGCCTTTCTCAAAGCCCATCCGTACAGCAACTCCGCCCAAGCACTCCTGGCAGATGCCTACGGCAACTCATTGATCATCAATGCAGGGGCACAGGTCGAAAAGCAGGGACACTACCAAATCAACACCAACTTCAATGTGTGCGACCTCAAAACGGGCTCCTATTCGTGCCAACGCTACGACATCGCCAATGCGATGCTGGCGCAGACCTCCACCCTGTCGGTGCCGTTCTTTCAGAAGCTGCTGAGTCAAGTTCGGCAAGAAGGAAGCCTTGCCACGCAGTACTCGCTCATCTGTGATTTAAAACGAGGGCTTATTCAGGTGTATAACTTTCACGATTACGAAAACGGCTACACCATCGACATAAAGAAAGAGTTGAAGAAAGGCTACCGCCTCCAGAAAGTGGCCCAATTGTTCCCCCCTTCTTTTGCGTACCAGTCCTATGCCAAAGCCAGCCCGCTCTTTCGCAAGGAGCAACTCTTGGATCAGATAGCGCAGGTGGGCTTCGAGCAGGCCTTGCAGCCGTACCTCTCGGAGAGTCAACGACAGGCTCCGCGGGACTCCGCGTTGGTCGGGACAGTGGTAGAAGTGGCGCTGCAACTAGTTAAGGATACCTGGAACCAGCACCAGCAGGGCCAGATATGGACCTACTGGTTTAGTATGCCGGCCGGCTACCACGTCCCGCGCCTGCAAGACGAGCGGTTGACTCAAGCTCGCATCCTCATGAAGACATTGATGGCAGATGCCATGACGGACACCAAGCTGCGACATTTTTTGGCCGAAATGTACGCCTATACGCACCTGCTGGCCGGGGACGTCGCCACGGCACGGATATTTTACCACCAAGCCATCTCCGAGCCGGCGCAAACGTACCCTGTGTCCTACAACCGCGCGAAGACGATGCTCAACCGGCTTTAAACCACGCTGGAAGTAGTTTTCTTACAAGCGCACCTTTGCATTTTGGAGCCACCCTTTGGGTGTTGTTAAACAAATAAGGCAAAGCCTCCTATTCAGGGTAAAACGGGCGCCTAGCGAATTCTAGATCTATAGCGTCTTTTCTAACCTTGAAGTGCTCTAATAGCTAGCCTACGTCAAGGCTGCAGCTTCCGCAGGGCCAGTAGGCACAGGGCCACCGAGCCGGCCACTTGGATCTGGCCGCTGAGAATCATGGGTTCTATCTGGTCTAGCGGCACGGCCAGCACCTCAATATTTTCGGTGGCGTCCAGCTCCTGCACGGCGACCAGGCGGGCGTTGCGGGCCAGGAAGAAATAAATGGTATTGGTATCCTTGGTTGGGTTGTCGCTAACGGCCAGCAGCTGCTCTACTTCGTCGGAGGCGTAGCCGGTCTCTTCCAGTAATTCGCGTTTGGCGGCTTCGAGAGGCGTGGTTTCATCTTCATCCACCACCCCACCCGGCAGCTCAATCAGAATCATGCCGATGCCGTGCTTGTACTGGCGCACTAGCACTACGTGGTTGTCTTCAGTCAGGGCAAACACCAGCACCACGTCGGCCCGTACGCTCACAAAGTAGTCGTCAAGCTCCTGGCCGTCGGGCAGAGCTACATGGTCGCGGCGGAGCTGGTACCAACGGTGGTCGAAAACCAACTCGGACTTGAGCGTTTTCCAGGGCTCGATTTCTTTAGGCATAGCGCACTGTTGGAAAAGAAGCGGCAAGGTAATGATGGAAGCGGCCGAGTTTGGGCAGCGACCCAAAAGCGGGAGATGGTTTTATGGAGACGGTAATGACTACTGGTCCGGCTGACAAACGCGCACAAAAAAGAGCCTGCCCAGATGGGGCAGGCTCTTCGATCAGCAAGCACTAAAGCTTATTTGATTTTCTCTACGATGCCTTTGAACGCCTCGGGGTGGTTCAGAGCGAGGTCGGCCAGAACTTTGCGGTTCAGGTCGATGCCGCTCTTCTTGAGGCCACCCATGAACTGCGAGTACGACAAGCCATGCTCGCGGGCACCCGCGTTGATACGCTGAATCCAGAGGGCGCGGAACTCACGCTTCTTCACTTTCCGGTCGCGGTAGGCGTACAGCAGACCTTTTTCAACGGCGTTCTTGGCTACCGTCCATACGTTCTTGCGACGGCCGTAATAGCCTTTCGCCAAACGCATTACTTTTTTCCGACGATGGCGCGAAGCCACGTGGTTTACACTTCTTGGCATAACCTGCTTGTTTTTGGCGGCCGGCGGCGGACTACTGCCGCATCTTTCGTTTCAGCCGGACGCCTGGTGAAAAATGGTTTTTGGTTTTTGGTTAGTTGTTTTTGGTTGTGGTCGAGTTAAGCGCCAAAACCAATTAGATATTGATCGTTTTCGGATGTTGGCCAAATCAAGAGCCAAAAACTAAAAACGAACAACCAAAAACCAATCAAATGTTAAGCATGTCCTTTACGCGGTTCATGTCGGCCGAGCTAACCAGACCAACGTGCGTGAGGGCACGCTTCTGCTTGGTGGTTTTCTTGGTCAAGATGTGGCTTTTGAAGGCGTGCTTGCGCTTCACTTTGCCCGTGCCGGTCAGCGAGAAACGCTTCTTGGCACCAGACTTGGTTTTTACTTTCGGCATTGTGGTGGTAATAAAAGGTGAAAAACTGCGGCGGTCGGCTGCCTAGGGCCGGTGCGCCAGCGTGAAAACGGGCCGAAGCCCAGGGAAAAACTATTCAGCGGCCTTATCGGCGGGAGCGGGAGCCGGCTTGGGCTCTTTCGGGGCTTGCTTGCCTTCTTCCTTCGGAGCCGCAGGTTTGCTGGGCTTAACTGGAGCTGCCGCCTTAGGAGCCAGGTAGAGGAACATGCGCTTGCCTTCGAGCTTGGGCAATTGCTCCACTTTGCCGAGGTCCTCAAGGGCCTGCGCAAACTTGAGCAGCAGGATTTCGCCCCGCTCCTTGAAGACGATGCTCCGACCGACGAAGTGCACGTACGCCTTGATTTTGGCGCCCTCGCGCAGGAATTCCTGGGCGTGCTTGAGCTTGAAAGCGAAGTCGTGGTCGTCGGTGTTGGGTCCGAAACGGATTTCCTTGATGACAACCTTGGTTTGCTTGGCTTTCAGCTCCCGGGTTTTCTTCTTCTGCTCGTACTTGAATTTCGAGTAGTCGATAACGCGGCACACGGGCGGCACGGCCGTGGGCGAAATTTCTACGAGGTCGAGGTTTTGCTCCTGCGCCATACGGCGGGCCTGCTCGATAGAGTAGACGCCCTGCTCGATGTTGTCGCCGACGAGGCGAACTTCACGGGCCGTAATCTTTTGGTTGATTTTAAACGGCTCCTCTACTTGGGCGCGAGGAATATAACGGCGGTTGGGGGTAGCTATGGCGGTTTCTCCTTAAGGTGAAAGTCGGTTTTACGGGACTGACACGACAATGGGCGGACCCAGTACGTTCAATCAGCGGGCAAATATCCAGCATTTTTTCCGAACGCTCAAGAAAGCCTATATAAAATTGCCGTTTTCGCCCGTGTTTTTGAGGTATGAGGATGTCCTTAGTCCGTTGTCATTGCGAGGAGGCACGACGACGCAATCCTTCCTCTTGCAGCACAACACCCACTGAAGCAACAAGCCCTTAATTCCAGTGCGGATGTTAAGGGCTTGTCTGTGTAGAATACTGGTCTCAGCGAGAGGAAGGATTGCGTCGTCGTGCCTCCTCGCAATGACAGCTGGTTATTTACCGTCCATCATGTCCGTTACCTGCTGCTGAAAGCTCTGCACGAACTCCGTGATGGGCATGGAACCCAAGTCGCCTTCGCCGTGCTTGCGGACGGAAACAACGCCGTTTTCCTGCTCCTTCTCCCCTACGATTAGCATGTAGGGCACTTTAGACACTTCCGCATCCCGAATTTTGCGGCCGATTTTCTCGTCGCGGTGGTCTACGGTGCCGCGCAGCTCGGCTTGTACCAGCGTGTCGTAGACCTGCTGGGCGTAGTCGTGGTACTTCTCCGAAATGGGCAGCACGGCAAACTGCTCGGGCGAGAGCCAGAGCGGAAAGTTGCCGCCGCAGTGCTCAATGAGCACGGCCACGAAACGCTCCAGCGACCCAAACGGCGCGCGGTGAATCATGACGGGGCGCTGGCGGGAGTTGTCGGGCGCCACGTACTCCAGCTCGAAACGCTCGGGCAGGTTGTAATCCACCTGAATGGTGCCGAGCTGCCATTTGCGGCCGAGCGCGTCGCGCACCATGAAATCGAG
This sequence comes from Hymenobacter sp. M1-2, assembly GCF_057808495.1. NCBI lineage: Bacteria > Pseudomonadati > Bacteroidota > Cytophagia > Cytophagales > Hymenobacteraceae > Hymenobacter > Hymenobacter sp. M1-2. Next base: position 5,532 of record NZ_JBTYZO010000034.1, read on the forward strand.
CTTGGGGCCGTAGAAAGCTGCTTCGCCAAGCTCGGTTACGGTGTTGAGTCCTTTTTCGGCGGCGGCTTCCTGAATGGAGGCTTCGGCACGGGCCCAGTTTTCGTCGGAGCCGATGTACTTGGTCTTGTTTTCCGGGTCGCGCAGGGAAATCTGGGCCGTGAAGTCGGGGAAGTCCAGGGCTTTCAGCACGTAGAGTACGATGTCGATTACCTTCAGGAACTCCTCCTTCACCTGGTCGGGGCGGCAGAAGATATGGGCGTCGTCTTGGGTAAAGCCCCGCACGCGGGTCAGTCCGTGCAGCTCGCCGCTTTGCTCGTAACGGTACACCGTCCCGAACTCGGCGAGGCGCACCGGCAGGTCGCGGTAGCTGCGCGGCTTGCTCTTGTATATTTCGCAGTGGTGGGGGCAGTTCATGGGCTTGAGGAAGAATTCCTCGCCCGGGTTTGGCGTCTTGATGGGCTGGAACGAGTCGGCGCCATACTTTTCGTAGTGGCCGCTGGTCACGTACAACTCCTTGGACCCAATGTGCGGCGTCACGACGGGCAAGTAGCCGGCTTTCATTTGGGCGCGGCGCAGAAACTGCTCCAGCCGCTCGCGCAGCGCCGTGCCTTTGGGCAGCCACAGCGGCAGCCCCGCTCCTACTTTCTCCGAAAACGTGAACAGCTCCAGTTCCTTGCCCAGCTTGCGGTGGTCGCGGCGCTTGGCTTCTTCCAGTTTCTCCAGGTACTCGCTCAGCTCCTTCGCCTTCGGAAACGTGATGCCGTAGATGCGCGTGAGCTGCTTGTTCTTCTCGTCGCCACGCCAGTAAGCGCCGGCCACGTTCAGCAGCTTCACCGCCTTGATGGGGCTGGTATCGGGGATGTGCGGGCCGCGGCAAAGGTCGGTGAAGTCGCCCTGGGTGTAGAACGTGATGGAACCGTCTTCGAGCCGCTCCAGCAGGTCCAGCTTGTAGGGGTCGGCCTTCTCGGTGAAGTAGGCAATAGCATCGGCCTTGCTCACGGCCTTACGCTCGTACTGGCTTTTTTTCTTGGCCAGTTCCAGCATCTTGGCTTCGATCTGCGGAAACTCGTCGGTAGAGATGGAGCGGCCATCGCCTAAATCAATGTCATAGTAGAAGCCGTTTTCGATACTTGGGCCGATGCCTAGCTTCACGCCGGGGTACAGCGCTTCGAGGGCTTCGGCCATGAGGTGGGCCGAGGAGTGCCAGAAGGTGGACTTGCCTTCCGGGTCGTTCCAGGTCAGGATGGCCACGTTGGCATCGTGTTCGATGGGGCGGTGCAGGTCGCGCACTTCGCCGTCGACGCGCACGCCGAGGGCATTACGGGCGAGGCCTTCGCTGATGCCGGCGGCAACGTCGTAGCCCGTAGCGCCATCTACAAACTGGCGCACCGAGCCGTCGGGGAGGGTGATGTTAAGCATTGAGAGAAGTGGATAATGGCTATACAAACAGCCGTGAGGCCGCAAGTTAAGCAATGCCTGAATGTCGGAACGCGCAATTCCTCTGTCATTGCGAGGCCAGAGGCCGTGGCAATCCTTCCTTTTGCTGAGACCAGTATTCTAAACAGACAAGCCCTTGATGCCAGCACGGACGGCAAGGGCTTGGTGCTTCAGTGGGTGTTGCGCTGTAAGAGGAAGGATTGCGTCGTCGTGCCTCCTCGCAATGACAGCGCCCGACCGGGAGATTTCTGCCTCAGAACTTAATCCGCTGCTGCTGAATAGTAATGGGCTCGATGGGCTCCACCGTCTGGCGCGGCGTTTCGTCCACGATGATGCCTCTGGCCCGGTTGCCGACTTTCCAGGCTTTGTAGGTCCAGTGCCTGTTGCCCGGGTTTTCGGCCACGAGCAGGCGGTATTGGTTGGCGGCTTCTTCGTAGCGGGCTAAACTTTCCAGGCTTTCGGCCAGCATCTGGCGGGCCCCGGCTAGCCGTGGCGCACGGCGCAAGGCGCGCTGTAGGTGTGGTATGGCTACCGCGTACTGACGCTTTTTGAAAGTGGCCAGGGCCAAGCGGTAGTCGGCGCGGTAGAAGGTGGTGTCCAGCTGCACGGTGCGGCTATAGATGCGCGCGGCACTGTCGGGCAGGTTTTGCAGCTCAAACTGCCGCCCGTAGTCGTACCAGAGCGGCGCGTAGGTGGGCGCTACCTTCAGGCCACGCGCCGCGTACAGGGCGGCATTAGCCGGCTGGCGGTAGGCATTCGAGAGGAAAGCCAGCTGGTGCAGCGTTTCGGGCTGTCGGGGGTCGCGGGCCAGGCTGGCGCGCAAGTAGTCGAGGGCCTGAGTGGTGTCTTGCAGGCCCACGTACGCCAGCCCCTTGTAAAAGAGTGCCGCGGTTTGGTCGGGCTCCTGCTGCAAGGCCCGGTCGAGGTAGTCGATGGCCGTTTGGTAGTGGCGCGCGGCCAGGTGAGTTTCGCCTACCAGCAAGTTCAGCTCGGGCGAGGCGTAGCCGTGGCGCGAGGCCACATCGGCGGCGACCAAGGCAGCTTCCAGCTTGCCTTGCGTGCGCAGGGCGCGGGCTTTGGTGAAGTAAAACTCGCCGGGCGCATCATCAAGGCTCAGGGCCTGGTTGATATCGAGCAGAGCGGGCTCCACTTGGCCGGCATCCAACCGAAAAGCCGCCCGGCGGGCGTAGAGCGAGGCATTGCGCGGCTGGCGGGCAATAGCCCCATCCAGCTCCTCAGCCTGAATTTTGGGTCCGCTCTGCACGGTTTTCAGGTTCACCATCGTCTCGGGCTGCTCCGGGTGCTCCTCCGAAACTGGCTCGCACGAGCCGGCCAGCACAGCCACTACGGGCAGCACCGTCAGTCGAAACAGACGAAAGAAAGGCACGGACAGAAAAGACAAGGCACGCATCAGGCAGCGAAGATACGCAGCCGGGGCCGGGGCTGCTACGCCGTTCCATCCCAAAAATCTACTTAGCCCCTCGCTACGGCCTATTCCATCCGCTTTACCGAATGCCTCATCTGCTTCGTCTGCTTGCGGTTGACCTGCTCCAGTAGCTTGCGGCAGCGGCGGCTAATTTCCAGCTCCTCGGCCGTGAAAGGCGTCAGAGACACCGCCGCTTGCAATACTATGCGGGCTTGGCTCTGCTGGCCTTGGTTGAGGTGCACCCGGGCGAGGTCGTAGGCGTACTGAATCCGTTTGGGGTCGAGCTGCTGGGCGATGGTAAGGGCGTTGATGGCGGCTCGGGTGCTGGCGCCAGAGGGCGTACCACCCAGAAAAAGCTGACTGTACAATCGCTCCAGCAGGTTGTAGTGGTCGACGCGGTAGTGCCAGCGGCCCAATAGCTGCCAGGCGTCAGCGAAATCGGCTCGCTGCTCCACGGCTTTGAAGATGTAAGGCTTCATTTCCTTGTACACCAACAGCCGACCCCGGGCAGTGAGTAAGGTGGCCTGGTTGGCCAGCGCCAGCGCTTCGGCATAGTTTCCTTCGGCCGCTTCGGGGCGCACCACCAGGGCCCGGCTGGCATAGAGCCGCGCCGCCGAGAAGTAGGCTATTTTCCGGGTTTCATCGTTGTAGCGCGCGCCTATCCGCACGCTGAGCACGGCGGCCCGCCAGAGCGCCTCGTACGAAGATGGTGCTTTGGCCAGTACTTGCTCGTACTTGGCCAAGGCTTCCGAATCTTTGTACTGGGCCTCCAGCGCGCGGGCTTCACTCAATAGCCTCGCTACCTCGTTGGGAAGTGGAGACTCGACCACGGGTCGGGGTTTAGGCTTGGCTTTAGCTTTACGAAACTGCGCCGAGGCAGGCAGCACCAATAGCCCCATCAACAGCCCCCACAGTAGAAACACGCGACCCAAAGCCCCAACCATCCAAAAGAAAATGCAGTCTGAAGTGTAAAGCTGTAGCTTTTCAGCGTATCGCCGGTTATGCTGAGTTGTTCTGGGTGCCACCGTACGGCCGGGCTGCCGCAAAGTTCATAAAAAAGCCCCACCAGATGTACTAGTGGGGCTTTTTTAATCTAAAACAGCTTCAGCTGCGACTTCGGCGTTTTCAGTATGGCCTGGGCTTGAGCTACCTCGGCGGCCGAGATGTCGATGGGGCCGCTGGGCTCGGGCAGCGAATCACCTTCGTCCTCAGAACCAGAGGCGACACCTGGGCGGGGCAGCGTAACGGGGCCTTTTTTCTTGGCTACCACGCGACGCTCCGGCTCGGGGCCTTCGTCGGTGAGGAGCGTTATGGCGTGAATGCGGAAGTAGTTGAGCTTGTTGCCCATAGCCTTCCAGCCTTTCACGTCAATGAACTCGTGCAGCAGGATTTTCTCGTTTTCCTTATCGGCTTTCTTGTCGCGCTGGAGCTTCACTTCCACGTGCGGCTCGGGGTTGCAAGTCACGCACAGCATCTTCGAGCCCTTGGTTTCGGCAATGAAGGTGAAGCGCTTGGCAATGGTGCTCGTTTCGATGCGGAAGCGCTTGACGTAGTGCATCTTGGTTTCGCCTTCCACGTACACGGCGCTCAGCACGGTGTCGGGCTCGAACTTGCGCAGCAGCACAATGTTGGGCACGTCGAAGTGAATGGCCGGGTCGGGCGCAGTGAGTTCGTAGGAGCCGTCCTTGTACACCACCAGAATGGCGTTGTCGGTGTCGAAAGTGCCCAGGTAGCGGCCGTGGCCGTCGGTGTTGAGGCGGCCCACCACGGCGTCGAAGAAAACTTCGCGCCCGCCCAGCGTGGAGTCGCCGCGGCTCTTTTGGGTGATTTTCTTGATCGGCTGCTTGGTCACGATGTTGCCCATCGAGCCTTTGCCCTTGATGGCCAGTTCAGCGAAGTCGAAATCAAACTGCTTCACGCGGGCTGGCGCCTTGTCGGAGAGCTGAATGCTCACGATTTCCGACTCCGAGTTGGGGTTGGCCGTGAGGTAGAGCGTCTTGGTGCCTTTGGTGCCTTTGGTGAGGTCGTAGGTTTTGTCGCGGGTGATGCCCGTCACGAGGAAGCGCTTGGCGAAGGCAATGCCCGAGGCGCCGTCCTGGTACACCATGTTGTACACCAGCCGGTCGTCGTTTTTGTTGTAGACGCCCACGTGCAGAATGTCCTTGCCCACGAAGGTTTTTTCCGCAATGCGGGTCACCATGAATGTGCCGTCGCGCTTGATGGCGATGATGTCGTCGAGGTCCGAGCAGTCGCACACCAGCTCGTCCTTTTTGAGCCCGTAGCCCACAAAACCATCTTGGCGGTTCACGTAGAGCTTCTGGTTGGCTACGGCTACTTTCTGGGCCGTCACTACGTCGAAGGTGCGCAGCTGGGTTTTGCGCTCCCGGTTCTGGCCGTACTTTTTCAGCAACCCTTCGAAGTAGCTGATGGCGTAGCGCGTGAGGTGAGCCAGGTGGTCAGCCACTTCCAGCAACTCGGCTTCGAGCCGCTGAATGTACTCCTCGGCCTTGAACCCATCGTACTTGGAAATCCGCTTGATACGAATTTCGGTGAGACGGGTGAGATCTTCCTCCGTGATGGCGCGGCGCAGCACAATGCGCGTGTCGTTGGCCCGAAGCTTCTCGCCTTCAATGCGCACGAACTTGCGCAGGCCGGCATCAATGGTCTGGAGAATGTCTTCCCAGGTTTCGCACTCCTCGATTTTGCGGTAGATGCGGTTTTCGATGAAGATCTTCTCCAGCGAAGCCGAATGCCACTTTTCCTGCAACTCGTCCTGCCGGATTTCCAGCTCCCGCTCCAGCAGCCGTACCGTTTTCTGGGTGCTCAGCCGCAGCATGTCTTCCACGCCCACGAAGCGCGGCTTGTCTTCGATGATGACGCAGGTATTGGGCGAGATGCTGATTTCGCAGTCGGTGAAGGCGTACAGGGCGTCCATGGTGAGGTCGGGGCTCACGCCGGTAGGCAAGTGCACCTGAATTTCCACCTGGGCCGCCGTATTGTCGACCACCTTCCGAATCTTGATTTTATTGGCCTCTGAGGCTTTCACGATGCTTTCCATCAGCGCCGTAGTGGTGGTGCCGTATGGAATGTCCCGGATGATGAGCATGGTCTTGTCGGCCTTCTCGATGGTGGCGCGCAAGCGAATTTTGGCCCCGCGCAGGCCGCCGTTGTAGTTCGAGACGTCGCAGAGGCCGCCGGTCGGGAAGTCGGGGAAGAGCTGAATGTCCTTGCCCCGCAACACGTCGATGCTGGCCTTGCACAGCTCCCGGAAGTTGTGGGGCATGATCTTGGTGCTCAGACCCACGGCAATACCTTCTACGCCTTGTGCGAGCAGCAGCGGGAACTTCACGGGTAGCGTGGTAGGCTCGCGCTTGCGGCCGTCGTAGCTCATTTGCCACTCCGTGATGTCGGGATTGAACACTACGTCGAGCGCAAACTTGCTCAGGCGGGCTTCGATGTAACGCGGCGCGGCGGCTCCGTCGCCGGTACGAATATCGCCCCAGTTGCCCTGCGTTTCGATGAGTAGATCCTTCTGGCCCAGATTCACCATGGCGTCACCGATGGAGGCGTCGCCGTGCGGGTGGTACTGCATGGTTTGCCCGATGACGTTGGCCACTTTGTTGAAGCGGCCGTCGTCCATCTCCTTCATGGCGTGCAGAATGCGGCGCTGCACGGGCTTCAACCCATCCTCAATGGCCGGCACTGCCCGCTCCAAAATCACGTAGGAAGCGTAGTCCAGAAACCAGTTCTGGTACATGCCGTTCACGGTGGCCACGTCGTGAATGGTTTCGCCGGGCGCGAACTTGGGTTCCTCCTCGGCTTCTTCCGTCACCGGCACAGGCTCAGTTACGGCTTCCACATCGGCGCTCGACTCAGCCAGCAGCAGCTCGCCGGTTTCGCTCACCACAAATTGGGCCGACTCTTCCTCAGCATCAGCATCACCCATTGCGGCAGGCTCAGCGCCAAACTCAAAGGAGTCGCCGGCGCCGAATACGTTCTCTGGCTGCTCTTCGTGCGGGTCTTGGGGGTTGTTCTCTTCTGACACAGTGCGGTGTGGCGCTTGCCACGGTTATTGTTCTTGTACCTCTCTCCCAACCAAAGTGGCGGAAGGCTTCTCACGCGAAAGGCTCCTGGCACGCCAAATGCGCAGGAGAAAATGTAGGGGTCAGCTCATAGAGCTAGGGGAAAAAGCTGCAACTTAAAAAGCTGAAGCGCCCTAGAGAGCTAGAACAGGACCCTTGAACATCAAAAGTACCGTTAGCCACGCAGAACGCAATATTTCTAATGCCGAGCAGGGCCATAAAGTTCCTAATTATATTAGTCATGCGCAAGCCCCGAAAGCACTGTATTCAGGAAAATTCTTTATTCTATTGACCAAGACTGACTGAACACTTGGCAGCAGCATACTAATTTAATTAGTCATGTCACTTAGCATAGCGCTGGCCATTATGATGCATTACATGAAATCACGTACCTGTTTCCCTGTGGCGTGTTTCCAGGCGAGCTGAGCGTTCACAGAACGCGCTACAATTACTTGCGCCGCTGTGTTAGCAGATTCGAATGAATAGTTTTCAGTGAACAGCAAGTAGACTCCATGTGGCTTTAGTGTACCTGCCGCCAGTAACTGCTGCCGCAGCATCACCCCTCCTGGCCGCATGCTATCTGTAGCTGTAGCCGCCGCCAACGACCCAGCTACAACAATCATATGGCCACTGGGCTGTAGATAAGCCGTGGCGTCAGCAGTGCCTTGGCGTAGGACAAACTTTTCGCCCGGCAAGCCAGTAATTGGAGCGGCGGGCTGAGTAATTGATGATGTGATGGTTGCTGCATCCTCCAGAGCTTTCCTTGGTTGCTTCGAACGAGCTTCGACGCTTGGTCGTGAGGCTAGTTTCTTATTAGGCGGGGCTGGTAAAAATGTAGATGCCAGCGCGATTGGAGAAGATGGCACAAGTCGAGTAAGGGGCCGGCCGTCGTGGCCTTCTAGAAATGCTTCTGCTTCCTGCCGCGACACGTTGGTGTGCTGCTCGGCAACCACTTGCACCAAAGCATCAGGCAAGCTCGGAAAAGGATATTGCGTAATACGACGCTCTGCTTCAGGCCGAGCATCCTGCATCTTCTGCTGCTTACGCGTCAGATTCAGATAGCTTTCGGCAGCGGTGCGGGCGCTACGGTCAGCAACAGCAGCCTTGCTTAGAAACAGCATGAAGAACTCTGCCACTGTTTCCAGATCGTCTTCCGACAGGTTGAGGGTCTTGAAATGCTTACTGGCGAATTCACCGCTGGTGTAGCAATAGTAAAAGCGCCATATCCGGCCGTTGGTGATAATAGCCAGCTGAGCAGTATTATCCTTATTGTAGTCGCGGAGTTGGCGTTCCACTTTGGCCAAATCTTCGGGTAGACCTTTGGTTAGATTACCAGTGCCTTTACATTCGATGAAGATGGCGTCTTCCGAGAGATTATCAGCGAATAAAGCTAGATCTACCTTCTTTACATCCTCGTTCGGCGTCGCTTTGAACTCGGCATATACCTCACTTGGATTCCAGATATTCCATCCTAAAGCCTGCACAATGCGCGCCACCAGCGATAGACGAACATGCTCTTCATTTTTATAGTCGCCTACCTTCAGACGGTGGCGGATATCGGCCAGGATTTCTAGCATGGTAAGTAGACAATGAAACCACCAAAGTAATGAAAGCCCAGCTTCTAAAAAGACTAGACGTCATCGATTTCATCATTTACATCCGACTATAGATCTTCATTCATACGAGAACATTAAGTAGCTTTCCAACAACCAATCAGGTCAGCAAGATCAGGCATCTTCCCACTCTAACTGCTTTTCCTCATGCTCGATTTAGTGATTAATGCGCGCCAGGCGTCCATCAGTGCCGGGTTCGATGTGCGGCGGATCCTGCCTTTCCGGGAACGGCGCATGGTGGGGCCGTTCATCTTCATGGACCACGCCGGGCCCGTAAACGCGCCAGTAGGCCAACTGCCGGACCTCGACGTGCTGCCACACCCGCACATCGGGCTCTCTACGGTGAGCTACCTGTTTGGCGGCCAAGTCACGCACCGCGACAGCCTGGGCGTGGAGCAGATTATTCGGCCGGGCGAAGTGAACTGGATGACAGCCGGCAGTGGCATTGCCCACTCGGAACGGTTCGAGGACCCAGCCGCGTTGGCGGGTGGGCAACTGGAAATGATTCAGACCTGGGTGGCGCTCCCCGAAGCCGACGAAGAGACGGCGCCTAGCTTCCGCAACTACCAGCCGCAGGAATTGCACATCTTCACGGATACGGGCGTGTGGATGCGCCTCATCGCGGGCGAAGCCTTCGGCCTGCGCAACGACGTGCGGACGCATTCGCCGCTGTTTTATCTGCACGTGGTGCTGCAGCCGGGCACGCGCTTCGGGCCGCCGCGCGGCCACCAGGAGCGCGGAGCCTATGTAGCCAAGGGCCAGATTGAAGTGGCCGGCCACCGCTACTCGGCCGGGCAGTTGCTGGTGTTCACGCCAGGCCAGGACCCGCTCATCACCGCCCTCGAAACCACGACGCTCATGCTACTAGGCGGCGAGCAGCTCGGGCCGCGCTTCATCTGGTGGAACTTCGTGTCGTCGCGGAAGGAGCGCATCGAGCAGGCCAAGGCCGACTGGCAAGCTGGCCGCATCGCCTTACCACCCAACGACAACGAGGAATTTGTGCCTCTCCCCCAGGACAAGTCGCGCCCCGCTTCGTCGGCGTCGACGGCGCCGGAACCGTTGTCGTAGCGCGCAGTCAGGCTGCGCCATAGTAGCTCCGCAAAACATAAAAAAGCTCCGGCCCAAAGGCTGGAGCTTTTTTATGGGAGTCTTCACAATGGTGGGGTTACGCCAGGTCCTCCTCCAGCACTTCCGCCACCGGCAGTACATCGGAAGTCACGAGGTCCTTCTCGAGACGCAGGTTTTCGATGATGAACTCCTGCCGGGCGGGCGTATTCTTGCCCATGTAGTAGGTGAGCACCTGCTGAATAGAACGGTCCGATTGCAGAATCACGGGTTCCAGCTTGATATTGTCGCCAATGAACTTGCCAAACTCATCGGGGCTGATTTCGCCGAGACCTTTGAAGCGCGTGACTTCGGGGTTGCGGCCGAGCTGGCGCATGGCGGCCTGTTTTTCCTGCTCGTTGTAGCAGTAGATGGTGGTTTTCTTGTTCCGCACCCGGAACAGTGGCGTTTCCAGAATGTACACGTGGCCGTTGCGCACGAGGTCGGGGAAGAATTGTAGGAAGAAGGTGAGCAGCAGCAGCCGGATGTGCATGCCGTCCACGTCGGCATCGGTGGCAATGACGACGCGGTTATAACGCAGGCCTTCGATGCCTTCTTCGATGTTGAGCGCGTGCTGAAGCAGGTTTAGCTCCTCGTTCTCGTACACTATCTTCTTCTTCAGGCCGAAGCAGTTCAGGGGCTTACCACGCAAACTGAATACGGCTTCCGTTTCCACGTTGCGGCTTTTGGTGATGGAACCCGAGGCGGAGTCGCCCTCCGTGATGAAGAGCGTGGTAAGAGCTTCGGCTTCCTGCTTGCCTTCGCCGAGGTGGAAGCGGCAGTCGCGCAGTTTGCGGTTGTGCAGGTTGGCTTTCTTGGCCCGCTGGTTGGCCAGCTTCTTCACGCCCGCCATGTCTTTACGCTCCCGCTCGTTCTGCTCGATGCGCTTTTTAAGGGCCTCAGCCGTTTCGGGGTTCTTGTGCAGGAAGTTGTCGAGGTGTTCCTTCACGAAGTCCAGAATGAAGCCCCGCACCGTTGGCCCATCGGGACCCATGTTCATGGAGCCGAGTTTAGTCTTGGTTTGGCTTTCGAACACTGGTTCTTGCACCCGCACCGAAATAGCGGCTACAATGGAGCCGCGGACATCGGCGGCATCGTATTCCTTCTTGTAGAACTCGCGCAGGGTTTTCACTACCGCCTCGCGGAAAGCAGCCAGATGGGTGCCGCCCTGCGTGGTGTACTGTCCGTTCACGAACGAGTAGTATTCCTCGCCGTAGTCGTTGCCGTGGGTGAGGGCCAGCTCAATATCTTCCGCCTTCAGGTGAATGATGGGGTAGCGCACACTCTCGGCGTCGGCTTTGCGGGCCAGCAGGTCGAGCAGGCCGTTTTCGGAGTAGTATTTCTGGCCGTTGAAGTTGATGGTCAGGCCAGCATTCAGGTAGACGTAGTTCCAGATCTGGTTTTCCAGATACTCCGGGATGAAGCGGTAGTTGCGGAAAATCGTGTCGTCGGGCTGGAAGGCGATGAGCGTACCGTTGCGCTGGCTGGTTTTCTGCGGTTTAGCGTCCTGCGTGAGGATGCCTTGGGCAAACTCAGCTGACTTCATCTGGCCGTCGCGCACGCTCTGCACCAGAAAATAATTGCTGAGCGCGTTAACCGCCTTGGTGCCGACGCCGTTCAACCCAACAGATTTCTGGAAAACTTTGGAGTCGTACTTGCCGCCCGTGTTAATCTTGCTCACCACGTCCACCACTTTGCCCAGCGGAATGCCGCGGCCGTAGTCGCGCACTTGCACGCGGTGGTCGGAGATCTTGATTTCGATGGTGCGGCCGTGGCCCATCACGTGTTCGTCAATCGAGTTGTCGATGACTTCCTTCACCAACACATAGATGCCATCGTCGTACGCCGAACCATCGCCGAGCTTACCGATGTACATGCCGGGCCGCAACCGGATGTGCTCCCGCCAGTCGAGGGAGCGGATGCTGTCTTCGGTGTAGCCATGCGTGGCGACGGATATCTGTTCTTCAGCCATCTGAGAAGTGCAAGTCAAATTTCAAGTAAAATAACGCAGAAAACTGTCTTTTCCCACGCTTTCATTTCGCTAGTAAACTTAGCAAAAGTACTTCTTTCAATCCAGCATCGAGCTGCTTTTTTCGGAGATAATTCCGCAAAATGTTTGTCCGAAGCTTTTTTCAAGCCTCCCGCTTTCCCAATCATATTAGCAAAATGAACTCTCCTTCTACGCAACATCATTTGCCTCCTTCCGGCCACAAGCCCAGCTCAGTGGTTCACCAGACGCCCATCATCCAGTTTGCCTTCTTTATGCTGGGGGCGGTGCTGCTGGTGTACTCGCTCCGGGTGCTCGACAGTTTGCTGCTGCCAATGCTTTTTTCGGCGCTTTTTTCGCTGTTGCTGCTGCCGATTTGCCGCTGGCTGGAGCAACGGGGCCTGCCACGGGTGCTGGCCATCATCGTGAGCCTGCTGCTGCTCGTGCTGGTGCTGGCGGGTATTATTTTAGGCTTCGGCTCCCAGCTTACGCAGTTTAAAAGTGAGCTGCCCAAGCTGCAAGTCAAGCTAATGGAGTTTTTCAACGACGCGCAGGAATGGGCCCACCTCCGGTTCGGCTACCAGCCTATGAGCATTGAAGACCTGAAAGATTCGACGCTGAAACTGCTCAAAAAATCGGGCGGCAGCTACCTCGGCACCACCCTAAATACTACCTCTGCCGTGCTGAGCAACTTGGCGCAGGTCCTGATTTATATCTTCTGTCTGCTACTTTACCGGGACCATCTGCGGCAGTTTATGTTCCGTTTCGTGGCGCCCGATAAGCGCACTTCCATCCTGCACACCGTCGACAATATCCAGACCGTGGTGCAAGCCTACATCTCTGGTCTAGTGAAGGTTATCATTATCGTGGCGGTTCTTAACGGCATTGGTTTGATGATTCTGGGGGTGAAGTTCGCCATCTTCTTTGCCATTTTCGCCTCGGTTCTGGCCATCATTCCCTACATCGGCATCATGATTGGCGCCGCGTTGCCTGCCATTGTCACGCTAGTCGAAACGGGCTCCCCCGTGCAGGCCGCGCTGGTAGTTGGGGTGTTTGTGATAGTGCAGTTTCTGGAAGGCAACTTCATCACCCCCATGATTACGGGCTCCCAGGTAAGCATCAACCCGCTGGCTGCCATTCTGGCCCTGATTCTGGGTGCGGAATTGTGGGGCACGCCGGGTATGATTCTAAGTATTCCGCTTGTGGCCGTCATCAAGGTAGTGCTGGACGCCAACAAAACCACCGAGCCCTGGGGCTTCCTACTCGGCGACACCGCCGAAGGCGACGACTCCACCAAACCCGAAAACAAGAAACCCGGCGGCCTCAAAAAACTCTGGAGACGAGCCGTCGGACAGGCAGTTCAATGAAGAATGAGGAATTGCGTGCGGAAGCTATCAAGAAGATTCATTCTTCAAAGAAAGCACGTAAGTATCTACCGTTTCGGCGGTGGCGCCAAAGCCTTCTTTCTGCGTGAGCAGGCCGGAGTTTACCTCGCCTTGCACGGAGGAAATGCCAAAGGAGAGGCGCTGAAAATCACTCCGTTTTGCGGTCAGGATGTGGGCCAACACGGCATCTACGGCGCCTACTTGCTTACCTCGTAGGCTGCCAGCAATATATTGGGTGTGCACGAAGCCCTGCCGTGCATCCTGAAACAGCAGCACTCCACCTACTATTTCGGTTTCGAGACGAGCCACCCAGAGCTCTAGGTTGCTAAGATGCTGGTCACGCAGGCGACTTATTTCCGCCAAGGCGTGCACGGGGCGGCGGCCGTGGCTTTGCAACAGATTCTGCGTGAGTAGCTCCCAAAAAGTAGCGTAATCGGCTGTGCTGCCTGGTACCACGACTACGCCATGACGGCGGGCTTTGCGCAGGTTGCCGCGCCGCCACGTGCCAATACGGAAAGGCTGCGTCAGGTCGATTACGGAATTCATTTCGCGTGCCGCTAGCTGGGCATCTTGCTGATGCAGCCAAAACAGCAGCGCCTCAGAAGGCTGTCGGCAGAATACCCGTGGCACGGGTTTGAGCACCAGTTGCTGAAACCCCGCCGCCCGCCACGCCGCCCGCAGCAACTCCAGCCACGCGGCCAATTCAGTGTATTTAGGCAGCGTTGCCGTTACTAGCCCGCCATAAGCAAGCCCAGGATGTGCGATAAGCTTAGTGGGCTCCGGTGTATCACGGGCCACCCCGGCCACAAATATGGCCTGCAATGTTGCGCCCTGCCACACGAGCCACGAATGGTCCTGGAAACGGTCTTGGTGGTACTCCAGGAAAGAGCGCCGAAACGTAAATGGCCCGTTGATGGAGGTAGCTACCAAGGCGTCCCAGGCACCAGCGTAAGCGGAAGTATAAGGTTCTACCCGTAGCAGCGCGGGCCGGGCCGGGCTCATGAAGAATGGGCCGCACCGGGGCCGGCCAAGGCCCGAAAAGCCGCGTAATCGCGGAGGTAGCTGGCTTCAGAATACGCCTCTGATACCAGGCATAGCAGTACGGCTTGCTCGTGAAACCGAATGGTGCGCCAGTAAAGCCCCGGCAGATACAACCCTACATCAGGGCTTTCCAACACAAAGTGCTGCTGCTCGCCGGCGGGGTTTTCCAGGGTGATGCCGAGGCGGCCACTGACGGCGACGAGCAACTGTTGCAGGGTATGGTGGGCGTGGTGGCCACGCAGTACGTCGTTGGGGGTGAGGTAAGTCCAGTAAGCCCGCACCACCGGAAACGGCAGCAGCTCCGGCGCGGCCGTTACTTCGAAGCCCGTCTGCGCGTCGCCGGTGCGGGGCAGCGGCAACAGGTGCGGAACGGACAGGGTTTCGGCGGGAATGGTCATCAACGGCAAACGAGCGGGGGTAAGCGCCGGAAACAACGGGCGGAACGGCCAAAAGTAGCGCTTCTCCCCTTTCCAGCCAACCAGCCCGCCCGTTTTAGCCCCATCGGCCCGGATGAAACAGGAAGGCAGAATTTTTTTCCGCTACTGTACAACTTGCCGTCAAACAAGCCGGTATATACACTCGGCCTTACTTCCAAGAAGCAAGCGAGGCCCCATCTTTCCACTTTAACTTTCTCCACCATGTCTATCAACAGCGAAACCACTCGCGCCTACAACGACCTAGTCGAAATCAACAAAACGGCTGCTAAAGGCTACCAGGAAGCCGCTGAAGGTATATCCAACGCCCAGCTGAAATCGAAGCTGAGCCAGATGAGCCAACAGCGCGCCCAGTTTGCCGCCGAGCTGACGCAACACGCGCAGCAATATGGCATCAGCCCTGAGCAAGGCAATACCGTGGAAGGCGTAGTGGCCGATGCCGCCGCCGCCGTACACCGGGGCTGGATCAATATTAAATCGGCCATCACGGGCCAAGACGACTCGGCCATTCTTGGCGAGTGCGAAACCGGTGACGCCGTGGCGCTGCAGTCGTACGAGACGGCGCTAAAGTCGAACGAGCTGCCCGCCGAAGCGCGCAACGTGATGCAGCAGCAGCACGGTACTATCCTGTCGGACAAAAACTGGGTAACTCAGCAGAAGAGCAACTATTAATTGGGTTGCTTGCCCTATCTAGAAAAGGCCCGCTTCGTGCGGGCCTTTTTTGTGGGCTATGTGCGGTTTGGTTCGGGAGCAAGGCGTGGCTTTTCGCTTCTTGCAACCTTCCGGCCGTGTATCTTTGTTACCAACTGTATTAGCATCGTTCACTACCCGATACCGCGCCGCTTTTGTACGCCATCATCGACCTAGAAACTACCGGAGGCCAGCCCGCGCAGGACCGCATCACGGAAATAGCCATTTTTATTCACGATGGCGATAAGGTCGTGGACCAGTTCGAAACGCTACTTAATCCGGGGCGGCCCATCCCCTTCTTCATCACCCAGCTCACCGGCATCACCGATGATATGGTGCGGGAAGCCCCCAAGTTTCATGAGGTGGCCCGCAAGGTGGTAGAGATGACCGAGGGCTGTGTATTTGTAGCTCATAATGTACGCTTTGACTATTCTTTCCTCAAGAAGGAGTTTGGGGATTTAGGCTACAATTACTCGCGCAAAACTTTGTGCACCGTGCGCCTGAGCCGTTCGTTGATGCCGGGCCAGCCGAGCTATAGTCTGGGCAAGCTTTGCCAAAACATCGGCATTCCGCTCAACGGTAGGCACCGCGCCGCGGGAGATGCCGCCGCTACCGCCATCCTATTTGATCGGCTCCTTAAAATCAGCCAGCAGGAAGAGGCCCTGACGAAGCCGGGAATCTCCGCGGCCGACACGCTGGCGGCAGTAGATGCTAACGCCCCGGCGGGCCGGCGGCCCATCGCTACGGCTGCTGGCACCACGGCCGTAGCCACCAAACAGCCCTCGGCGCGCAAGATCAAAGCGGTGCAGGATGCCATTCGCACGGCGCTGCTGCCACCCAACATCACTCCCGAAAAAGTCGCGTCGCTGCCCCAGACGGCCGGCGTGTACTACTTCCACAACGAGGATGGAGAGGTGATTTACGTGGGCAAGAGCATCAACATTTACAAGCGCATTCAGCAGCACTTTGCCGTCGACTATAAATCGCGTAAGAGCATCGAGTTCAAGAACTCCATTTCGGATATCACCTGGGAGCTGACGGGCTCGGAGCTGGTGGCGCTGCTCTACGAGTCGCACGAGATAAAGCGGCTGAAACCGCTCTACAATCGCGCCCAGCGCCGTTCAGTGTTTCCGGCGGGTATCTTTCTGCGCACCGATGAGAACGGCTACAAGCGCCTCTACTATGGCCGTGCTGACGACCACGCCGAGTCGCACCCGCTTATCGCGCTTGGCAACCAGTTTAAGGCCAAAGGCTTCCTGTTTCACAAGGTGGCGAAATTCAACCTTTGCCAGAAGCTCTGCGACCTGTACAAAACCAACGGCTCGTGCTTCGACTACCAAGTGCACCGCTGTAAAGGCGCCTGCCTAGGTTTGGAACCCGCCGAGGAGTATAATCAGCGCGTGGAAGAGGCCATTGAGTCGTTTACCTACCAGCACGGTTCTTTCGTGGTGATTGGGCAAGGCCGCCACGAAACCGAAAAGACGGTGGTACTAGTAGAAAACGGCCGCTACCTGGGCTTCGGCTACGTGGATACTGACACGTTCTCAGCCAGAAAGCTGACCGATTTCAAGGACATCATCACACGCTACAACGACAACAAGGACGTACAGCAGATTATCCGGCAATACTTGCGCACCAAGCACAAAGACAAGGTAAAGGTCTTTAAGTAACGTGTTCTGACGAGCGGCAAATGTAAAACTACTGCTCTGCTCCTAGCAGCGGGGCTTTTTTATGCCCAAGAGGAATCTAATAAGGTGTTCAACTAAGCGGAATTAGCCAGCAGTTGCGTGGGCTGCTGTTAGCGTTGAGCGTCATTCTGCTTCTTGCGGTTACCGAAGCTCATGTGAGGATTCTTCATAACCTGATTTACGCTTCCGCAGCCTCACTGTAAAAATATGTGGAAGCTCAGCATTAAGAATAAAGATAAATTGTATCTTTCGAACACTGTTCCATTATACTACTACACACCTTTGCAGCACTTGTTCACGCTTCTCCCTGCCATGTAATACTCTGCATTACTGCTTGCCTGCGTTGAGATGAACAAGCTCATTTACCCAGTACACGAATCGCTGTATTTCCAAAACAGCTTAGCTCAAATCGTGGAATATTCCAGTCATTACGTGCGTGTAGAATGGCAGGCATCTCCCATGATCAGCCAGGATCTGCGTGAAGTATATGAACACATTTTGCAGCTGCTGAAAGAGTCGCAGCTGACCAAAGTGCTTTCCGACCACCAACTCATGCCCGCCATTATGCCCCAGGACCAGCACTGGCTGGCAACCGATTGGGCGCCGCGGGCCGTGCGCGAGGCTCACTACCGCCATTGCGCCGTGGTAGACGCCTACGACGTATACAACCGCCTCGGCACTACTTCCGTGGTGCAACACGTTCGCCGGAGCCTCAACCTGCGAGTAGCGCATTTTCCCGACCATGAGTCGGCAGAGCGCTGGCTGCTAGGCTGCCATTAGCTGCCCGTCCGGAGCCTGCTGCCCACTACCTCCTGGCAGCCGCTCAACCACTGAACCGCCGCCGCTTCATCATTGAAACGACGCATCTGGTAAGTTTGAGTGGGATTACTTTCGCTTTCTTGATACACCGGCATGGCGAGCGTAAGTTGCTGATACATGGGCGAAAGCAGCTGACTCAGGTACACCTGCTGGCCCAGCCAAGCGTGCAGCCTAGGAAAGAACTCTTGAAATCCCCAGTTCGTGGTTTCAGTGTCGGCCGGATGGCGACGTCGGCCATCAAGTAGCCAGTACGGGCACTGGTACTGCTGAGCGGCTTCCAGAATCCGCTGGTAGCCAGTGCGGGTTTCAGCCCCTGAAACGGGCCGTTGCCAGCGCGCTATCAGCATGTTAAGGTCAGGACGGTAAGTGATAATAAGGTAATCTGAAACTACTGCGGTGTGCATGGGAGGGAGCGAGAAAGAACGCTAATATATGGCACAATACCCACATTATAAGGGATTAGGCCAACCTCATCAGTACAAGCGGTGCCGAAGCAGCCAGCCCGTGGCATCAAACTCTTCGGCTTGCGGTTGGTAGGCTTTGACTTTCACGGCGGCAGGAACCGTTACCGAATTACCATCCCCGCTATCGAGGATGGTGGTGCGCGTATGCGTGGCTTCTGGTGCCAAAGCGCGCACGAGGTCTTGCCCGGCGCCATCGTAAATACGTAGCGTCATTCCCGGCGCCGGCAGGGCGCGCAGTTCAAATACGTCGTTGCCACCTAACCCAAACAGCTTAAGCGACTGAGTTTCGCGCGTGTGAAAAGTACGCTGACCAATGAGGCTGTCGGGGCGGGTAGTGCCGTGCTGATACACGCGCACGCGCACCTGCTGGGGCGCGGGCACTTCCACTACAAACCGCTCGGATTGGTCGGTGCCGGGTATTTCTACGTCGCGGGCCAACAAGGCGTAAAACTTATCGGCCACAGCGGGTAGTTGGTCGCGGCGGGCCGTGAGTTTTTCTTCAAATTCCGGCCCGGCCAGCGCATAGACTTCCTTGGGCCACACGCTTAATGCTTCTTTGATAACGGTAGTGGGCAACTGCTGCCGGAGCGAGTCGGCTATCTGCTGGAAGTCGTGGCGCGAGAGATACACCAGCAGCGACTTATCCATGGGCCGGGCGGCGCGGTTAAGGCCCTCCACGTTGGCCAAGCGAATGTTTTTGTCGAAAGTTTGATAATTCGACTTCAGCCAGCTAATGATGCGAGTGAAGAATCCATCGTTGAACTTGAAAAAAGCATGGTCCCGGTCGCGCGGAATGGGGCGGTATTGAATGCTGCCAGCCGGCCCCTCGAAGCTGGCCCAGCGCCACTGGTCTTCGCGGCGGCTCCAGTCGCCGAGCCACATATCGAACAGCCGGGCCCGCAGGTACTGCCGGGCTTCCACCCGAAACTGGGGGCTGGTCAGCAAGTTGGTAAACACCTTGCGCGAGCTTTCCACGTGGGCCGAGTTGCCGAAACTGGCATTACGGCGCTGGTCGCCCTCGGGCCGCTCTTCCAGCAAGTACAGCGCGTTGGCGAAGCTCTGCCGGTACTCGCCCAGGGCCGGGTCGTCGGCCACGTACACCAGCCGCGGGTTAGTGTGGTAGATGCCGGCGGCCTGAGCCAGCGGCGGCACAATGTAGGCGCCGTAGGGGTTGATAACGCTGGTTTGATCCTTCAACAGTCGCCCCACAGGACCATCGCGCATATCTTCGGGCAGGGCCTTGGTGGCATCTTTATCGACGGAGCGCAGCACGTACTGTACGCCTTGCTGGTCTACCAGGCGCAGATTACGCGTCTGATAGGAGCCTCCTTCCTGTATGGGTGTGAGGCCACCGGGCACCACGGTGCGCAGATTCAGCACGGGCACCGTTACGGGCAGCGCCCACAAGTCGCGGTAGTGGCGGCCCCAGAAAAAGCGGTACACCCCCGAACGGTCGTACTGGGGGCCAGCGGCCACGAGCACCGTAGAATCGGAGAGAATACGGGCGGCGGGGCGGCGCGGCGGAGCAGCCGGAGCCGAGCAGGCGTGACACAGCAACCCAACCCACAGCCAAGACGCCAGCCGACGGGGCTTCAGCAGAAAACACGACACGCGGCAAACCATTAGCAGCCGCCGGGTTGGCGGATAGCCTTATAGCGTAAACGCGGCCCCGGAGGTTCGGCCTCGGGTAGTGCAAGGGTTATTTTGCACTTTGCTTTTATCACGGCATACTCCCGTCCGTTGGCTGAGAAGTTGCACTTTGATTGGACGGGCCGCTGATACCTTTGCTACGAGTTGCTAACAACTGCCGGCTGGCTGCGTTGAAGGATACAGCCGCGCTTTCTGCCCCGCATGACCCTTCGCTTCTCTCTCGCCGTCGTTCTACTACTGCTGACAACTGCCTGCGCCCGCCAGGTTTTTTTTCAGGCCGATGCCCGGCTCAGCAACGAGGCTCTCCCTCCTACTGCCGATAGCGTGCGGGTGACGGCCGGCCGCCACTACCAGCGCGGGCCCTTTGGCCGATTTTGGCTAGGCAAGCACCACCGCGCGGCCTGGGCGCAACCCGTTACGCTGCCCGTCCTGAACCTGGCCTCCACGGTACCGGGCGGACTGCGGCCCGGCAAGATCGGGGGCGGCTTTCAAACCATCAGCATGACCGTACTCGGCCCCAACGGCCAGGGCTACGCCTTGCGCTCCATCGACAAAGACCCGTACCGCACGCTGCCGAAAGTGTTGCGCCGGAGCTTCGCCCTGAATCTGGTCCGGGACGCTACTTCGGCCGGACATCCCTACGGCGCTTTTGTGGTGCCGCCGCTGGCGGCGGCGGCCGGCGTAGCCCATACCAATCCAAGAGCGTATTATGTCCGGCCCAATGAAACCGGCTTAGGAGCCATTTCGGAACGGTATCGGGGCCGGGTGGTACTGCTGGAGGAAAAGTTTGAGGGCCAGGAAAATATTGCGGGCCGGGTGCCCGGCGCCTCCGCCCTGGAAGAAAGCGCCGAGATGCTGGAAAAAAGGTACGCGTCGGCGCGGCACCGAATTGATGAAGAAGCCTTTCTGCGGGCCCGGCTGCTGGATCTGTGGCTCGGCGACTGGGATCGGCACGAAGGACAATGGAGTTGGGCGGCGTACCCACAGGCGCGAGGCTACACGCGCTGGGTGCCCATTCCGCAGGACCGGGACCAGGTTTTCTTTCAGTTTGATGATGGAGTGCTGCCCTGGGTGATGAGCAAAATCGTGCACCGGTTCCGCACGTTCGGCCCGCGCTACGAAAGCATTGAGGGCTACACCAGCAACGCCCGCTACATCGATTCGCACGTGCTAACGGAGTTGGATCTTGCCGCCTACCAAGCCACGGCCCGCGACCTGCAACGCCGCCTTAGTGATACCGTGCTCGAACAAGCCGTGCGCCAAGGTCTGCCCCGCGAAGTATACCAACGCGAAGGCGCCCGCCTAGTAGCTGCTCTGCGCGCCCGCCGCGACGCCCTGCCGAAAGTAGCCACGGACTTCTACCACCTGCGCGCCCGCCACGTGCTCGTAGCCGGCACCGACCAAGCCGAGCGGTTTGTAGTAGAACGCCTCCACGACACGGCCACCGTGGTTTCGGTCTACCGCCTGCCCGGCACCAGTAGCCCGGCCCGCACCACCGACTCGCTGCTCTACCGCCGCAGCTTCCGGCCCCAAGAAACCCAGCGTCTGAGCCTGCACGGCCTTGGCGGCAATGACGTATTCGAGGTGCGCGGAACCGTACGCCGCAGTCCCTTCATCGATATTTACGGCGGCCCCCACGAGGATCAAGTGCGCGACGCGTCCCGCGTAGCCGGCCTGCGCCGCAAAACCCGCTTCTTCGACACCAAGCGCAACAACGACTTCGCCCCCGCTCCCGAGTTGAAGAACAAGACCACGAAAGGCGTCGAAAGCCACGCCTTCGACCGCGACGGCTCAGGCAGGTGAATGGATGAAGAATGGACTTACGCCCAGGCTCGGTTTTAGCCCCGGAGGGGCGGCATATTGGTAGCAAGAGGGTGGTTGAGAAGAACCGAGCCCCGGGAGGGGCGACACCTGGTACGGTGGTATAGATGTGCCGCCCCTCCGGGGCTTTAGAAGCATCCAAGCAACGGAGGACTACCGATAGGTCGCCCCGCTGGGGCTTTCGATAGACTGGCGTGCGTAAGTCCTAGAAGAATTGGGAATAAGGAGGGAAGAATTACCAGCCGGCCTTTTCTTCTTCCTTCCTCCATGCCCCAACCCTCCTGTTGACAGTGCCGACATAGGTTCTGAACATGCCGACCTCACTTTGGACGTTGCCGACTTCGTTTCGGACAGTCCGGACTTCGCTTCGGACGGTACCGACTTGCCTTTGGACAGTCCGGACTTCGCTTCGGACGGCCCGGACCTCACTTGGGACGGTCCGGACTTGGCTTCGGACGGTCCCGACACATTTCGGACGGCCCGGACTTCTCTTTGGACAGTCCCGACCTCTCTTCGGACAGTGCTGACTTCGCTTGGGACAGTCCCGACTTCGCTTGGGACAATGCCGAGTTGGCTGCTGACAATACCGGCAGCCTCATCCTTTATCCTTCATCCCTTATCCTTCATCTTTCATCCCCTTCCAACTCCGCCAGCATATCCAGCACCATGTGCTCGATGGGGCTGAGCAGGTCGTTTTCGGTGGGGTCGGCGTCGTGGCGGCGCAGGTAGTCGATGAGCTTGTCGGAGTTGAAAAGCTCCGTGACTTGCGGGTGAATGTAGTATTTGGAGCACACGGTGGGCGTGTTGCCAAGGTCGTGGGCCACGTCCTTGATGGCGAGCTTCAGGGTTTTGGGCTTGGGGAAGTTGGGCTCCTCATCCAGCACCCGTTCCAGGCATTCCACCATTTTCACGGTGCCGCCCCAGGTGCGAAAATCTTTAGCCGAAAGCTGCAAGCCGGTTATCTGCTGCAAATACTCGTTCACGTCGCCCGATTCCAGCTCCTGCCGATGGCCATCGGGGGCGTAGTACTGGAAGAGGTGCTGGCCCGGAATTTCCTTGCACTTCTGCACCAGCTGGGCCAGTTTCCGGTCGTGAATGGTGAGGTCGTGGGCCACTCCTTTCTTCCCGACGAAGGCAAAGCGGACATCGGCGCCGCTTACCTGCACGTGCTTGTCGCGCAGGGTGGTGAGGCCGTAGGTTTTGTTTTTGGTGGCGTATTCCTTGTTGCCGACGCGCATGAACGAGCGGTCCATAAGCGTAACCACTAGGGCCAGCACCTTCTGCTTGTCGAGCTGCGGGCGGGCCAGGTCCTTATGGATTTGACGGCGCAGGTCAGCCAGCTTTTCGCCGAAAGCGCGCAAGCGGCTGAACTTGGTGAGGCTGCGGGCCTGGTCCCAGGCGGCGTGGTAGAGGTACTGCTTGCGGCCCTTGGCGTCGCGGCCCGTCACTTGCAGGTGGGAGTTGGCCGCCGGCGAAATCCAGACGTCCGTCCAAGCCGGCGGAATCACGAAGCCTTGAATACGGTCTAGGGTTGCTTTATCGGTGATTTTCTCGCCCTGAACTGTGTAGTACGCGAATTTGCCGTTGCGCGTGGGCTTGCGGGTGAAGCCCGGCTTGGTATCAGGAAGGTAGCGCAGGCCGGCCAGCTCGGCTTGCCGGGCAGGGTCTTTGTATAGCTCGTGGGCCTCTTGCAGCGGCAGCAGGCGTTTCTTTTTGGTTTTGGGGCGCGGGTGGGCAGTGGTAGTAGGCATAGAGCGAAGCGGGCAAATGGCGGCCGGAGCGGCAGCGTTTTATGTACGCGAGAGGACGCGAAAAGGTCAGCTTGGCAGTTTGGCCGGGGTGGAGCTAAGTATTTCGGGATATTTTTTCCCGCTGATTTTCCGCACACTACCGCCACAGCTCGGCTTCTGGCAACCTCGTCAGATGGCTCCTCGTACCGGCTCCAACGATTCTGGCACCGTTTTTTCTTTCGGCAGCTTACATCAATCGTTCCCTCTCTTTCTTCTTCACTCCAAACCACTTGTTCATGCGCCGTTTGCTTTTCAAACCCTGGCTCCTGCTTTCTCTCGCCGCTACGCTCGGTGGCACCGCCGCCTGCTCCTCCGACGGCGACGGCGTGCTGCTCTTCTCCATCGAAGACGACAAGGCCCTGGGCGAGCAAGTAGCCGCCCAGACCGATTCCACCTACCGCGCCCAGCGCAAGCTATTGGAACGCAACTCGAGCAACGCCCGCGCCTACCAGCTCCTCGACGGCGTGGTAAACAAAGTCCTCAACTCCGGCGAGGTGAAATACCGCAACGAGTTTCCCTGGGACGTTAAAATTATCAAGGATGATGCCGTACAGAACGCCTTCGCAACGCCCGGCGGCCACATTTACGTGTTTTCGGGCCTCATCAAGTTCCTCGATGATGAGAACCAGCTAGCCGGCGTACTGGGCCACGAAATTGCCCACGCCGACCGTCGCCACACCTCCAAACAACTCCAGCAGCAGTACGGTATTGGGGTGCTACTAAGCTTGCTCGTCGGCGATAATCCCGGCCAGCTCGTAGAGATTGCGGCTGGTCTAGGTCAACTCAAGTTTGGCCGCGACGATGAGAATGAGGCCGACCAGTACTCGGTTATCTACCTCAACAAAACCACCTACGCCTGCGACGGCGCGGCTGGCTTCTTCATCAAAGCCGAAGCGCAGGGCCAAAGCAACGTGCCCACCTTCCTTAGCACCCACCCCAACCCCGGCAGCCGCATTCAAAACATTCAGAACAAAGCCAACGAGCTCAACTGCCGCAACCGCACCGTTTCGAGCGCCAACTTCGATGAGCTGAAGCGGATTCTGTAAGACGTATTTGAAACCGTTTGCCACTGAGGCTTGTATATTTGAGTGAAAGGAGTGGTCGGTTATGGACGATTAAGGAAGGGGACGGTTTTTCCGGCTGCATCTTCCGCCACTCGCTAAGGCCAGTCGCTATTGCGGCTGGCCTTTTCTTTTGTACATGGTCACGGGGCAAAGGACGCGGCGGCCTGTGCGGACTTTGAGGATGATAGTGATTAGCCAATCCATGTCGTACACGGTTAATTCCACGCATTTTGTATCCTTTTGTCGTGCTAGGCCCGGATTAACGCTTTGTGGTGCCAACAGCCACTCGGCCAGACGTATTATGTCCTCCGGCACAATCTCTATCTGCCCCTGTAGTTGCTCCTGGCTGGCTTTGCCGTGCCGCTTGAGAATATGGCGTACGGCTGAATCATCAATCATAAAGCTGTAACCAGATACATTAATGCCCGTCTCTTTCAGTATTTGCTGGTGAACAGTATCAGAAACAAGGAAGAGGTGACAAAATGCTTTCTGACTTCTCAACGTGTAATCTTCTTGCAGGGCATATTCCACTAATTTTTTAATCGTTCGAAACTCTGTATGCATAGACGAGGTAGTGAAAACATTATTGACGAGTACTGAAGCATGGCTTCTGTATTGCCAGTCTTAACCACTGCTTATATTCTCTGTTGCAGGATTTACAATTAAATCTTTTCGACAGCAAACTGCTCCGTTCCCGCGTACTTGCCCTCATGTCTCTCTTCCACAAACTCGGCAATCTAGCCGAACAGGCCGACGACCTGCTGACGCGCACGCGCGCCCGGCTGGGCCTGCTCCATCCCTTGCAGTTGCTGCCCTACCGCAGCTACGGCACGTCTACGCGCCTCTACGTGAAAGGCCGCCTGCTCACCGATAAAGGCATTGCCGAGCCCGATGCCTCCGATTCGCGTCTGCACAACCTGCT
Organism: Hymenobacter sp. M1-2; assembly: GCF_057808495.1. Taxonomy (NCBI): domain Bacteria; kingdom Pseudomonadati; phylum Bacteroidota; class Cytophagia; order Cytophagales; family Hymenobacteraceae; genus Hymenobacter; species Hymenobacter sp. M1-2. Next base: position 30,949 of record NZ_JBTYZO010000034.1, read on the forward strand.
GAACATGTACCGCCGCTTCGACAGCAACGAAATCAGCGGGGCGCAACTGCTAGTAAGGCCCGCCGATGGCTCAGAGCACACCGTAGTGACGGACGAGGAAGGCTATTTCACGCTGAATCTGGAGCCCAAGACCCTGCCCGAGCCGATAGACTACCTCTGGTATCCGGTGGAGGTGCTGCTGCAACAAGTGCCCCACCCCTACTCGGCCCACGACTTACGCGCGGCCGCGCCGGTGCTTATTCCGCCACCCGACGCCGAGTACGGCATAATCTCCGACCTCGACGACACCGTTATCCAGACCTCGGCTACCAACCTGTTGCGCATGGCCCGCACCGTGCTGGTCCGCAATGCCAAGTCGCGGCTGCCGTTTAAGGGAGTGGCGGAGTTTTACCGGCAGTTGCAGCTGGGCCGCAACGGCAAGCGCAACAACCCCTTCTTTTACGTCAGCAGCTCGCCCTGGAATCTGTACGATTTGCTGGAAGATTTCCTGGACCTAAACGACATTCCGCCCGGCCCGCTGCTGCTGCGCGACATGGCCCTGGCGAGCAAGAAAACCGGCGCGGCCACTGCTCACCACGGTCACAAGCTCAAGGAAATTGACAACCTGCTGCTCACTTATCCGCAACTGCCCTTCGTGCTCATCGGCGACTCGGGGCAAGAAGACGCCAACATCTACCGCGAAGTGGTGCGCCGCCACCCCGGCCGCATCCTCGCCATCTACATCCGCGACGTGAACCTGCCAGAACGAGCTGCGCTAGTGGAGCGCGTACGGGAAGATCTACGCGCTGATAAGGTGGAAATGCTGCTGGTGCAAGACACCGTGCAAGCCGCTAAACACGCCGCCGAAATGGGCCTTATTTTCCAGGAAGCCGTGGCGGCCGTGGAACAGGAAAAACAAAAAGACGAGGCCCCCGCCACCGAAAACGACTTGGATGGCGAAGGTACCGGCGAGCCGGTGATGCAATGAATCATGGCGTCGGTGTCATTGCGAGGAGGCACGACGACGCAATCCTTCCTCTCAAAGGGACTAACGCTACTTACAAGACTAAGCCCTTGGCGTTAGTGTAGTAACCTAATGCCAAGGGCTTGGTCTGACAAGTGCAGTTTTCAGCAGAGAGGAAGGATTGCGTCGTCGTGCCTCCTCGCAATGACAGTTTGCTTTGCTCCTCAACTGGAATGGTCGGCGACAATGAGCCAGCGGCCGTTGATGCGGCGCAGCACCAGCAGATAGTGGCCGTTTAGGTCGCCGGCCGTGGGGCGCGTCAGGTGCCAGCGGCCCACTACTTGCGCCGCATCGGGGCCGATGGGCGTGATGCGCAGGCCGTCGAAACGGAGCTGGCCCATGGCGGTGGTATCGGGGTAGTTGCGGCGGTAGTTGTCGAGGGTGCTTTGCCAGCCGTAGGTCAGGCCACTCTTGCCAATGAACACCAGCGAGTCGTTTTGCCAGTAGCCTTGCATGAAGCCAGACACGTCGCCACGGTTCCAGGCGGCGGTTTGGGTGGTGAGCAGCTGCGCGATGGCGCGGCGCGTTTCGGCTGGCGCTTCGGTGGCGGGTGGGCGGCCCGGCTCACAGGCTAGTACGAGTAGCGCGAGTGGCAAAACAGCAAGTCGTTTCATACGAGTAAGTATAGCTGTTTCCACTTCAACCCTAGGTATTTGCTACAGCACCAAAACCTGCTACGAAGCACCCGACTATACCATAGCGTGACGCTCCTCGCATCCACACAAATGCCGAAACGTGCTTAATCCACCAGCTCCCGCACGTAGGCTCGGCCGCCGAGCCGACCCATATTGCGCATGACGCGCTGCTGCTTGGCGCGGGCCTGCGGGCCGGGGTTGCTGGCCCGGAAACGCAGTGGGTTGGGCAGCACACCGGCCAGTAGTGCGGCTTCGGCGCGGGTCAGCATGTTGGCTGGTTTGCGGAAGTAGCGTTGTGAAGCGGCTTCTACCCCGAACGTGCAGTCGCCCATTTCAGCCACGCTCAGGTACATTTCCATGATGCGTCGCTTGTCCCAGAACAGTTCGATGAGGACGGTAAAATAGGCTTCAGCCGCCTTGCGCACGTAGCTGCGGCCCTGCCAGAGAAACACGTTCTTGGCTACTTGCTGCGAGATAGTACTGCCGCCGCGTAGCTTTTTGCCTCCGCTAAAATTATACTTCGCCGCGTTCCACAGCGCGTTGCCATCGAAGCCGTGATGCAGCAGAAAGCGTTGATCTTCGGCGGCAATCAGGGCCAGCGGCACTTCCGGCGATACTTCATCGAGGCCCTTGAAGTAGTAGCGAATGCGCCGGTCGTCTTCCTGAATACCGTAGTAGCCGAGGCCTATCGGGGCGTGGGCGCGGCGCTCCAGCATGAGCCACGTGGCCGGCGGCGACACCCACCGGTACACCAGCACCCAGGCCACCGACGACAGAAACAAAGCCGCTACCACTTGCAGCAGCACTTGCCGGGTCCGCCGCCACACTTTTTTGTAATCCGTTGCCAAAGCCAGAAAAATAGTCTGCTACTGGGCGGCTCCACTCCGGGCGCCCAGCAGCAAAAGTAGCGTTTTTAGGGCCAGAGCCTATCTGTTAAGTAGTGAGACTTGAGATATGAGAAGTGAGATGGAAAACAGCTTTTCTGCTTGTTTAGATGAGTAACTCAGGTTAGGAAGTAAGCAGTTAAGCCCCGGAGGGGCGACATATCGGTAGCTATTGTGTTCCTCATATGACTTTAAAGCCCCATCGGGGCGACACCAACCGTTGCACGATTAGTGTCGCCCCGATGGGGCTTTACCTAATTTTACGTTCGGTTTTCTACCAATATGCCGCCCCGCCGGGGCTCAACAGCTTGCTCAGTAAGTAATAGGTGCGAAAAAGATTTCCTTTTACGCTCAGATGGGTGTCTTCAACTGTCGCTGTAGCAATGAGCTACAACACCCGTACCCAGATATTGCGGAAGCTGATGGGCTCGCTTTTGTCGCCGTGGGCTTGCAGCTTTATGGGTGCTGATCCGGGCTTTTGGTTCTGATAAGTTGGTTTGCCAATGTAGACGGTAGGCCCAAGAAGCGCTACATTATTCTGCACCAGAACGCCATTGAAAAACACGGTTACTCGGGCGGGAGTAGCCAGCTGGCCGCCCGCCTCGAAGGTGGGAGCCGTCCAGATAATATCATAGAATTGCCACTCGCCGGGTTTGCGGGTGGGGTTGGCTAGCGGAATGTGTTGCTTGTAGATGCTGCCGGCCATTCCATTTACGTAGGTTTTGTTGTTGTAGGAATCGAGAATCTGGAGCTCGTAACCCAGATCCTCTTTGCCGAGCGAGGCCAAAAATACGCCGCTATTGCCTCGCTCCTGCCCTACGCCCGTTATGTTGGCGGGTACGCGCCACTCCAAGTGGAGTTGGTAATTGGTGAAAGCCTGCTTGGTTTCGATGTTGCCCGCGTCTTTTTTCACGGTCATCAGGCCATCCGCCACCGTCCATTTGGCTGGCGCACTCCGGTCGTTGGCCGACACCCATTGGTCCAGGTTTTTCCCATTGAACAGGATAACAGCATCCGAAGGCGCGTCGCTGCTGATTTTGCCGGGCGCTACAACTTTGGGTACGGGTTGCCATACTTCAGTATCCTCTGGTTTTGCCGTTTGCTGCGCCTGCGCCATACCGAAGCTACCCGCAATTATTGCCGTGACTACCACACTTAATCTAAAAGGCTCAGTCATTCTTTTCAGGAGTATTAAGCGAGTAGATTCTTTTTGATGTATGCCGCGCTTTGCGTTATACTTTGATACGGATCTTTGGAAAAATTTTCCTGCTCCATAAATATATTAGTTATTCCTGCTGTCTTCGCCGACTGAAATATCTTTTTAAAATCTATAGTACCGGAGCCAACTTCCGTATTGATTTCAGGCTTGGCTTTGTCCATGTCTTTAACGTGCCACATTACAAAGCGTTTCGGGTGTGCAGCCATCAACTTCACTGGGTCTTGACCAGCTCTTACGGCCCAATACAAATCCAATTCAAAACCAACCAAAGCAGGATCAGTTTCTTTTAACAAAACGTCATAAAGCGTCACGCCATTAATTGGCTTAAATTCAAAATCATGATTATGATACGATGCCTTGATGCCAGCTTGTTTACACAGCTCACCTATTCTATTTGCTTTTTGAGCAGCAGCTTTAAAATCATCGGTTGTTTTTCTAAATGTGTCGTTTAAATATGGAATAACAACGTAAGATTGGCCACATATTTTAGCAGCTTCGATGTAAGATTTTAACGCATCTTCATCACCGGTAGCAAAATAATTATTCATGTCATAATGCCCGCTCGAAGTAGTCAGGCCGTTGTCTTGCAGCACCGATTTGAAGTCTTTGGGCGATAGTCCCCAAAAGTTTTTCTCTTTGCTGTAGCCGTACGTTTCCACTTCCTTGTAGCCGGCTTTGGCGACTTTCGCCAACACGCCTTTTACATCCTTATCAATGTACTCACGCAGCGTATACAACTGAATGCCGAGCTTCAGAGGAGACTGAGCAAAAACTGCTGCCGGTGTAAGCAGAGAGGCCGCCGACAGTAAGCCCGCCTGCTTGAGAAAATCTCTTCTTTGCATTTTCATGAGTAAGTGAGTTGTAGGTTGGTGTAAAGCGTCTCCTGAGTTCAATTAAACGTCGCAGAGCTGAATGGCTTTTCGGAGTGAGGCAAGTTTATCAGGTTGTTTGGGCATAAATTCCTGCGCTACAAAGCCTTCAAATCCAGTGGCTTTTATGGCGCGCATAATAGCGGGGTAATATAATTCTTGCGTATCATCAATTTCATTTCGACCCGGCACTCCTGCCGTGTGATAGTGGGCAATGTAGCGGTGATTATCAGTGATATTCCGAATAACGTCGCCTTCATCGATCTGCATATGATAAATATCAAATAGCAGTTTGAAATTTTCCGAATCCAACCTTTTGGCTAGCTCCACACCCCACGCCGTTCTGTCGCACTGGTAATCCTTGTGGTCGATTTTGCTATTTAACAGCTCCATCACCAATACCACTTTATGCTTGGCTGCTAAAGTCAGCAAGGGGCGTAAACCTTCTACGCAATTTTGCCAGCCGGTTTCGTCGCTTTTGCCCCGCCGATTGCCGCTGAAACAAATGAGATTCTGGTAGCCAGCTTTGGCAACTAGCGGAATCATCTCGAAATAGTTTTTCAGTAGTGTGGCGTGGAAAGCCTTATCATTAAAGCCATCAATCAAATTGATTTCGGCCCCGTTGCACATCGAGGATACCAGGCCGTATTTCTGCAATACGGGCCAGTCTTTGGGGCCCACTAAGTCAATTCCTTTCAGGCCGATTTCTTTGGCCGCCGCGCACAGCTGCTCCATCGACAAGTCGCTGAAGCACCACCGGCAGACGGAATGGTTGAGGTTGTTTTTCAGGGCCAGGGTTTCGGATTGACGGGTTTCAGCGGTGCAGAAGCTTGCCACGACACCCGTGCTCAGCGCCGTGGTTCCAACGACGAGGTTCTTGATAGCGGTGCGGCGGGTGGGGCGAGATGCCATGGCAAGTGTCTGCTGAGAGTGGAGCAACAGCTTATTTTACAGCCAGAATGTATTTCGTCATCTCCTGAGCATCCGCCACTGACAAGCCGGGGTGTGGAGTCATCGGGATTTCGCCCCAATTGCCCTTACCGCCCTGAATGATCTTGGTAGCCAAGCTGGCCACGTTGGCGTCGGTGGCGGGATATTTGAGCGCGATGTCCCTGTAAGAAGGCCCCACCAGCAAGTCCCGCTCCCGGTGGCAACTGCCGCAATCGGAGGCATTCATCAGCGCCACCCCTTTGGGGAGCAGTCCGCCGCTCCGTTCAGTACCGATATTAGTGGCACCCGTATCGATCTGGGGCTGCCGGGCCACAGCCGTCAGGTTGGCCGCCGCGCTGCTATCACTAATTTCCTCGGCCGTTGCCGGCTCATCTGCGGCGGGCGTAGTAGTGGCCTCCCGTTCCCGCTCGGCCGACTGCGGCGACGATCCGCAGGCCGCGACTACGGCGCAAACGCTAATGAGTAAAAAAGTCTTTTTCATAGTGTTGGTGGGCTTACAGGCCTAGTACAGTGTTGTGCAATGCGTGGTCGGTTCCGGCCGCGGCGAAATCGTCGAAGGCTTTGTCGGTGACGCGGATGATGTGGTTTTGGATAAACGGCGCGCCCTCTCTGGCGCCGTCTTCCGGGTGCTTGAGGGCGCACTCCCACTCCAGAACGGCCCAGCCAGGATAGTCGTAGGCAGCGAGCTTACTGAAAATGGCTTTGAAATCAACTTGCCCATCGCCGGGTGAGCGGAAGCGCCCCGCCCGATTCGGCCACGACTGGTAGCCGCCGTACACGCCCTGCCGGCCCGTGGGGTTGAACTCGGCATCCTTGACGTGAAACATCTTAATCCGCTCGTGATAGATGTCGATGTACTCCAAATAATCGAGGCACTGGAGCACGAAGTGTGAAGGATCGTAGAGCAGGCAAGCGCGCGGGTGCTGCCCCACTTTGTCGAGAAACATCTCGTACGTGATGCCGTCGTGCAGGTCCTCGCCTGGATGGATTTCGTAGCACAAATCAATTCCGCAGGCGTCGAACTCGTTGAGAATAGGCGTCCAGCGGCGGGCCAGCTCCGTGAAAGCTGTATCGACCAAGCCGGCGGGCCGCTGCGGCCAGGGGTACAGCAGAGGCCAGAGCAAGGCGCCGCTAAACGTAGCGTGGGCCTGCAACCCCAAGTTTTGGGAGGCTTTGGCCGCGAACTTCACTTGCTGCACCGCCCACGCCTGCCGGGCCTTGGGGTTGTTGCGGTACGCTTCGGGCGCAAAACCATCGAATAGCTGATCGTAGACGGGATTGACGGCGACTAGCTGGCCCTGCAAATGGGTGGAGAGTTCGGTTATCTGCAACCCCGCGGCCCGTACTTGGCCGGTTATTTCGTCGGCGTAGGTTTTGCTTTCGGCGGCTAGCTGCAAATCCAGGAAGCGGCTGTCGTTGGTGGGCAACTGAATGCCCTGGTAGCCGAGGCTTTTGGCCCATTGGCAGATGGAAGCGAGGCTATTGAACGGCGCTTGGTCGCTGATGAATTGCGCTAGAAAAATGGCGGGGCCTTTGATGGTTTTCATAGGTTTCTAGGCGCTAAAAGCCGTCCACTTGATCTCCGATTGGCCCGAGGCAATGACGCTCTCGATGAAGGCCATGCCGCGCACACCTTCTTCCACGCCCGGATAATCGAGGGCTTCGGCGGGGGCGGTTTTGCCTTTTAATTCGGCCAATAAGCACAGCCCGAAGTTGCGGTACAGGTTGGCAAAGGCTTCGAGGTAGCCTTCGGGGTGGCCGGCCGGCGTGCGGGCATTGTGCCGCGCCAGGGCGCTGGTGTAGCCCGCGCCGGTACGCCGCAGTTCGGTTGGTTTGTCCAGCCACTTTACGGCCAGCGTGTTGGCATCGGCTTGCTGCCATTCCAGGCCGCCCCGCTCTCCGTACACTCGTATTTTGACGTTATTTTCTTCGCCGGCGGCAATTTGGGAGGCCATCAGCACGGCGCTGGCCCCGTTGCTTAACTTGAGCAGCACGGCTCCGTCGTCGTCGAGCCGGCGGCCGGCTACCACCGTGTTGATATCGGCGCAGAGCTTGACTACGGCTAGGCCCGTTACATATTCGAGCAGATTGAAGGCGTGGGTGCCGATGTCGCCCATGGCGCCGGCCACGCCGCTCCGGGCGGGGTCGGTGCGCCAGGCGGCTTGCGGGTTGCCGGTGCCTTCCTCGAAGCCACTCAGCCAGCCCTGCGGATATTCCACGTAGGCTTTGCGGATGGCCCCAAGCTCTCCCGATGCCAGCAGCTGTTTAGCCTCTTTCACCATGGGGTAGCCGGTGTAGGTGTGCGTCAGGCAGAGGTGCTGGCCGCTGGCCGCCACTACCTGGCGCAGTTCCTTGGCTTCGGCGAGAGAGAAGGTCATGGGCTTGTCTAGAATCACATGAAATCCGTTTTCCAGCGCCAGCTTGGCCGGCTCGAAATGCAGGTGGTTGGGCGTCACGATGCTAATAACCTGCACCCGCTCTTCAGCCGGCAGTTGTCTTTCCCGCTCGATTAGCTCGGCGTAGGAACCATAAACACGCTGAGCCGGCAGCCCCAATAACTCGCCCGTAGCTTTCGACTTTTCGGGTGAGCTGCTGAAGGCGCCGCACACCAACTCGTAGAGGCCGTCCAGCGAAGCAGCCAGCCGGTGAATGCCCCCGATAAACGCTCCTTGTCCCCCGCCTATCATTCCCAGCCTTATTTTCATGCAGTAATCTTGTTGTTAGCGCAGCTTAGTAGAAGCGACGAATCTGAAGTGGCGAATGCAGTGTAAAACTGTGGGCTATACTTCCAGCCGGGCCTTGGTTTCCTGGTACAGCATTTCTTCCGGCTCAGATGCCACGGCCGCGTTTTTATCCTTGAAAAGAAGAATAAATACGAGCAGAACGGCCGCCGCAATGCCCGCCGGAATCAGCCAAATCATTTGCCAATTGTGCGTATCGCCGGCGTTTTTATATCGGTCTACGATTTCACCCGAAATGAGGGAGCCAATGAGCATGCCGACGCCGTACGTGGCCAGCGTAATAAATCCTTGCGCGGCGCTTTTAAATTGTTCACCCGCTAAATTATCGGTGTAAATCTGGCCGGTCACGAAAAAGAAATCGTAGCAAATGCCGTGCAGCACAATGCCCGCAATAAGCATCCAGTACGTGGTGTCGGCGTTGCCGTAAGCGAAGAAAATATAGCGCAGCACCCAGGCAAACATGCCAATAGCCAACATCTTTTTTACGCCGAGCCGCACAAAAAACACCGGTATGAGCAGCATAAATAACACCTCCGACACCTGCCCCAAGCTTTGAATGCCCGCGGCCGATTTCATGCCGGTTTCATTTAAGAAAGGATTGGTAAAACCGTAGTAAAAAGATAGTGGAACACAAATAGCCACCGAGGCTAGAAAAAATATTAGATAAGACCTATTCTTCAGCAGCCCAATTGCCTCCAGGCCCAGCATTTCTCCCACGGTGCTCTTGCCGGCTTTTTTTATCGGTGGGGTGGCGGGCAGCGTGAAGCTGAAAACGCCTAGCAAGGCGGAAGCGCCGGCGGCCATTTTGAAGGTGAGGCCCAAATTTCCGCTCTGCTCCCAGTTCAGCCACCCTATGGTGATGCCGGCCACAATCCAGCCCAGCGTGCCTAATACGCGAATAAGCGCAAATTCCTTCTGCGGGTTTTTCATTTGCCGGAAGGAAATGGAATTAACTAGAGCCAACGTTGGCATATACAAAATCATATACACCAAGATGTTGGGATAAAAGCTGCTAAAATCGGCGGCAGTAGAGGCCAGCCACAGCAACACGGCTCCCACCAAATGCAGAATCCCTAATATTTTCTGCGCTGAAAAATAGCGGTCCGCAATTAAGCCGATAATAAAGGGCGCAACAATAGCGCCGATGGATTGGGTTAAAAACGCAGTTCCAACTTGCGAGCCCGTGGTATTGAGATTTTTCAACAGATAAGTCCCCAACGTAACGAACCAGGCGCCCCAAATAAAGAACTCCAGAAACATCATGATGGACAACTTAATACGGATGGTTGAAGTCATGAGATTCTCGATTTAATTTGAGTGGGTACATACAAAATGGCACCGGCCTAATTCATTAGTGGGCCAGTCCTTATCTACTGCTTGGCAAGTACTGCGGGCTATTTTTGGCTATACTGTAGCCCACGCTTTGTCGCCTTTTTTGTACGGCACGCAACCATCGTAGCGGCCCGGGACTGGGGCGTAACGCAGGGCTTTTGTGCTACCTATTTCCGAGGTAAAATATCCCAGCAGGGTCAATTCTTTCATCATGCGGAAATACCGGCTAGGGTCGTCTTTGCGGCGGTTCTGCGTGAAGTCTTTCTGCTCTGTGTCCCGCTTGGTCAGGAAGGCGGTTCGTTGCTCGGGCGTGCAGTCGAGAAAAGCCTTGCCGTGCTCTTTTTTGCAGTCTTCGTTGAGCTGCACCAAGCCGGCTTTAAATACTTTTTGGTCGGCGGGCGTGTAGCAGTCCCGCACCATAACGGCCATAAAGCTGCCTACTTTGGCCGCTTTGGCGCCGGGCGTTTGGGTGGTGGGCAGAATGGTTTCGCCCACCTCATCGAGCAAATCAATTTGCTTCTGACTCAGAAACTCCTCGTTCTTCTTGCTCTTGTTTGCAGCGGACTTTTCCTTTTCGGCAGGAGAACTGCAACCACTCAAAAAATACTCGGCTCCTAATACGGTGCCGCCCATAAGCAAGGCAACCCGCGCAATAGCGTCTCTACGATTCATGGGAGGTGCGCTTAGATGTTTTGTTTCTTCAGTTCGCTTACGGCGTGGTCCACGGCGCGGGCAGTCAGGGCCATGTAGGTCAGGGACGGATTCTGGCACGCCGAGGAAGTCATGCAGGCTCCATCCGTGACGTACACGTTGGGCGCGTCCCACACTTGATTGTATTTGTTCAGGACCGAGGTTTTGGGGTCCTTACCCATGCGCGCCGTTCCCATTTCGTGAATGCCGCCGCCCATGGCGTAGCCGTTGTTGTAGGTTTTCACGTTTTTGAGGCCGGCCTTTTCCAGCATTTCCTGCGCGTCCTGCATCATGTCGATGCGCATTTTCTGCTCGTTTTCGCCGATGGCTGCGTCCAGGGCCAGCACGGGCAGGCCCCACTTGTCTTTCTTGGTTTTGTCGAGGTAGGCGCGGTTCTGGTGGTTGGGCAGCGTCTCACCGAAGCCGCCTAGCCCCATCGTCCACTTGCCGGGCTCGGTCAGGGCTTCCTTGAATTCGGCCCCAATGCTCATTTCGGCTACTTCGCGGCTCCAGCCCTCGCGGCCGGCGGCGCCCTGGTAGCCAAAGCCACGGAGGTAGTCGCGCTTGTCGCCGAACAGGTTGCGGTAACGCGGCACATAAATGCCGTTGGCCCGCTGCCCGTACACGTACTTGTCCTCGTACCCTTCCGCGTCGCCGTGGGCGCCCACCCGGAAATGGTGGTCCATAAGGTTGTGCCCTAACTCGCCACTGCTGCTGCCCAAGCCATCGGGCCACACCTCGGTAGCCGAATTCATCAGCACCCAAGCCGAGTTGAGCGCCGAGGCATTGAGGAAAATGATTTTGGCGAAGTACTCGTATGTCTGGTTGGTTTCGGCGTCCAGCACTTCCACGCCCGTTGCTCTCTTGGTGTCCTTGTCGTACAGGATTTTGGTGACGATGGAAAACGGGCGCAACGTGAGGTTGCCGGTGGCTACGGCCGCCGGCAACGACGCCGACTGCGTGCTGAAATACGCTCCGAACGGACAGCCAAGCCAGCATTTGTTGCGATACTGGCAGCTCACGCGGTTGTTGTGGGCCACCGTAATATTGGCCGTGCGGCCGATAATCATGTGCCGCTTGCTGTCATACTGTTTCTTGATGCGGGCCGCCACGTCCTGCTCCACGCAGTTCATGTTCATGGGCGGCATAAAGGCCCCGTCGGGCAGGTGTGGCAGCCCTTCTTTGGAACCGCTGATGCCGGCAAATTTCTCTACGTGGGTGTACCAGGGAGCCAGCTCGGCGTAGCGAATGGGCCAGTCGACGGCAATACCGTCTTTGGCGTTGGCTTCGAAATCGTAGTCGCTCAGGCGGTAGGACTGCCGGCCCCACATGAGGGAGCGGCCCCCCACATGGTAGCCCCGAAACCAATCGAATGGTCTCACCTCGACGTAGGGACTTTCCTTTTCGTTTACCCAGTACGACAAGTTGCTCTCGTTCAGGGTATAATCTCGCTTGAGCACTGGGTAGTCGGCTATCATCTGCTGGGTTTTGCCCCCGCGGTGCGGCAGTTCCCAGGGCGCTTTGTTGGCATTCACATAGTCCTTGACGTGTTCTATGTTGCGGCCTCGCTCCAGCATAATTGTTTTCAATCCTTTCTCGGTCAGCTCTTTGGCTGCCAAGCCGCCAGAGATACCTGAACCGATAACAATGGCGTCGTACGTATTCTTTTCCATGAACTGCGGGTGGGAGAGAAGAGAGAGGAACAGATAAGCTACGCGAGGGCCGCGTTCCGGTTAGGGCGTACGCACCCGGTACAAGCCGGCGCCGTGGGGCGGAATGGCGGCCGAAAACTCGGCCGAAAAGCTGCCTAGCTCCTTTTGCTGCCATAAGTCGCGGACGGCCGGTTGGCCGCTCACGCCCAGTTCGGTCCAGCTTACGCGGACCGTGGCCGTGGCCTTGTCCTGTAAATTAAAAAAAGCTACGTACTTATCCTTGGAATTTGGCACATCGGCGGCCCACACAATGGTGCCATTGCGGCGGAATAGCTCCCGGTTGTTGGCGCTATGCTGGTTGACGGCCAGCGCTTCGTCGTTGGTAGTCAGCTTGATAGCCAGCGAATCGTTGTCCGGCAAATTGCCGCCGAGCATAAGTGGCGAGCGAAAAATACTCCAGAGCGTCATCATGGTGTACTGCTCGTTGGGCGTGAAATATGTGTAGCGGCCCATTACTTCGCCGCCCGCCTTGGTTTTGGCTTTCTCGATTTGATCGGGAGAGCCGGAGCGCATGCCGAAGCGCCCTAGCGCTACCAAATCGGCATCGGGCCAGCCGCCGGCCGTTACGTGGGGAGCCCAGTTGCGACACAGGTCAAATTGCTTGCGCAAAGACTTCCAGTCGTCCCAAAAATCGGCCGAAATGCGCCACATGTTGGCGTGCTCCCGCAGGTGCTTGACGTTGCCGACCAGTGCCGGGCCGGGTGAGAGACTGAGCACGATGGGCCGGCCGGAATTGGCAATAGCCTTGCTCAGGCCCGCAATTTCGTCGGCGTGGTAGGGGTAGCTCATGTCATCGGCCTTGATAAAGTCGACGCCCCAGCTAGCGTAGAGCTTGGCTAGCGAGTTGTAGTATTCCTGGCCGCCGGGCTTGCTCATGTTCACGCCGTACAACCCGCCGTACCACTCGCAGGTGTCGGGGTAATTCACGATGTCGCGGGCGTGGTAGGTGGTGCCCAAGATGGGCGTGTTCTGGTCGACGGCCTTCCAGTTGATGCCCCGCATAATGTGGATGCCGAACTTCAAGCCGTTCTGGTGCAGGTAGTCGGCCAGCGGCTTGAAGCCTTGCCCGCCTTTGGCAGAAGGAAACCGGTTTTCGGCGGGTTGCAGCCGGCCGTAGGCATCAATGGTCAGGTCGGGTTTGCGGCGAGTGAAAGTCTTGATATTCTCGGTGGGCGAAAACCAATTGATATCCACTACCACGTACTCGTAGCCGTGCTTTTTGAGGTTTTTGCTCAGGTATTCAGCATTGCTGCGAACTTCCTGCTCGGTTACGTCCACACCAAACGCTATCCAGCTATTCCAGCCCATCGGCGGTTTGGGCGCTCGGGCAGCCACGGCCGGCGTGCTCTGCGCCTGAATTGCCTCGGCGACTGGGCGTTTTGCCTGCTCCTGGCACCCACACACCACGGCGCTCAGCAGGGAAAGTAGCAAGCTAACGCATTGCCAAAATCGAGGATACAGCATAGCGTGGAGAGTAAGCAACTAGAAAAACAGACGAATGCACGGATAAGGCCGTCCGAAAACGTGTGTCATTCCGAGTAGCGCGAGGAATCTGAGTGCCTATCCGGCCCCGTTTACTCAGATTCCTCGCGCTACTCGGAATGACAACCTGACAACACGCGTAGCCCAAACGGGTCGCTAAAACACCATCGTGATGATGGAGTGAGCCGGGGACGTGGTTTTGGCGAGCTTGCCGGCAATGTTCACCTGGAAGTCCTGGGCCTTGTCGGTTTTGTTGAAGGCTATCACCGCGATTTTGCCGTCGGGGTTGCGGAAGGCGGTGGCCAGCAGGTCGTCGCTGTAGGAGGAGGTGGCCAGGCGGCGGGCACCGGGGCGCACGAACTTGGAAAAGTGGCCCAGATAGTAGAACGAATTCATGTACGTGACCTGGCCGGTGCGCGTGTTGGCAATGACCGGGGCGTAGCAGAAGTTGTTGACGTGGTTGGGGCCGCCCTGCTCGTTGAGAATCATGTTCCAATCGGTCCAGCCTTCGGCGCCGTTGTTGAAGTCGTTCACCAAGGACTCACCGTAGATTTCGCCCCAGTTCCAGTCGTTGATTTTCGCGTACTCAAACGGGTAGTTGCAGCCTTCGGAGAAGAGCAAGTGCTTGTCGGGGAAAGACTCGCGGACGCGCTGCACGTTTTCGAAGTGGTTGCCGACGTACCAGTGGAAAGCCATGCCCCAGATGTATTTGGCGGCTTCGGGGTCGTTGTAGGCGGCTTGGGCGCGCACGTGCATGGGCCCGCGGTTGTGGTCCCAGATCATGAGTTTGAGCCGGTCGAGGTTGGCGCGTTTCAGCTCCGGGCCCAGGTGGTCGCGCACGAAGTTTTTCTCGTCTTCGGCGCTGAAGATGCACGACTCCCAGGTTTGCTTGGCCAGGGGCTCGTTCTGCACCGTGAGGCCCCACATCGGGATGCCGGCCTTCTCGTACTCATTCACGAAACGCGAGAAATAACGGGCCCAGGTGCGGCGGTATTCGGGCTTGAGCTGGCCGCCTTGCAGCATGTTGTTGTTGGTCTTCATCCAGGCCGGCGGGCTCCACGGCGAAGCGTACATGGTGATCTTGTTGCCGGCGGTCTGTAGGGCCGCTTTGATAAACGGAATTCGGTACTTCTGGTCGTGGGCCAGCGAGAAGCTGTTGAGCGTGGTGTCGCCGTCCTGCACGTAAGTATAGCTCTCGCTGGAAAAGTCGCAGCTATGAATGTGGGTGCGGCCCAGCGAGTAGCCGATGCCCTTCTGCGGGTCGAAATAGGCCGTGAGCAGCTCCTGCTGCTTGTCTTTGGGCAACTTGTAGAACGTCTCCGCGGTGGCATCGGTGAAGGCCCCTCCCACCCCTACAATGGTTTGGAACGGCCGGCGGTAATCGACGAAAATGGTAACCGATTGCTCGGCCGGTTCATCGACGGCCGTGAAGGAAACCGGGGCTTGCTTGGTGAGGCGGTTGGTGGTGCCTTTGGCCGTGAGGTAGACGTCGGCCTGCGTGGGGTTGGGCGCCGGAAGCTGAGCCTCTTTGTCGGTTTGCCCGCTTTCGGCGGTGGCGGCCTGGTTTTCCGCGGTTTTCTTGGTTTCGCAGCCAGTTACGGCGGCAGCCAGCAAGCTGGCCACTAGGAAGCGTTTGGAGAGCATATAAGAACTGGAAGGGTGAACAAAGGAAGAATTAGGGCGTGACGGGCCAGGAGTCGGTGCGGAAGGGCGCGGCGGGCAGGCCGTCTTTGTTGAAAAGATTGGCGAAGGGGCTGTTGCTCCAGGCGTAGCGCACGGCTACCGGCTTGGGTACATCCGGGCTGCTCAGCACCAGCGTGTTGCCTTCGAGTTTACCCTGCGCCCACACGAACTTTTGGTTGGCGCCGGCAATGGCAAAGCTTTTCAGCAGGGGACCGCCGGGGTCTTTCAGCACCAACCCGCCGCCCACGTTCTGAAACGCAAGCCGCACCTGATTACCCTCAATGGTCATCTTGCTGAACGCGGGCCCGGAAGCCACCACGGCGTTGTCGGCGTAGGCTACGCGGCGGGCTTGCAGGGCGAGGCGCTTGCCCACGTCCAGCTTGTTGCGCGGATGAATGTCGAGTGGGTCGCCGATGTCGATGGTGACGGCCATGCCGGTACTGGGCAGGGCCAGCGCCTTGGCCTGGGCTTCGCGCAAATCGGCCCAGGGGTAATTGGCGGGTTGGGGCTCATCTTTCTGATAACTGGCCAGCTGCACAAACAGAAACGGCAGCTTGGGTTGCTTCCACTGCGCGCGCCAATCGGTGATGAGGGCCGGAAACAAACGGCCATACTGCGCGGCACGGCCCACGTTGGTTTCACCTTGGTACCAGATCACGCCTTTCAGCGCGTAGGGCACGAGCGGCGCAATCATGGCATTGTAGAGCGTGGAAGGAACCGTGTGCGCGCCACCGGGGAAGGGGTTGCGCGGCATGTTGGCGATGTCGACGGCCGGACGGTACTGCCAGGCGCCGGCCAACGGCAGGGCTTGCCCACCTACTTCTGCCCGCAACTCCTCGGGCTGGCCCCAGATGCCGCCCCCGCCGCCAGTATCCACTACGCGCACCGCCACTACGTTGCGGCCGGGCCGAAGTGCGGCAGCTGGCACCGGATAGTGGCGCGGCACGTTATAGCCGGTTGTCTGGCCCACCAGCGTACCGTTCACCCACGTAGAATCGTTGTCGTCGACGGCGGGCAAGTGGATGGTGAGGGCTTGGCGGGCTTGCTCCGCGCTGAGCGTAAATTCCTTGCGAAACCACGCTATGCCATCGTAGTCGCGCAGTTCTGCGGTTTCTTCCCAGAGCTTGGGCAGCGGCATGGTGGCCCAGGCGCTGGCGTTGTAGGCGGGGTCGAACCAGGCTTGCTGGCCGGCGCGGTGGCCCTGCACCACGGCCGCGGGCGTTTTGAGCCAGGCAGCGTAGCGGGCATCGAAATTAGACTGCTCAGCCTTTTCCAGCTGGCCCGCAAACTCCGGGAAAGCCTTGAGGCTGGCAGAGCTGGTCCAGGACTCGGCGGGCGTGCCACCCCATTCGGAGGCAATAAGGCCCACGGGAATTTTATAGCGGCGGTGCAACTCCCGACCAAAAAAGTAAGCCACGGCCGAGAAATCAGCGGCGGTAGTGGGCGTGCAGACCTGCCAGCCGGAGCCCGTAACATCGGGCTGAGGCGCGTAGGCAGTGGTGTTGGGTACGCTCAGCAGCCGGATTTGCGGAAAATTGGCAGCGGCGGCTTCGGCTGGGCCGTTCTGGGCTTCGCGCAGAAGCCACTCCATGTTCGACTGGCCGGAAGCCAGCCAGACATCACCCACCAATACATCTTGCAGCGTGATGGTGTTACTACCCTTCACAACCAGTTCAAACGGCCCGCCAGCCGCCTGGGCGGGCAGCGTCACGGTCCATTTGCCGCCCGCGCCGGGCGTGGCGGCGTAGGTTTTGTTTCGAAAAGTGACACTTACTTTTTCGCCCGCGTCGGCCCAGCCCCAAAGCGGCAGCGGCGTATCGCGTTGGAGCACCATGTGGTCGGTGGCGAGCTTGGGCAGGCGCACGGCCGCCTGGGCCGGTGCGGCGGCTATTGGCGTAAAAAACAGAGCAGCAAGAAAACGGTGGTACTTCATCGAGCGGTGGTAGTGGGTGGATTGGGCGCTGTAGCCGGCCCAGCTACTGCAGGCGAAGCGGCGGCGCGAGTGCCGAATTGCTTGTTGGGCTTCGGCCCCATGTCGAATATCAACTCGCCGCCCGCGGCCACATCGGCGTGCGTCACGTAGGTTTTCGCGTAGGATTTGCCGTTAAGCCTTACAGCCTGAATGTACTTATTCTGCGCTGATGCTTTGCGGGCAATAACGCGAAACTGTTTGCCGCCTGCCACGTTCAGCACCGCCTCGCGCAGCAGCGGCGAACCGAACACATAGCGCCCATCGGCGGGGTTGACGGGGTACAGGCCCATGGCGGAGAAGATGTACCAAGCCGACATCTGCCCGCAGTCCTCGTTGCCGCTCAGGCCATCGGGGGCGTTGTGGTATTGGCTTTTGAGAATGTCGCGGAGGCGCTCCTGCGTGCGCCAGGGTTGGCCGGCGTAAGTGTAGAGGTAGGCAATGTGGTGGCTAGGCTCGTTGCCGTGGGCATACTGCCCCATCAGGCCCGACATGTCCTGCACGGAGCCCGTGGTGGCCTTTTTCAAGTCGAAGAGCGAATCGAGGCGCTGCACGAAACGAGGCTGGCCGCCGATGAGGCCCATGAGGCCGGGCACGTCGTGGGGCACGTACCAGAGCCACTGCCAGGCGGTGCCCTCGGTGTAGTCGGACTGGTAATCGGCTTGGTAGGGCGAGAAGGGCGTGGTCCACTGGCCGGCCGCGGTTTTGCCGCGCATAAAGCCGGTGGCGGGGTCGTAGTGCTGGCGGTAGTTCTGGCTGCGTTTGAGGAAGAACTGGTAGTCGTCGGTTTTGCCCAGGGCTTGGGCCATCTGGGCAGCGCACCAGTCGTCGTAGCTCATTTCCAGGGTTTTCGACACGCTGTTCACCTCGGTTTCGGCGGGCATGTAGCCGGCGCGGTCATAAATCTGCCAGGGCGAGTTGAAATGGTCGCGGCGTAGCGTCTGGCGAATGGCGGCGTAGGCGCGCTCGGTCTGGTCGGCGGGCAGCAGGCCCTTGCGCCAGGCATCCACCACAATGGGCACGGCATGGTTACCAATCATGGTGTGGGCCTCATTGCCCCAAATGGCCCAGATGGGCAGGTAGCCGGTTTGGTCGTGGTGGTTGAGGAAGGTGCTCAAAAATTCCGGTACCCGCTCGGGCTCGGTGAGGGTGTAGAGCGGGTTGGCAGCCCGGTACGTATCCCAGAGCGAAAGTGTGGAATACGTGGGCTGGGCGCTGCGGTGCACGTTGTAATCGGCTCCGCGGTAGTCGCCGTTTTGGTCGCTGATGAGGTTGGGCGCGACGCCCGTGTGATAGAGCGACGTGTAGAAGATGGTTTTCTGCTCCGGCGTGCCGTCTACTTTGATTTTAGCCAGGTGTATTTCCCATTCCTGGCGGGCCTGCTCGCGTACCTGCTCGAAATTCCAGCCCGGCAGCTCGGCTTGCAGGTTTTGGCGCGCGCCTTCCACACTCACCGACGACAAACCTACCTTCAGCAACAGTGGCCGGGCGGGTCCCAGGTCCGTGAACTGAAACGCGGCCTGCAGCTCCTGGCCCCGCAGCTGGCGGTGGCCCTTCTGGTAGCGCCCATCAAAGTACACGCCGGTTTCGGCGACCGGGCGGGATAGTTTCAGGACAAAGTACACTGCCTGCATCCGCGCCCAACCCGTGGACAGGCGGTAGCCGCTGATGGTGGAATCGTTTTCGATGGTGAGCTGCGAATCCAGTACCCGCTCGGGCAGGCCCCAGTCGCGCTTGGGGTCGATGCCGTGCTTCAGGTCGAGGATGACGTGGCCGGCGCTGCCGCCCTGAAACGTGTACCGGTGCAAACCGGCGCGGGCGGTGGCCGTGAGTTCTACCTGCACCTTGGGCTCGTCTAAAAACACCGAGTAGTAGCCGGGAGCGGCCTTTTCGGTGCGGTGCGAGAAGCGCGAGCGGTAGCCGGTTTCGGGCGCTTTAGTGGTGCCGGGCCCAAACTGCAGCGGGCCAGTGTTGGGCATCACCAGAATGTCGGCAAAGTCCGCGATGCCGGTGCCGCTGAGGTGAGTGTGCGAAAAGCCGAGGATGGTGGAATCGGGATAGTGGTAGCCGCCGCAATGGTCCCAGCCGGTGTCGTCGGTGTCGGGCGAGAGCTGCACCATGCCGAAGGGGCGCGTGGGCCCCGGAAAGGTGTGCCCATGTCCGCCCGTACCAATGAAGGGATTAACGTAGGTGGTGAGGCGAGTGGTGGGTTTGGGTTTGCTAAATTTTGCTTGCGCCGCTGCCGGGTGTTGGGCAGCAAGCGAGGACAACATCAACAGGATGCGGTAAACTAGTTGCTTGGGCATCATCGAACGAGAAAAAAAAAACTACTGCCCGGCGGCTGCACTCATCGAGGGCGGCCAGGTGCCGGGCGCGGCGCCAAACTGCTTGTTGGGCTGCGCGCCCATCGTAAACTCCAGCGTGCCGCCGCGCACCAGGTCGGTGTGGCGCAGGTAGGTTTTGTCGTAGGCTTTGCCATTGAGGGTGATGGCCTGGATGTACTTGTTGGCCGCCGAGCGGTTTTTGGCCCGCACGCGGAACGTCTTGGCTGGGCCCGCGGGGGCACTTACTTGCACGGCAACTTCATCGAAAAGCGGCGTGCCGAAGACGTAGGTGCCGTCGGCGGGATTGACCGGGTAAAAGCCGAGCGCCGAGAAGATGTACCAGGCCGACATTTGCCCGCAGTCTTCGTTGCCGCTCAGGCCGTCGGGCGTGTTGTTGTACATCGAGGCCCGGATTTCGCTCACCTTTTCCTGCGTTTTCCAGGGTTGGCCGGCGTAGCTATAGAGGTAGGCGACGTGGTGGCTGGGCTCGTTGCCGTGGGCATATTGGCCCACCAGCCCGCTCACGTCCGGGGGCGCGTCGCCGACTACTTCCGAGCTTTGGGCGAAGAGCGCGTCGAGCTTTTGCACGAACTTATCGGGGCCACCCAGCAGCTTGGCCAGGCCGTGCACGTCCTGGGGCACAAACCAGGTGTACTGCCAGGAATTGCCCTCGGTGAAGTCGCTGCCGCCGGCGCTGGGTTTAGCGCCGTGGGGGTTCACGGCTTTGGGGTCGAAGGGCGTCACCCACTGCCCGGCCGCCGACTTGCCGCGCGCGAAGCCCACGCTGGGGTCAAACACGTTGCGGTAGTTGGTGGCGCGCTTGGCAAAGAGCTGCTGGTCTTCTTTTTTGCCCAGGGCCTGGGCCATCTGCGCAATGCACCAGTCGTCGTAGGCATACTCCATCGTTTTCGATACCGATTCGCCTTCCGCTTCGGTCGGGATGAAGCCGTACTGCTGGTAGCCGGCCAGGCCCCGGTCGGGCACGGTGGCCGAGTGACGCATGGCCGCAAAGGCCTTTTGAGCGTCGAAGCCGCGGTAGCCTTTCTGGTAAGCATCCACAATGACCGGCACCGAGTGGTAACCGATCATGCAGTAGGTTTCGTTGCCGGCCAGCGGCCACACGGGCAGCAGCTTGAACTGGTCATAATGGGCCAGCATACTCTGCACCATGTCGTTTATCCGCTCGCCCTGCACCAGGGTGTAGAGCGGGTGCGCGGCCCGGAACGTGTCCCAGAGCGAAAACACGGTGTAGTTAGTAAAGCCTTGCGCCTTATGCACGGCCTTGTCGAGGCCGCGGTACTGCCCGTCCACGTCCTGGTACAGATAGGGCGCCAGCAGGGTGTGGTAGAGAGCCGTATAGAAAATCTCCTTGTCCTTGCGGCTGGCCGTCGTGACCTGCATTTTTTGCAGTTCTTTTTCCCAGGCCTGCCGGGCCTGAGCTTTGGTTTTCTCGAAGTTCCAGCCCGGCAGCTCGGCTTGGAGGTTCTGTTTGGCGCCAGCCACGCTCACCGCCGACAGGGCCACTTTCACCAGAATTGGCTCACTAGCGCGGGTCTTATAATCGACGTAAGCCTGCACGCTTTTGCCGCTGGCGGTGCGCTGGCCGGGCCGGGCCTTGCCGTGGGTGCCGACACCAGACAAAGCGAACGGCTTGGAGAAGCGCGCCACGAAATACACGTACTGCTCCTTGGCCCAGCCCGTAGACTGACGCATGCCGCTAATGGTGGAATCGTTTTCGATGTTTACGCTGAGTACGGCCAGCGAATCGGTGGCTTCCTTACCGGTTCCCCAGTTGATGGCGTGGGCCAGGTTGAGCACGATATGGGCCTGGTCGGACTGCGGAAACACGTACTTATGGAAGCCCACCCGCGGGGTCACGGTCAGCTCGGCCTGGATTTTGGGGTCTTGCAGAAACACCGAATAGAAGCCGGGCGCGGCCTTTTCCTGCTGGTGCGAGAAGCGGGAGCGGTAGCCGGCATCGGGGTTGTCGCGGGGGCCGGGCACGAGTTGAAGCGGGCCGGTAGTGGGCATCACCAGAATATCGAGCAGGTCGCCCACGCCGGTGCCGCTGAGGTGGGTGTGCGAGAAGCCCATGATGGACTGGTCGGACTGATGATAGCCCGAGCTCCAATCCCAGCCTTCGTTGTAGGTGTCGGGGGAGAGTTGTACCATGCCAAAGGGCAGCGCCGCCCCCGGAAATGTGTGCCCATGCCCGCCCGTGCCAATGAAGGGGTTGACGTAATCAGTGAGGCGGACCGGGGCGGGTTTGGTCTGGGTTTGTGCTGTGGCCGCTGAACCAGAGCATAGCACCAACAGCAGCAGGCCGAACAGACGGAAAGGCGAAAGAGTCATTGGACAAGTAACATTACAGTGGGATAACTATCTGGGGTGGAGCACAACCGCCGCCACGAGGCGCTACAGCTGCCGTTGCACTCCACCCAAGACAGCCAGTGACTAAGATTGCTCCTGGGTTTTTAGTTGAATTCCAGCGGCCACTAGGATTCAACTAAAAACCCAGGAGCAATCTTATCTACCTGTAGGGTTCGTTAATTAAAAACGAATCAACCCTACAGTTCATTACAACTTTTTCCACTCCGCAAACTCAATAGGTCTGAGTACACGGGCGGTGCTTTACACCTCTCCTGCTACCGGGCCACGATGATGCGGCGGGTGAGCAAGCCAGCGGATGTGGTTACGCGCAGCAGGTAGACACCTTGGCGCACACTGCCCACGGGCACCGTGAGCTGGTTGAGTCCCGCTTTCATCGAGGCTTCCGCCTTGGGCACGGCCGTGCGCCCCGTCATATCTACCAGTTGCAAGCCCACCGCTTGCGCCTTCTCAGCCGTGTATTCGAGACGGATTTCCGAATCCACTGTCGTCGGGTAGACTTGCAGACGCAGCTCCTCGGCCAGGTTAGCGGCTGTGGTCAATACGCCGGCCGAGCGGGCGGCCCCGAGGTCGGTGAAGGTCCAGCGCTGGTTGTTAGCGCCTTGGCTGGTGTAGTCGGTGTACTGCTGCACCTGCGCGCCGTTGGCGGTGCTCGGGCCATCTACGTCGAGCACCTTGCCTGAGTACACGCTCTCAATCTTGTACTGACTGTTGCCCAGGCTCACAATGCGAAACTTCTGATTGTCGGCGTAGTAGTTGGTGAACTGCTGCGCCTTGGCGCCGTCGGCGTAGCTTGGCCCGGCAATGTCGAGCACCTTTTGCGAGTACATGCTCACGAGTTGGTATTGGCCGTTGCCAGCGTCATCCAGGCGCCACATCTGGTTGTTAGCGCCCTGGCTGGTGTAATCGTCGTACTGCTGCACCTTGGCGCCATCGGCCGTGCTGGGGCCATCTACGTCCAGCACTTTGCCCGAGTATACGCTTGTGATGCGGTACTTGTGCCCTGCTACCAGGCCGTTCGTGCTGCCGCCGCCCGTATTGCCGGTGGGTGTGGCCCCGTTTTGCGTGCCACTCCACTTAAAAGTAACCACGGCACCCGCGGGCAGCGTGTAATTGAAAGCCTGGTTGCCCCAGCGTACTTTGAAGGTATTTTGCGAGGAGCTGTTGTTGACGGCAACCAGTACCTTGGAACCATCAGGGTTCTTGAAAGCCACATTCTCGATGCCGCCGCTGTAGGAGTTGGACGCAATGCGCACGGCGCCCGAGTTCACAAACTTACTGGCGTGGCCAAAGGCGTAGTATTCCACGTTGCGGGTCACGTTGCCATTGTTGTTGTCGATGGTGACGATGCCGCGGCAGGTGCTACAGCCGCCGTTGGTGGGGCCGTTGTTTTGGTCGAGGGCCAGGTTCCACATCATCACGCTCTTGGCCCAGTTGCGCACCGAGCCAATAATCAAGTTTGAGAGCGTCCACTTCAAGTCCCCACCGAAGTCGGAGCCGGTAGTGCCGGAGCACTCCGTAAACCAAATGTCCTTGTCGGGGTGGGCGTCGCGGGTGGTGCTTTGGTTGCCCACCGAGCCGCCGTAGCAGTGGAAAGCGGAGCCGGCGGCGTACTGCTTGGCCGCGGCGTCGGCATACACATCATTGGGGTAGTCGGGCCGGTCCCAGTTGTGGTCGTACACAATGAGCTTGGTATTGATGCCTGCATTGCGGAAAGCCGGTCCGATGTTGTTTTTCAGGAAGCTGGCCTGGTTGCCGGGGTCCATGCGCATGGAGGCGTACGGGGCCGAAAACAAAGGCTCATTCTGGAGCGTAACGGCATAAATTGGCAGGCCCTCCGCCGCGTAGGCCTGCACGTACCGCACGAAGTAGTTGGCGTAGGTCTGGTAGTAGGCCGTGTTCAGCCAGCTCCCGTTCCACACGTAGTTTTCCTTCATCCACAGCGGGGCCGTCCAGGGAGAACCCATGATCTTGAGGTCCGAGTTTTTGGCGCGGGCGGCCTTCAACACCGGAATCAGGTCGGTCTTGTCGTAGTTGATGGAGAAGTTGTTGAGGTTAGTATCGGTCTGGCCCTGCGGAATGTCGTTGTAGGTGTGGTTTTGGAGCGAGAAATCCGAAGCGCCCATCGTGTGCCGTACAATGCTAAAGTGCACACCGCCGCTGCCGAAAAGGTCCGAGAGCAAGGCGTCGCGCTGGCTGGCGTTCATCCGCTGGTTGATGAGGTAGGCCGACGAGCCCGTCATGGAAGCGCCGAAACCGTCCATGCTCTGGTAGGTCGTGTTCTCCTCTACTGCAATGGTGGTCGGGTTGGTGCCGCTGTCGGCCCCGAAGCTCACGTTGCCTTGCTGTTCGAGCAGCTTGCTCCGGTCGCCGTACGTGAGCCAAACGCTCACCGTTTCGTTGGCCTGCGTGCCGAGTGTACCGGCCGGCGCCGAGGCGGGCCGGAAGGCGCTGAGCCCGCAGAGCGTGAGGCTGCCGGCCAACAGGCCCAGCAGCGGACGAGAGTAGTTTTTCATAGTGGTTGGTGGGGTTTGGTGGAAAGGAACAGAAGGCTCCGAAAACGGAGTAAGAAATCAAGTAAGTGAAGCAGTAGAAGGCAGTTACCTACCTCCTACTGCTTCTACATCTACTTAGCGGGCCACAATGATGCGGCGGGTGAGTAAGCCAGCGGATGTGGTCACGCGCAGCAGGTACACGCCCTGACGCGCACTACCCACGGGCAGCGTGAGCCGGTTGAGCCCCGCTTTCACCGAAGCCTCCGCTTTGGGCACGGCTGTGCGGCCGGTCATGTCTACCAGTTGTAAGCCTACAGCCTGCGCCTTCTCGGCCGTGTATTCGAGCCGGATTTCCGAATCCACCGTCGTCGGGTACACTTGCAGGCGCAACTCCTCGGCCTTGCTAGCCGCCGAAGGGCTCGTGGCTAGGGCCGTGCGGCCGGAGGTGCCGAGGTCGGTGAAGGTCCAGCGTTGGTTGTTGGCGCCTTGGCTGGTGTAGTCGGTGTACTGCTGCACCTGCGCGCCGTTGTTGTAGGAAGGACCGTCCACGTCGAGCACCTTGCCCGAGTACACGCTCTCGATCTTGTACTGGCTGTTGCCCAGGCTCACAATGCGGAACTTCTGGTTGGCAGAATAAAAGTTGTCGTACTGCTGCGCTTTGGCACCATCGCTGAAGGAAGGCCCGGCGATGTCGAGCACCTTGCCCGAGTAGAGATTCTCAAACTGCACCTCGCCGTTGCCGGCATCCTTCACCCGCCATTTCTGGCCGGCGCTGCCATCGTAGTCGTACTGCTGCACCCGCGTGCCGTTGTCGTAGGTAGGCCCATCCACATCCAGCACCTTGCCGGAGTACACGCTCGATATTTTGTAGACGTTGCCCGCCACGATGCCATTGCTACCGCCACCCGTGCTGCCGCCCCCATTCTGCGTACCGCTCCACTTGAAGGTGGCCACCGCGCCCGCGGGCAAAGTGTAGCTGAACGCTTGGTCGCCCCACTTCACTTTAAAGGTGTTTTGCGAGGAGCCGTTATTGAGTGCTACCAGCACTTTTGAACCATCGGGGTTTTTGAAAGCCACATTCTCAATGCCGCCGCTGTAGGAGTTGGACGCGATGCGCACGGCATCATTCTTCACGAATTTGCTGGCGTGCCCGAAGGCGTAGTATTCTACGTTGCGCGTCACGTTGCCCGTGTTGTTGTCGATGGTCACGACGCCGCGGCAGCTAATGCAGCCGTTGTTGGTGGGGCCGTTGTTCTGGTCCAGGGCCAGGTTCCACATCAGCACGCCCTTAGCCCAGGCCCTAGTCGAGCCGATGATCAGGTTGGAAAGCGTCCACTTCAAATCCCCGCCGAAGTCGGAACCAACGGTGCCGGAGCACTCAGTCATCCAGATGCCTTTGTCGGGAAAGTCGTTGTGCACTCCGTTTTGCTGATCGGGCGTGCCCGAGTAGCAGTGGAAGGCCGAGCCAGCTGCGTACCGCCGGGCTTCAGAATCAGCAAAGGCTTCGTTGACGTAGCCCGGCGAATCCCAGGCATTATCATAAACGACAAGCTTGGTGTTGATGCCCGCGTTGGCGAAGGCCGGCCCGATGTGGTAGCGCAGGAAGTTGCTCTGCTGATAAGCAAACATCTGCATGGTTGGGTAGTAGTCCGAGGTGGCAAAGGGCTCGTTCTGCAGCGTAACGGCATAAATGGGCAATCCCTCGTTGGCAAAAGCCTGAATGTACTTGACGAAATAGTTAGCGTACACGCCGTACTTATCGTCAGCCAACGAGCTGCCTTTGAGGGTGTAGCTGTTCTTCATCCAGGCCGGCGCGCTCCAGGGCGTACCCATAATGCGCAAGCTGCTGTTCTTCGCCCGCGCCGCCTTCAACATTGGAATCACATCGGCCTGGTCCGGCGCGATGGAGAAGTTATTCAGGCTGAAGTCGGTCTGGCCCTGTGGCACATCGTTGTAAGTGTAGTCGTAGAGCGAGAAATCCGAGGCCCCGATGCTGTGGCGCACGAAGCTGAAGTTGAGCCCGCCTGAGCCAAACAGGTCCGAGAGCAGCGCGTCGCGCTGACTGGCGTTCATCTTCTGGTTCATCAGGTAGGCTGACGAGCCGGTCATGGCCGCCCCAAAGCCGTCCATACTTTGGTACGTCGTGTTTTCGTCGACCGTGATGGTCGTGGGGTTGCTGCCGCTGTCGGCCCCGAAGCTGATGTTGCTTTGCTGCTCCAGCAGCTTGCTCTGGTTGCCGTACGTGAGCCAGACGCTCACCACTTCGTTGGCTTGCGTGCCTTGGGTACTCAGCGGAACCGGCGCGGGCCGGAAGGCGCTCAGCCCGCACAGGGTGAGACTACCAGCCAATAAGGCGAGTAGCGGACGGGAATAGTTTCTCATAGCAGTGGGGATTTGGCTGGGAAAAGAACAAGGTGCTCCAAGACCAGAGCGAAACAGACTAGTGAAGAGGATAGGAAGCCGTTGCTGGCCTCCTGCCCTCTCTTGGCTTGCCTAGCCTATCGTGCCACAATGATGCGGCGCGTAAGCAGGCCGGCGGGTGTGGTCACGCGCAGCAGGTACACGCCCTGGCGCACCGTGCCTACCGGCACCGTCAGTTGGTTGAGCCCTTTCTTCACGCTCGCTTCTGCTTTGGGCACCACCGTGCGACCCGTCATATCTACCAGTTGCAAGCCCAGGGCCTGCGCCTTTTCGGCGGTGTATTCGAGGCGGATTTCGCTGTCTACCGTTGTCGGGTACACTTGCAGGCGCAGCTCCTCGGCCTGGCTGGCCGCCGAGTTGGCTAAGGCCGTGCTGCCTGAGGTGTTGCGCGCGGCAATGTCGTCGGTGCGGGTGCTGCCGTTCTGCGTGCCGCTCCACTGAAAGGTGGCCACGGCCCCGGCGGGCAAGGTGTAGTCGAATGCCTGGTCGCCCCACCGCACTT